>CANJQC010000098.1 GCA_947476295.1 Planctomycetaceae bacterium | reverse complement strand
CGCTTTGCGAGGGAAGCCCAATCGGCAGCGGCCGTTGTGCATGAACATGTGATTCCGATACACGATGTGCTGACAGATGGCGATACGCCGTATCTGGTGATGCAGTACGTTCCAGGGCAATCGCTGCAGGCTCGCGTGGATGAACGAGGCCCTCTGGATGCGAAAGAGATCCTGCGAATTGCTCGTCAGGCGGCCGCCGGACTTGCGGCGGCGCATGCTCAGGGCGTCGTGCATCGCGATGTGAAGCCGGCAAATATCCTGCTGGAAGAATCGGTGGATCGTGTGCTGATCTCGGACTTCGGTCTGGCTCGCACGGTGGACGACGCGACGCTGACCAGAACCGGTGTTGTGGCCGGAACGCCACACTACATGTCGCCGGAACAGGCCACGGGGCAGCCGGTGGATCACCGATCCGATCTGTTCAGCCTCGGCAGTTCGATCTATTTCATGTGTACCGGGCGACCACCGTTTCGAGCCGAACATGCACTTGCGATTCTGAATCGTATTTGTAACGACCACCATCGACCTGTCGATGAAGTGAATAGTGACGTCCCGGCAGAACTTGCTGACGTTGTTGATCGACTGCTTTCGAAGAATCCCGCAGATCGTTTCAGTGACGCGCATGAAGTTGAGCGACAACTGGAAGCGATTCTGATGCAACTGCAGAACGGACAACGTTCAAGTTGACATCATCAATTTGCGACTTCAAACGCTGGTGAACGACGCCAACGGGCTTGGGTTCCCGGATTTGACTTTCGGAACAAATGTACAAAGATCACCACAATTTACCAACGACTACGATATAGGATTGCCTGGCCCCCGCCAAAGTGCAATTTCGCCAACCGGGCCGGATCCGAGGTCGAGGGGAGGCAATAAACTTGAGCCCGTTCAACCTAAACCCGATCCCCGTTTTTTTCAAGATGAACCATAAGCATTCGATCTGTCGCCGTCCACGTCGTGTCCGTTCCTTCTTCCAAAAGGAGTGTTCGCACGTAGGATGGACATTCATGTCCGTCGCATGGCCAAACAACACCGCCGAAGTATACGCCCTGCGGCTGGGAATGAGACGTCTTGATTGACCTTTCACTCGTTTAACCGCGCAGGTATGAAATGTCCAAGGTACGGGAGTCGATTTTCTTCACTTTTCTGATGGCACCAGACGCAAATAATCCACGGCGATCATGTGAGCCTTCACGGCATCCGGGTTGGCTCCCGTGATTTCCAGATCCAGACGATGGTTACCCTTTTTCAGTGGAATCTTTGCGTAGGTCAGCACGCCTGTCGTGATGACATCAGGACCGTTGTAGAGATCCACACCGGCATCCAGAACTATGTCGTCAATCGACAGTTTTACGATGCCATAGTCACGAGCCCTCGTGAGGACGATTTCGACGTCGTAGGTTCCGTCCTGCTCAATTGGTATTTCCAGAGCCAGTTTGTCACCGGGTTTGGCACCGGTCCACCACAGATGATCGTTGCCGCTCCAGCGATCCGCCTTGAAGCTACCCATGTTCTGGCTGACAGCTGTACCGCCGGTTTTCTCGACGATCTTCATGGCTTCGCCTTCAATCGCACCGGGAACCTTGCCCGTCTTCGCATCGATCGGAGACGATGGGCCTGTCAGTGCAACCTGATTTGGACTGCCGACATACGCAATCAGATCTCTGACTTCGTCCTTCGTCATCGGGTCAAGCTGACGCTCGGGCATCATGGAGACGCTGGAAAAATTCCGTTCTTCGATCTCAGATTTCGGCACGACCACTTTATCGTTGATCGTCTGAATCGTGAGCGCGCTGTCGGTTTCCTGTTTGAGCAATCCACTGATCGCGCGACCATCTTTCAATGCGACGACCGTCATTTGATAATCACGCCCGACGACGGCGCTGGGGTCGAGCATGTTTTCAAGGATATAGTCGAGGTTCGCTCGATTGGAACCCGTGATGTCAGGACCGATCTGCCCACCGGTGCCGAACAGGCGATGACAATTCTGGCAGGTCTTGAGGAAGATTCGGCGACCGTTGCCAACATTCGCTTTGGCGAGCCGCTTCGGAGTCAACTCCTTCTTCCACGCAACGACCTGTTCTTTGCGATCGGATGACGTTTCGCGAATCTCACCCCAGTGAGTTTTCAACAGATCGTTGAGTTCTTTGTTGTTAAACGACAGGATCTGCCGCACATGGTAGGCATGAAGATCACCGCTCGGCACCGCACCACTCCCGATGTTTGTCAGCAGCAGCATTGTCCATGCCGGTCGCGAAACCAGCGTGCTGATCGCATCTGCGCGGACGTCGTTGCTGAGTTTACTGTAAATATCCAGCAGAGTCGCCGGTGTTTTGTCACTGCCGAGCGTAGACAATCCCTTTATGGCGGCAGATTGCAGATCGGCATTGGTGAGTACAGAGTCACTCAGCAGCACATTGGCCGTGTCTTTGTCCTGACCTTTGACAAGGACGTCAAGAGCCTGCCGACGGCGAACAGTTTCCTGTTTCGGGTCGGCCAGCAACGCCCGCATTGGCCCAAAGACGCGCTGATCTCCAAACAGTACTGCCAACTGGTCCGCTCGATCACGCACATCCTGTTCGGCACTTCCAGCCAGGGCTTCGTAGGTCCCTTTCCATGCCTCTGGCATTGGAATATTGACGCGGCCTTCGAACGACGCCATCATTTCGTCCATGAACAGCCGCTGCAGTTCAATACTTTTTGTCGCTCCCAGCGCAGCAACGACAGCGGGCAGAGTGTCATTCTGAGCCGCAGCTCGACGCAGAATAAAACGACGCAGAGTCGGGATTTCTGATTTCAGAGCCAGCTCAATCGCCTGTTTCGGATTGTCGGCAACCAGTGGCTCGACACCGTACCACAGCATCAGCGGCAGATTGTGGTCTTCACTGTCCTCGCCGTGCATGGCCAGCGCCGAAGCAATGTCCCAGCGCTGGGCGTTTGGAAGGCGTTGCAGCGCGGAGGTCAAGTAGAGTCGGACGACGGCCGATGGATCGCTCGCGGCAAGGTCCGGAAACTGCTTCAGGATTTCATCGGAGATGTTCTGGTCTTCCAGCTCAAGCTGAATCGTCCACGCGCGGACATATTCCTCTTTGTCATGGAGTAGCGCCTGAACACGATCTTCCGTGAGACCACCGACGACATGCAGACTCCACAAGTATCGCAGCCGACGTTCGACAGGTTTCGCAGTGTCGGAAGCCGACATCCAGAGACTCTCGATGGTTTGCGGTGAACAAGGGCGTTCCATCAGCAATCGACGAGCCGTGCGAACGTACCAGTCGTTCTTGTGTTCGTGGGACTCAAGCAAATGCTCATTGGACCACGTCGAACGATCGAACTTTTGACTCTTTGCGTCTCCGTAAGAAATGCGGTAAATGCGACCGTTCGAACGATCCCAGATTTCCGGGTTGGTACGATGGCAGGCATTTTTGTCGTACCAGTCGATCAGATACACACTACCATCCGGACCGTAACGCAGATTGATGCCTCGGAAATAGTGATCATTTGCCAGCATCAGGTCTTTGCCGTGATGTCCAACCACAGACGAGGTTCCGGCTTCCGGTTCCAGAATATCGCAGTTGATACGATTTCCGTGGACGTTGTTGAAGAAGATCTGATTCCGATATTCGTCCGGCCAATTATCACCCAGATAGATCATGGCTCCGCAATGAGCATGACCACCGCCGGCGTCTGCAGTCGCACCGGCAGCTTTTGGTTCATGTCCCCACCACGCAGAATCGGCGATGTTGCCGACATAGTGAGCGTGATCAGCGATTGTTTTGATATCGTCATACGTGAAGGGATTGAAGTGCTGTCCGCCTTGACGATGATAGCGGCCTCCCTGAATCACATGCCACAGATGCGGAATCACGCAGGCAGTGAGAAACGCCTGGCCCTTGTCGTTGAAATCGACTCCCCATGGATTGCTCGTGCCGTTCATGAACGCTTCAAAAATATCCTTCTGCGGATGATAGCGCCAGACGGCGGCGTTGAGCGGCAAACGGTCTTCGTCTGCTGCACCTGGCTTGCCAACTTTGGAATGCGTGAACACGCCATGGCAACCGTAGAGCCAGCCATCAGGTCCCCAGATAAATGTATTGAGCGTTTCATGGGTATCCTGCCAGCCGAAGCCATCGCGAAGGACGATGGCACTGGGAGGGACGTCGTTGGGGAATTGTAAAGTAGCCGTCTCGCTCCGCGTGACGAGCCCCGTTCCTGCACTTCCGGTGGTCTCGCTACTCACATTATTCACGTTTGCACTTGAGGGCTCCTCTCGCGGAGCGAGAGGGCTACTTTCATCTGGCACGTCGTCACCATCGCGATCGGGAATGAACATCAGATACGGAGCGGCACCGACGTAAACTCCGCCGAAGCCGACTTCCATACCGCTGACGAGATTCAAGCCTTCGATGAACGTCTTTGAAGTATCGAAGACTCCGTCGCCTGTCGTGTCTTCGAAGATCAGGATCTTGTCCTTGCCTTCGCCATCGGGGGCTCGCAGTGGATAGGTATGTGCTTCCGCAACCCACAGTCGGCCTTTGTGGTCGAAACACATGGCTATGGGCTGATGCACCATCGGTTCACCGGCTGCGAGTTGCACCTTAAAGCCTAGCGGAACCGTCATCTGCTTTGCGGCATCACTCGGCGACAATCCTTCAGCCATGTCTTTTCGCTTCTGCGGTTGTGCCTGCAGGTACTCCTGTTCAGTCACAGCTGTCGCCACATGCGTTAAAACATTTGCACCTTTCATGCCGCCACACGCAATATCGATCAGGCCGTCTTTATTGAGATCTTCAACGACAAGTCCACGACCGATCCCCGCTTCGCCGTCGGCAAGATGAGGAATGTAATCCACGACTCCGTCAGCGCTGCGGCTGAGTTCAAACCAGTACACAACCGCACCTGCGTCCCACATAGGACTCTGAGCATGGTGCGACCAGTACGTTTTCCCCGTGACAATGTCGAGCAAACCGTCGCCGTTCATGTCGGCAAGTTTGACGGCATGAAGTTCTGTGAACAGGATTCCGTACGGGCTTTCGTCTTTTGTCGTACCCATCAGCAGATGCTGTTCGAACTGAATCTCACCGTTGGCATCGGTGCCGATGTTCTCGTACCACGCCAGTCCGAAATCGTGCGCACTCAGCGAGGTAATAACGTCAGCGTCTTTGTCGCCATCGACATCGTATGCGAACATATCTGCGCCGGCAGGAGCGAACGGATGCTTGTGAAATTTCCAGACGCCTTCGACCGGGCCTTCGGCCGGTTGTTCCATCCAGCCATCGGTCGCGATCATGTCGTTGCGACCGTCTGAGTTCACATCACCGACGCCCAGTCCATGACCAAACGGAGTTGGTACAGTGGGTTCCGAGATCGATACAAACTTCCAAGCGGTCAGCGGCTGCGAAGGTTCCGGTACGTAAAAGCCGTAATTGCCTTTTCGAGTACACACAAGTTCCGGAACGCCGTCGCCAGTAATGTCTGCGAACTGCGGCGCTTCGTTGCTCACCGTCTCCGCAACCTGAAGTTTCTCCCAGAGGCCAGTCAAGCCGTCTTTGCCAGGATTTCGATAGACGAACGCCGGTTTACCAGGAAATCCGACAACCAGTACATCGTTCCAGCCGTCTTTGTCGAAGTCATGCACCCAGGTGAAAAAGTTGTCGGCATAACCGTCGCGATTTTGAGGCACAGCAGGGTAGATCTCCTGTTTGGCTGTATATTCCGGGCCAGCGTACCAGTGTGGCCCATAGACGATATCCGTCGTGCCGTCGCCATTCAGATCACCGGCCGCGATACCTTCGGAGTAATACACGTCCGACAACTGCTGCCGATTGAACGAATGCAGCGAGAATTCCTGAGCCGTCGCAGGTGACACAATCGGCAGCAAACAAAGAACCGTAAGCAAACGCGATGTCATTGGTGGGATCCGGAATGATGGGCGAGGAGAATTATGCGAAGCAGACACATCGCTCAGGACAAAAAACGAGCAGGACCGAACATGTTGCCAAATTGCAACGACAATTGCCAGGCATTGAAATACTCTGGTCTTCGCCAATTTCCGAATGTTGCTTCTTCACAACAAGCGCAGGGTTTCCCAGCAGAGTCCTGATCTTCCGCCGAAATGCCCGTCGCGTTTTCCGACTTCGGTAGCTCCTGACGTTGGTTCGCGATCTAAGGTTCGAATGCTGAATTGCAGTGCCTCGACGACCTTTTGCGAACACTCTGATTCTTTGCCTCTGAAAGTAGAAGTCGTAATCCACTCCTGACGACAGAACTCCCGACGATGACATTTGCACTGATTCCATCTCAGCTCAGCAGTGAAATCACGTACGATGGCACACCCGAACCGATCTCGCAGAATTCCGCCGATGGCAGCACGAATGACTTTCCGTCGTCAAACTCAGGAAAGCTGAAAACGTTCTTCTCCGGACTTCCGTGGTCACGCATTTTGATGCTGAGCGTGATTCTTGCCACGGGCGTGCTGCTCGAAATTCTGGTGCAGGGCACATTTGATCCTGAGAGTACTCCACGTTCCTTTGTTGACCGATCGGTGATCGGTAACTCTGCAGCGCTATTCGTCGGTTTCGGGTTCGCAATCTATGGCTGTGTTATCAATCGACAATTGGGACGCAGAAGTCATGATCTGGAACAATTGGGCTCGTACACGCTGCACGAACTCATTGGTTCCGGCGGCATGGGCGATGTGTATCTGGCTGAGCACCAGCTTTTGAAACGCAAGTGTGCGGTCAAGCTGATTCGTCGAGACAAGGCATCGGACCGTCGAATGCTGGCGCGATTTGAACGTGAAGTCAAAGCCACTGCGCAGCTGACACATTCGAATACCGTGCAGGTTTACGACTATGGACGCACGCCGAATGGCACCTTCTACTATGCGATGGAGTATCTGCAGGGATTGAATCTGCGGCAGTTAGTTGAACAATTCGGGCCGCAATCACCAGCTCGGGTAATCTACATTCTGCGACAACTGTGCGGTGCGCTGAATGAGGCTCACTGTTGCGGGCTTGTGCATCGCGATGTTAAGCCCAGCAATATCTTTCTGACAGAACGAGGTCACGTTTACGACGTCGCCAAGCTGTTGGATTTCGGCTTGGTCCGTCCGGCACGCTTCGGCCCGGATGCGATCTGCTGTCTCAATGGGGAGCTGCAGGGATCACCTCGGTTTATGTGCCCGGAACAGGCGCGAGGTCAGAAGCCGGACAGCCGAGGAGACATCTATTCTCTGGCGGCAGTCGGCTTTTACCTTCTGACCGGTCGCCCACCGTTTGAAGACGATAATACTGTCATGCTGGTCCTCGCTCATGCGACGGCGCTGGCTCCGCGAATTGAAGATCTGGGCGTTGAAGTTCCGCGGGATTTGTCAAACATCATCACAAAGTGTTTGAATAAGAATGCGGCAGAACGATCTCAGACACCGCGCGAACTTCAGGATGCTCTGGATCAATGCGTCTGCGCCAACGCCTGGACATGGCGCGATGCCGAAGCTTGGTGGCAGAAAAATCCAGCGCAGGTTCAGAGTCAGGGCGGCGAAGAAACGAACCACGCGATGGAGACCCAACCGGTGGCAAGACCCGCTGAACGGGAACCTGACGAAACTCTGATACCCAACGATTGCCTGGCATTCGGTGGCATACACTGAGAGCTGCCTGCGTTTCAGCGCCATTAACCTCAGGGTCTCCATCTCTGAAACGCATCCCATATCCAGACGGCAAAAGGTGACGCAAGAAGGACGGCGGCGGAATCGGTAAATCTGCCCAACGGCGGACAAACAGGAATCACCACTGCAAGACTCATCACACAATAGATGACGGCAAACATTGCCAAGACTTTCAGGGGATCGGAGTTCTCATATGCCTCTCGATTCCATTGGTAGCCATGCAGAATAAGGACGATGGCCGCTATCAGCAGCAATATGAACGTGAACCCATTGTCGGCGAAATCCCACATTAGTTTGCGGGCCGCCTGACGGCTCGCTTTAACCAGCCAGGTGAGATATTCTCGAGGATGAAGCCAGATCAGCTCCTGGGCCAGACGACGCAGTTGCGAATTCAACTTGACTGGGTTCTGTACCACTTCGCTCGATTCAGAATCAGAAAAAACGTACCAGATAGTGAGGTCGTAGCGATCTTCCATTCGCATGTAATTTGTAAGAGGCAGGTCGTCAAAATCGCCGACTCTGAGTCTTCCGGAGTCTCGACGCTCAATTGCAGCGGAGGCGATGCCTCGAAGATCGTCGGACAAAAGCGGAACATCACTATTGACAAGAAACTGACCGGCAACTCCGAGGACATTAAAGCCGCCAAAGGAAACAATTCCGAATCGCCCCACGACAGAGAGACGCAGCGTCGAATATAATAAGAGCGGCGCAATAGCCAGCAGGAGCGCTGTCGCTGCGTGCCATCGACGACTCTGCAGGGGCTGCTTCAAAGCCGGATAGACCATCCAGGACATGACCGGCACAAGGGGCACCAGAAAAAGATACGCCGGACGGATCAACCATCCTGCCATCACAGCCAGCGAAAGCAGGAGGCTCATGACGATGCCCGGTGAGCAGAGCCGAATCATAATCAGGCCACAAACCATCACTCCAAAGGCTGCCGCCAGTGTGTCGGTCGCGATTATACTGACGTATCCGAAAAGCACGCGAGTGTAAACGAGAGCACTGGCACCAATAAAGGCTCGAACGATGTCCTGAGTCAGAAGAAACAAGCCCGAAAAGAACAGCAGCACACTCAGCGCATATAAAACAAAGTGCATCGCAGGTACGATTCTCGTGTCCGACGAGACGGCCCGCAGTGCGGCGAGAAATGCCGGATAGCCGGGAGTCCGCAGGTTACCGAACACATCGACCATTGAGCCCCAGTTCACATGAATGTAACCTGGTGAATCGTTGGTCTCAATTGCCTGGAACTGCCCCGTAATACCAAACCATATCCCGAGAATGAAAAGCTGGGTCACGATCGCAATCAAGGCCCAATTCCGGCCGGAAATTCCGGCGACCTGACTGTTTCCGCTGGATGTGTCTGAAGCCATAAGTTGTTCCGTCATGCAGGCATCCAAAGAAGGGATGGACATCAATGCTGCGGATGGCAGCCTCAAGTGTTGATGGATAGCAGCATCGCCGTCGCCAGTCGCAGCACGTCGTTGTCTTCGCGAGCCGACGATTCAAGAATGTCGAGCCGCTTGGCGGTCACGCACCAGGCGGTGAACGAAAAGCCTGACGGATCTTCCATCTGCTTCAGGAAAGGTGCGGCAGCCTCAAAAGCCATGTTGGTCCGGTCCACACGCTGCCCCAGATCAGCGACCACAAATGCGATCATACGCTGATCGGGAGCATCTGGTTCCTGCTTCAACCGATCAATAAAGTATTGCATTGACTCATCCACCTCCACGCCCGCCAATGCGTTGAGGAAGTGTCGGTTTGCGACATAGTAATCATCGAACGGCACATCGCTGGGGTATCGCAGTTGCTCGGCCAGCTGAGCCCCATAGTCGCTCAATTCTATCGCCATCTGCAGTTCGGGACAGTCACGATCCAGATGCCGCGCGAAGCTGACAGTCGAATGCAGATGCGAAACATCGATATGATAACCACCGTCAGCAAAAAGAGATTCACGTCCCTGAATGAGTTCACGCAGGGACGCATCCGACTTCACCAGAGTTTGATGGCGCTCCAGATCACGACGCACGTTGGCCTGCAGATCGCTGTAAATGTTTCGCACCATCATGGCCGCTGCCTGACGACGTTCATCGGGCGTCATCTGAGCCATCACCTGCCCCATCGCGGTTACTGTGTTGCAGGTGCCATGTGTCTTGAGCAGCAGCTTCAGTCCTTCTACGACATGCGCACCTTCGTACAGAGCCAGGTTGAGCAGTTCGTCGAGCCCCGGACCAGGCTCCGGCGGCGTTTCGGTCACCTGTTTGGCTATCGCGGCACGGACCGAAGCTGTTTCATTGATTGTGCGAAAATACGCCCAAGCATCGGCAAGCTGACCGGCATCTAGAAACCGCTGGCCAACTTCACGAGCTGCTGCCGTGTAGGAATCTCGAAACGCAGCTTCGTGTTCATCTGGAATGTCTCGCAACGACGTCGGCTGAGTAATCGGCAGTCCCAGACAGTGCCGCGCTCGCATCAGCTTTGCATCGAAAAGTCTGTGAAAGTCACCCTGGTCAATTAAAGTCTTTTCGGCAGCGTCCAGAATTGCCTTGCCGTCGCCTGTCGAGGAGCCAACTTGTTTGTTGCGTTCAGATTCAAAAAGTTCGATGGATGTCATTTAATAAATGCTCTATGCAGTGTCGTTTATGTCTGTTCATTGCCATGACGCTTACGGCTGGTGCCCAATGAAACTCTCAATGATTCTGGTGTCATGCCGCTGGAAAAACTAAGGCACCGGACTTCAGAGAATCACGTTACGTACCACATGTGCCGCAGCCGCCACCACCGCTGGCCTGTACGACACCTTCTGCACTCACGGGCTGTACATGAATAACGCCAAAGCCACTAGCCGCCGCCAGCAACGCCAGTCGGGTTGTTTCGGCGCTGCGATCGTTGAGTACATACAGTATGAGACGATCGTCCAGCGTGCGTTCAATGTCAATCAGTTCCAGCTGGAGTTTCCATTTTTCCGCACGAGTTGTCCATTCGGCAAAACTTTCTTCCGCCACATGCTGGTCCGTTGCGCTGCGGTCCAGATCATCGGCTGTCGCGATTCGCAGCAGTTCGCCGGTCGGCGTCGCTTCTTGGCCTTCCGCCGTCTTTGCGTTCGGCGGCAATGTCTGCAGCACACACGCCAGTTCTTGGCCTCGATCCGTCGAAACGACGACCCATGCCGTTCGTTCCGGCTTATCACCCCAAGCGGCAAACCGAGCAACCTGAGGAACGCGACCATAGCGAGCCAGCACCAGAAATTCGGGGGTCCGTTCTTCCAGCTCCGGAACGCCTTCGCAGACTTCTTCTGTCGGCGCAATCATGTTATGTACCTTTTTCCTGAAACGTTGAATCAACACGCATTGGGCATGGTCATTCAGTATAACATCCAGTTCACAGAATAAATTTCCCTGAAGGGCGTCATTCTCAGGAAATTTCCGTGACATGTAGACGGATCGAACAACGCGAGTTCCGGCAACGACGAATTGCCGGAACTCACTCCGTTCGGTCCGCCCTGCCGAAATCCGCGACTGCACCCCTTCCGGTCGTTCAAAGGCCGCATCCGCGACAAACGGCCGAGACACTGTTTAGAATGTCGCGACTGATTTTTGATTCATCCTTGGGAGTCGTCGTCATGCGCCTGATTGCCTCGTCCGTTCTGTTGAGCTTGTCGTTGATTCCGTCTCTGGCTGCGGCAGGCTCTGCTGATGGTTGTCTGGATTTGTACTTCATCGACGTCGAAGGTGGTGCGGCGACATTGATCGTTACTCCGGAAGGCGAATCAGTGTTGATTGATTCCGGCTATCCTGACAATCATGGCAGGGATCTCGACCGGATCATCTACGTCGCAAAGGACTTGGCAGGTCTGAAGCGTATTGATCATGCAGTGGTGTCTCACTGGCATCTGGATCATTACGGTAATCACGCGGCACTGGCGGCGAAATTTAGAATCGGCACATTCTGGGATCGCGGCATCCCTGAAGAGCTGTCTGAAGATCCCGGTTATCCGGAACGCATCGCCAGCTATCGAGCGGCCTCGCAGAACGCATCGAAGGCACTGCATGTCGGCGACACTTTGCCGCTCAAGTCCACACAGACACCGCTGACGGTTCGTGTGCTGACATCTGGTCGAGAAGTCGTCACGGACGAAGGTGAAGTGAATGCATTTGCGGTAAGGCATGAAGCGCAGCCGGATGATCCGTCGGACAATTCTGCCAGCCTGAGTCTGCTGTATTCCTTCGGAAGATTTCGGTTTCTGACGTGCGGAGATCTTACCTGGAATACAGAGGCCAAACTGGTGACACCTCGTAATCCTGTCGGTCATGTTGATCTTTTCATGGTGACGCATCACGGATTGCCGGTGAGCAACAATCCGGCGATGGTGCTGGCCATTGATCCGGTCGTCGCCATCATGTGTAATGGGCCAAAGAAAGGCGGCGCGGAGCAGACGATGAAGACTTTGCGAGAAGTCAAATCGCTGAAGAACTGGTTCCAGTTGCATCGAAATGTGGAACTTGATGAAGTGCTGCAGGCTCCGGCGGAATTCATCGCCAACACCGAGCAGACAGCAGATTGCAAGGGCGAATGGATCCTGGCGAAAGTTGCTCCGGATGGATCAAGTTACACTGTGCAGATTGGTCCGAAGGGAACGAAGCATCAGTACGAAACGCGATCACGATAGTGCGATGTCCGAAACCAGCACTAACCTCACATGCGTTGGCCGTTCTGCATTCGTCACAAATCTTCACATCAGGCTGCGGCGCGGCGGCGGGCTTTGGCGTGGCGAAGTGTGCGGTACTTCAGTTTCAGAAAAGCCGCCAGCATCTGCTGAGCATCGCGGTATCGGTGGCGAGGATTGACGTCGATCGCGCGCCGCATGAAGTTGATAAAGTCGGGATGAATGCGGCCACGGAGTTTGGGATAGCCTTTTGCCGGCCATTCAAATGGCCATTCCGGCCATTCACCTGCCAGCAGTCGCCACACAATCAAGCCGATCGAAAACACATCCGATCGAAACGACGGTTTGCCCATCGCCTGTTCAGGGGCCATGTATCCAACCGTACCGGTGCCTCCTCCCTGGATAGTCTTCTGGGAGACCTTGGCGATTCCGAAATCAGCTAGTCGAATTCGATTGCCGGAAAACATGATGACGTTTTCCGGTTTAATGTCACAATGAATCACATGATGCTTATGAGCCTCTGCGGTCGCCCGCAGAATCTGTTCCGCCATATCGAATGCGGTGTCCAGTGAAAGCCGACGACTCATGCGCTGCAGCAGTGTTTCTTCACCAAGCGGAAACACAACCACCAGCCGATCTTCAATGATGCTCGCATCTTTGATCGGCAGAATGTTTTCGTGTTCCAACTGCGAGGTGGCGCGAATTTCTTTACGGAAGTCCGCAAGGACGGTTTCCGTTGTGTACCGTGCGTGAGGCACTTTGATCGCGACCCGAATTCCCTGAACGCTGTCCATGGCCTGATAGACCGCGGCAAAACCACCGGAACCCAGGCGGCGTTCAATTCGGTACTTACCCAGCTTCTGCCGGATTCTCAGGTCGCCCGACACTTTGAGACCGCTGGACATGGTTCGGCGTTGCGTCCTGAAAGGGCAATAGAATATGACTACGCACAATTGATTGCTGCGGCACAGTAGAAGGTCACTCAGACAACTATGCTCCACATTCGGCGACCTGATACGTTCGACAGGATCTCCTTTTCCGCACGATGGATAGAACCCGCAGTTTCGCAATCTCCTGCCTGCCTTCGCCGGAATAACCGACAAGGATTACGGCGTCAGCCCCAAGAAAAATTCAAAGTTGGTTCAAGCCCCATGAACCTGATGCCGAAGGCGCGATCAGTGTGACAAAACAGAAAAAATGAGTTTTGGGTGGATTCCACCAACCCGATGAAACCTGTCATTGGACAACAAACATAGATCGATTGCCGACCAAGGGGATGCTACAATGGGCAGTCGCCAGAACCGACAAGCGAACCAGTGCGCGCATCGAGAATGTCATGACAAAAAGCCCCTTCCCCGGCATGGACCCTTACCTTGAACAGTTTTGGGGAGACGTACATTCGCGGTTCGTGGTCTACATGGCCGATCAAATCAATGACCAGCTTCCGGGTGATCTTCAGGCGCGTGTCGAGGAAGGCCTGATGGTTGATGCCGAAGACTATTCCAGAAGAGTGTATCCGGACGTCCATGTGGCTGAACGGCCGGAACCGTCGTTTCCTGCCGGTCTGACGCAATCAAACGTAGCGGTGGCCGAACCATGCGTTGTCGCTTTACCGAGCGAACTTCGCACTGAGCGACATATCGAGATCATCGACCGCAACAGCGGCAACCGAGTTGTCACCGCGATCGAACTGCTGAGTCCCGCGAACAAATGCAAAGGCCCTGCACGAGAGGCATACCTCAGGAAGCAGCGAGAATACATCGATGGCGGCGTCAATCTGGTCGAAATCGATCTGATCCGTCAGGGAACATTCGTCGTCGCGATTCCCGAGATCCTTGTACCTCGTCACTGCCGTACGCCTTACATCATCTGTATTCGTCGCGCAAACAGACAGTCCGAAGCTGAACTCATTCGCGTGCCGTTGCAGGAAGCACTTCCAAACATTGCCATCCCGTTGCGTACGACCGACGCCGACATTGTGCTGCAGCTTCAGCCATTGCTGGACGAATGTTATCGCCGAGGCCGTTACGCATCGCTCGACTACACTCGCCCATTAACTCCAAGCCTCGACAGCAGCCACCAGACCTGGACCGATCAACTGATTGTTTCATCAAAAGCCTCCAGTTGATCGATGAATTCCGGCGTCAATCCGGCCTGCAGGCGGGCTTCGCGCTGGAACAGATCGCCGCGAGCTTTGGAAGGGCGAATGGGCCAGTGTAGAGCGCCGGTCCAGGCATCCCAATCTGAAACACCAGCGGGCTTGAGTTGTCGCAGCCAGTTCAAACCAAATTCGACATGTCGAATCTCGTCCTTATGAATCGCCCGCATAATCGCGGCACTGCGGCGATCATCGGCATCGCGAAAGTACTGTTCAAACTCTGCCGTGTGATCAAGATTTGCACCTTCAAACACCAACGGCAGACCGGCCACGTATTCCAGCGTGGAATTGTAGTCCTGTGCCTTCTTCCAGATCCATCCGTTGACAGGGAAATCGCCAAAACAGATCCCCAGTTCTTCGCAGCGCTGGACGTGCATCCGTGTATGACGCTGCTCATCGAACATCACATGTGCAAGTCCCATGCGAAAATCCGCAGGAGCGTCAGGAAATGCCAGCAGCACCATCGCCATGACTTCCAGAGCCTGCAGCTCATGATTGGCCATGACATGATGTGCAATTGCACGTTTTCTGACATCCTTCAATGACTCGGCCTTGGGCATCACGGGAGCGGACTTCCGAACCGCGAACTGCAGATTCGCGGGCCGTGTCGGCAGGGTGACTCGAACCGCAGCGCCGGGAGCATTATCGCTCAGGGATTCTGCAATACGCATGACTTTGTTGCTCAGTTCATCTGAGTACAGGACTTGTTCAGCGAATGCGCGAAGTTCCATGACTCACCGTAGATTCAGCTCGTGGGAGCGGTCAAAATTGCAAGGCATGCTGCTGCTGCGGTCGCGACGTTCAGCGACGGGATCGGGCCCAGCGGAGGCAGTGAGGCAAGCTGGTCGCATCGTTCGCGCGTCAGCCGTCGCAGACCGGAGCCTTCATTTCCCAGCACCAGCATCCAGTT
Source organism: Planctomycetaceae bacterium (assembly GCA_947476295.1). Classification (GTDB taxonomy): domain Bacteria; phylum Planctomycetota; class Planctomycetia; order Planctomycetales; family Planctomycetaceae; genus SXXK01. The sequence goes on along the minus strand of CANJQC010000098.1, from coordinate 6,263 downwards.
GCGATCGCGCTGCACGGCGTGAATTGTGGAGTCTGCTCGTTCACAGGTTCCCAGAACCCAGATCTGATTCTGCTGAGCCTTCTCCATCGCCTGCGCCAGATTTGCGATGACAGCGAACGGAACATGTTCGGCTCCCCCGGCAGACACGTCACAGACCGTCGCATTGACGGAAGCACTGCGATCTTTGGTGAGTACGATGCCGCGGACTCCAAAGAATCCTGCCAGGCGAAAAATCGCCCCAAGATTTTGCGGATCCTGAACCTGATCAAGCGCGAGCCACAAGCCGGCAGCAGCCTCATCAGTGTTCCAGAGGAACTCGAGAGGAATTGGCGACGGTGGTTCGACGGTCGCTGAACCCGCTCCCGTGCGTTCTGTTTCTCGACCGCCTTTTTGGCCGCCTTTTTGGCCGCCTTTTTGGCCACGATGATCACGCAGATCCGGCGCGCCGACGCGAACGGGAACGCCGTTTTCCTGCGCGAGCTTTACGACAGAATCCCACGGTTCGCCAGGATTTTCAGAATGGATGTGGACGAGTTTCACGGCTTTTGGTCGCAGTTCGAGCGCGGCTTTAATACTGTGTGGATTACGGAGTTCCAGCATGATGTGGCTTGCAGAATCTGGGCTATGGGAGCGAAGCATCAGTCGCGAAGGGTACAGAGAAACATTCCCATGTGCCACGAGAACTCATTCCGGCTGACGATGTTCTCGATGTGGTCAATCGGCCCTGCTCGTAACAAATCTGGCCAGTTCAATTTATGGAACAGAAACACAGACGCCCGGATTTTTAAGAAAAACCGGGCGTCTCAAACCCACTGGACGTCGTTCAGCTTTGCCATGTGATGCAAAGTAGATGTAGTACCAAGTCAGTCTTTTACTACGACGAACCGAGAAGCCTCGCCGGCCTGGACAAGCAGCAGGACACCGTCTTCTGGCGAAACATCTTTCATCGCTGTAGAGAAATCGGCCAATGACTTCACTGCCGTGTGACCGACTTTTCTGATCACCATGCCGTCTTTCAGTCCGGCAGTGTCCGCAGGACTGCCGGCCTTGACTCCGGTGATCACCAGCCCGGTGGTATTTTCCATACCAAGCTGTTTTGCGACATCAGGTGTCAGGTCCGACAGCTGAAGTCCAAGATTGTTGAACTCGGACTGAGCCGGAGTTTCAGTTTTAACAGGCTCCTCAACTGACAAGTTCGTCGGCATCACTTCAACGCGCACATCAAACGTCATCGTTTTCCCATCTCGAATGACAACAACCTTGTGAGCATCATTGAGTGACGCTCGCTCAACCCTCGCCTGCAAATCACCTGGCTTGCTGATTGCAGCGCCGTCGAATTCCAGCACCACGTCGCCGCTCTGCAGTCCGGCTTTAGCCGCCGGGCTTCCTGCTCGTACATCAGTCACAACGGCTCCTCTGACTGTGTCCAGGCCGAGTTGCGTTGACAGTGAGCTGTCGATTGATTGAATACCGACTCCAAGAAAAGCTCTCTGAACCGTTCCGTGTGCCATCAGTTCATCACCGACCCAGCGGGCGAGGTTCACCGGAACAGCAAAGCCAATGCCCTGATAACCGCCACTAGTGCTGGAGATTGCCGTATTGATGCCGACAACTTCTCCGTCCAGATTCACCAGAGGGCCGCCACTGTTGCCGGGGTTAATCGCCGCATCTGTCTGCAGGAACTCTTCCCGAGCCGTGATTCCGATCCCGCGAGATTTGGCGCTGATGATGCCTGCCGTGACGGTTTCATCGAGGCCGAACGGCGCACCCACCGCCATTACCCAATCGCCGACATCCAGCTGATCACTATTGCCGATCGCGGCAGCGGGCAAGCTCGTCGGCGATTGTATCTTCACAACAGCAATGTCCGATTTTGGGTCGGTCTTCCATTCTGTCGCTTCGAATTCACGCCCGTCGTGAAGTTTGATCAGCAGCTTGTCGGCACCGTTGACCACGTGGTTGTTGGTCAGAATGATGCCTGACGGGTCAATGATGACACCGGATCCCATTCCAATTCTCTGCCGGCCACTCGGGGCGTCTGAATTCCCTTCGGGAATGTTGTCGAAAAATCGCTTAAAGAGCGGATTGTCTCTGAGTTCTTCAGGCAGTTGCCCGGATTGAGCGTTGCCGATGCTTTGACTTTGGGCGGCCGTTGACTGAATCGTCACAACCGATGGCATCACCTTTTCCGATGCACTGCGAAAAGCGTTCGAAAGTGACTTAGCATAGTTGTGCTGTGATGTGTCCTGATCCTCAGTCGTGGCGGAGACCGAACTATCTGACCATTTGATCGCTGTCCCGGATAACGCAGGTGACGCCGCATAGTTGATCGCGCTGGCTCCGGCGACGGCGGACAGCACTATTCCTGCTGCCATCCATTTGAATGATGTGAGTTTCATGCTGACTCTCCGTGTTCCGCAAAATCCAATCTGTCGAACCGCTCAGCGATGGCCGAGCAACAAGGTTCACTGACTGATGCTGAACTGAAGTCATAAAAGCAAGTCGTGTGCCGCAATCACAAATTCGATTTCTTCTGAGTTTTGCGTGGTCGATGGCGTCGTGTTAAACAATTTATGTCTGGGGTAGATTGCCTCGCGGGGCAGAATGCCTCGCCTGTTGTGATGCCGCAGTTGCCGTCGGGTGGATCCTCAGCCTTGCGATTCTTCGCCGTGCTTCAAACGACGGTACAGCGTTTTCCGATCAACGCCCAGAATGCGAGCGGCCTCAGTGCGATTTCCCTGAACGCTTTGCAGAACTCGCTGAATGTAGTGCTGTTCCACGGCTTCCAGCGTCTGCAATTCGGCGGGGTTGGTTGTATCGATGCGAAACATCGACTGTCGGTAGTCACGAATCCGCTCCGGAAGATCATCAACGATCAGCTTTTCGAATTCGGTCAGCGCCACGGCTCGTTCAAGTACGTTTCTCAGTTCACGAACATTGCCGGGCCAGTCGTAGTTCAGGAAGCGTTCTGCGACGGATGCCTGAAAGTCCGTCACGCTCTTGCCCATCTGGTGCGCAAAAACCTGCAACAGCGAGCGAGCGAGCAGCAGGACGTCGTTCCCGCGTGAACGCAGCGGAGGCAGATCCAACTGAATGACATTGATGCGAAAATAGAAGTCTTCGCGATAACGGCCCTCTTCGACGGCGACTTCCAGATCCCGATTAGTGGCCGTCAGAATTCGGGCATCAAACGAAATCTCTTTGTCTCCACCGACCGGACGTACAGTCCGCTGCTCTATCGCGCGCAGCAGCTTTGCCTGCAGACTCAGCGGGAAATCGCCGATTTCGTCGAGGAACAAGGTGCCGCCCTGAGCCTGCTGAAACAGGCCTTTTCGCTCTGTCCGAGCGTCCGTGAACGCGCCTTTGGCATGGCCGAACAGTTCACTCTCCAGAAGATTCTCGGGAATCGCGGCGCAGTTGATTCCGACGAAAGGTCCGTCCTTTCGATCGCTGTGACGATGAATGGCCTGCGCGACAAGTTCTTTACCAGTGCCGCTTTCCCCGGTGATCAATACATTGGCAGATGTCGGTGCAATTTTACGGATCTGATCGAAGACTCGTTGCATTGAGGGACTTGATCCGATGATCTCCTCAAAACGGTCGGTTGGTGCCGGCTTGTTGCTGAGGCGTCGCACTTCTTCCTGCAGATTGTGGTGTCGAATCGCTCGATCCATGACAACGGCCAGCAATTCCATTTCGACCGGCTTTGTCACAAAATCCCACGCGCCGGCTCGAATGGCTTCGATGGCAGTTTCCATGCTGCCGAAAGCAGTCATGACGACCACGGGAATGTCTGGACGGTTCGCAACAACTCGTTCGCACAGTTGCAGTCCATTCACGGCAGGCATGTGCAGGTCAGTAAGCACGACTTGAGCATCCGTCGTTAACAACGCCTCCAAAGCCACCGTTGGGGAGACAAATCCGCTGACCTTGTAGCCTCGCAGTGCAAGATCGGTTTCCAGGAGGTCAACCATGCTGCGTTCATCATCAATGACCAGTATATGTCCGTTCATAGATACACCCCCACCGGCAAAAATACGGAGAAAATCGTCCCCTGTCCGGGTACACTTTCGACAGTCATCCAGCCACCGTGTTCTGACACAATTCCATGTGAGATCGAGAGTCCCAGGCCTGTTCCCTGTCCAACATCACGTGTGGTGAAGAAGGGCTCAAAGACATGGGGCAGATGGGCCTCCGCGATTCCGTCGCCATTGTCTGTCATCGTTATTCGAACGCTGCGAATCGGCTCGCTGCTGGTCGATTCCGGTGATATGGCATCACAACTCTGTGCTGCGATTTGCACAGTGACTCCCGAATCTTTTGACAAGAGTGCATTCATCAACAGGTTTGAAAACACTTGCTGCATCTGAGCAGCATCGATATTCACGCTGATTCCTTCCGAAAGTCTTTCCGTAACCGAAACCTGAGCGTTCTTCTTCCTGATGATTGGTTCCATCAGGCTGACTGTCAGATCGATCACAGAATTCAAATCGCAGAGTGTCTGTTTTGGAGTGGAACGGCGAGCGAAATTGAGCAGTTGCTGAACGATGCCGGTCATGCGTGTCGCCTCAGTCTGAATCGCCTTCGCGCTTTTGATGACGTCTTCGACGCCAAGATTTCCACCGGCAATCAGACCGGCTCGCCCGCTGACGACGTTCAACGGAGTGCCAAGTTCATGTGCGACACCGGATGCGAGCCGCCCGACGGTCCTGAGGCGGTCCCCATGCCGCAGTTGCGCCAGGGCTTCAATTCGCTGTGCCGATTCTCGCTGAACCGCCTGTTGCGATGTATCGAGCTTTTCACACATCTGATTCAGGGCCGTCGCCAGTGTGGCCAGTTCATCCGAGCCACTGACAGTCACCGGTGTTCGAAGATTTCCTTCAGCAACCTGCTGAGTCTTTTGAATCAGAGCCTGCAGCGGTCGGCCGATCAGTCGCAGTCCGAAGACAGCAACCAGCAGCACGGCGGCAATGATCATCGCTCCCATCAGAAGCATCGTGCGCAGGATCGTGCTGCGAGTGTACTCATCACGACGGGTGAGCGATTCTGTCATTTCCAGTGCGCCACGTCGCCCATCACCAAGCTCGACAGGAAAATACGAACAATACAGGCCGAGTTCGTCATTCGCCCGCACACGCACTGACGTGAGCTGACCCATCGGAATCCTGGAAAGCGACAGTTGTGGTGCAACCGGCCGAGTTGCATCATCGGCCGTTTCATCCAGCCACACCCAGCGGATCCGTACCTGTTGTTCGTCACCTTCGATGCTGGCCACAAATCGCAGCATTCCGCCGCGACCGGCAGACCGCCAGGCATCTCGCAGCATCGGCTCGACCGCCGTCACAAGCCGACCGTGCCTCGCTGTCATTTCATCTTCAAAGAACGCAATCTCCCGTTGTACCGAAAGGTAGCCACTAACACCGACCAGTCCACAGGCGACAATCAGAAACAGCAGGATGATCTTCAGGGTAAGCTTCATAGAATCGCCATCAATCGTCCGGGCAGCTCGCCATCGTCCACAACTTTATCCACGGTGATACCATACTCGCCACACTTTGTCCGCAGAAGGCCTCCATAAACGCCCGGGAATCTCACGCCTAAATCTGAATGCCCTCAGCAGGCTGAATGAAAGGCCAACCGCCGAATTCTCACGAAACCGGCCGCTGGTCATTTCTCCGCGCCTTCCTGTGGAAGATCCTCGTCCATCAACGGTTTGCAAACCGGTGTTGCTGCATTGACCTCTCATTCCGCAAATCGGCAAAAAATGCGGATCGAATGCTTCGGACAGAACCATCCTCCTGCAGGCCTTTCGATTCGCCCCGGTCTATCTCATCGCAGAAATCGATTCTGTCGATTCTATCGATTATTCTGCCAGCGTTGGTTCATGTGCGAAGTGAATCAACCCCGCGTTTTCTGCTGACCGGACAACCGGAGGCGGGAACTGATTCCCGTAAGAAAAGAGTCGTTAAGGGAATCATGTCTCTGCCCGATTGCCATGGAAGGCGAAGGTCAAATGATGAAGTCCGGCCCAAAATTCTGCATAAGCCTCTGCAGCGGACTGATGTTGCTTCTTTTGCACACATCCCTCGTCTCCGCACAGGACCATCAAGGCAGCACGTCGCAAATCCCGATGACATCGCCGTTTTCTTCGGAGTCCGACTGGCTGATTGTCAGTGATGATTCCCCATCAGGAACGCGGCTGACCGATCCCCTGCGCTCGGCTGCAAACGTTGGCTCATCAGATGGATTTGAGATTTCAGATG
>CANJQC010000097.1 GCA_947476295.1 Planctomycetaceae bacterium | reverse complement strand
CTGCCTGCAGGGTCGTATCGCGTGTGGGTGCGAGCCGTGAGCACAATGGGCGAAATCACGGATTGGAGCACTCCGGTTGATCACGTAATTGCTGCATCTGATCTTCCAAAGGAATCTCTTCTGGACGTGATGCCGGCATCGTTGATCTTCGACGACGGGCCGCTGGCTCGTCACGGTTCAACGGTTCAACGGCCGGAGAAGTCCGCAGCGAAAGCGGATGCTCCGATCACCGCTGATGCCGCACCAGTGACGGAATTGCCAGCATTGCCCGCATTGCCCGCAGCCAGCATGGTGACATCAATGATTTCCGTTGAGCCCGCTCCGACGGTTGTCGCGGATCACGATGCCGTAATGTCGGAATGGCAGTCAGCCGACTGGTGGGCTGAGACTTCGGCGTCTCAGGTCCGCAACGACCTTCAACCTGCGGCCAGTGCCCGGCGTAGAGGTTAGGCGTTAGAGATTATTATGCTGCCCCGTGCCTTTTGTGAATCGCTGCTGACAGATGATGTCGTCCTGGATGACACCGAGGCACATCATCTGCTGCATGTGCTGCGGCTGAAACCCGGAGATCATCTGTCGCTGTTTGACGGCTGTGGAACGGAAGCGGATGCCATTTTCACGCGCAGCAGCCGCAGCGAAGTGTTTTGTTCCGTCACGTCACGCCGACACACGCCGTGCGCGGACCGTGTTGGTGTGACTGTGATCGCTGCGCCACCAAAGGCTGACCGTCTGAAATGGATGGTCGAAAAGCTGACAGAAGTCGGCGTTGAACGACTGATTCTTCTGCAGAGCGACCGAACCGTCGTCACACAGGGTGAATCCCGCAGGGAAAAACTCCGCAGCAGCGTGATCGGTGCGTGCAAGCAGTGCGGTCGTAACCAGCTCATGCAGCTGTCCCCTCTGCAGACGCTCGCGTCCGTACTGGATGACGTTGCGACAGAACGACTGCCAGGTAAACTGTGGATTGCGCACCCATCATCATCAATGCCGACGCTGTCATCTGATCCTTTGAAGCTGATGGAATCTCAACTTCTGCTGATCGGACCGGAAGGCGGATTCACAGATGCCGAGCTCCAGTTGGCATTGAACGCTGGTGCCCGGATGATCTCCTGGCCTCATACAATTCTTCGCATCGAAACTGCTGCAGTAGTGTTCGCAACCCAACTTCTGTCGATCTCGATGAAGTAGAGACAACCTCCCAATTCGAGGGGAGACTATCTGCCGGAAGGGGCGAAAAACCTGATCGAAGCTTGAATTCACCGTTTTGCGGACGACCGTCAATTCCACACAATGACTCGCAGGGGAAAATTAGCAGCGATGCGGCTGCGCCGCCTCTGCCGCCAATTTTGTACGTCAAACGGGTATTTCTATTTCAGGGCCTCGCGTAACACTATGGGATTTCCTACACACATAGTGTGCCAATAGTCGCACCTGCATGTGCGAGTTTGAGTCATGATGTGCAGTCTGGTTATTTCTGGCATCAGCTCGATCGCGCACTAAGGCCAGTCAACAGCGATGGTGTAGCCGAAAAATTGGGCTTTCGCGAGAGATCACTCCAGCGTCAGGTCGCTCTGCGGTCTGTTGTCTCCGGTTTCCGGGATTATTCGGTCTGTGAAACGCCACCGATGTCGATTGGCACAGGCGGTGCTTTGCGTCCTCGCATCCAGCTATTTAGTCAATTTGTAACGGTAACAGTCTATGTCATTTGCCATCCGATCGGGGACCACTTTGGGTCTGATCGCCAGCCTGTTCACCGCATCTGGCTGCCAGCGGTCTGAACCAGTGCAATGGGAAGCCAGTCAGCAGGTGCAGAATCTGGCTCCGGCGTTGGCGACACAGGTGAGTGCCGCAGTGCAGGCGCGATCCGGAACTGTGCTGCTACCAAAGATGTTGACGGATGCCGAGCCAAAATCGGAGCGTGACAAATTCGCGCGAGAATTGACGCTAAAGCATGGGCAGGAAGTCTATATGAAGCGCTGCGTGCAGTGCCACGGCGTTTCCGGGGACGGAAATGGTCCTGTCGCCAAGAATCTGTATCCTCGGCCTCGTGACTATCGTCGCGGCATCTTCAAGTTTACGTCAACGCCGTATGGCGGACGGCCGCGACGTGAAGATCTGATTGCCACGCTGTATCGAGGCATCATCGGGACATCGATGCCATCGTTTCGGCTGCTGCCGAAGAAAGATATCGAAGCAGTGGTTGATTACGTCCTTGTGCTCGCTCAACGCGGTGAGCTGGAATATCAGCTGGCCAGCGAAGCGGATGCCTCAGAGGAATTAATCGAAGAGGACATTCCGGACTTTGTTCAGGACGTTGGCAATCATTGGAAAGAAGCGGCCGCATCACTCACGCAGCCATTAACGCCAGAGCCGCAGCTTACACCCGAACGGGTCGCTCTTGGCCGCGAAGCATTTCTGTCCAAAGGCTGCAGCAAGTGTCATGGCGAAGATGGTCGCGGACATACGAAAGACAACATCGGCAAGGATTCATGGGGACACTCCACTCGAGCTGCTGACCTGACGTCCGGAATGCTTCATGGCGGTCAGGATCCGATCGATATTTATCGCCGCATCATGAATGGCATCAATGGCAGTCCGATGCCAGGCTTTAAGAGTTCACTCGAAAGCGAACCGGAAACCATCTGGAATCTGGTGAGCTACGTGCTGAGCGTTTCAAATCGTCGGCGGGAAGGCACCGCAGTGCCAGCGGGATTGATGAAGCCGTATGCGGAGCCGGTGGAAGCAACTGCTGAATAGGCAACACGCATCTGACGGATCAGTCTGGTCGGTTGGATTTGTCAGATTGCTCGGCGAACCTAAGACACGTGAGCCCATTTTATGCCCGATCAAACAAGTACTGATAAAAAACAACGTGAGCTACTGGCCTTGAAGGCGCAGGTGGCGGCGTTGGAAAACGACCTTGCCGGCAGTCAGATTCCGCCCGATTGGAGTCCGGTGAAATTCTACATGGCGTACTATGCGACAGTGGGTTTCGTGCTCGGCGGATTTGCCGCGATGATCAGCCTGTTGTTCAATGTCATTGGATCGACGGTTGCAGGCAAACATTCGCTGGAAATTATTCGCGTTTACCTCACGTTTCCTCTTGGCGCACGGGCGTTACCGCTGGGAACGCAAAACGCCGATTCGGCGTTTGTTATCAGCGATGGCACGATTCTGGCTCTGGGTTGCTGCCTGTATATCGGTACCGGGATGGTCCTGGGAAGTCTGTTTCACTCCGTAATTTCTCGGTTTGCGGAGAACAAGTCGCTGGGTGTCAGACTTATATGGGGATCAGCGCTCGGAGGTGTAGTCTGGTTCGTCAACTACGACCTGATTTTGTCGTGGCTGCAACCAGCGATGTTTGGTGGCAACTGGATCACGAATAACGAATACCTTCCCTGGTGGGTGGCTCTTGCAACTCATCTTGTCTTCGGCTGGTCCATGGCCGTCATGGCACCGTTTGGGGCCTACGTGCCGTATCGCAGGCCGACGGAAATTCAGTGAATCGCTGAGGGTACCGTCCGGCTGACACTGGACGCTCGCCAGTACAGAACAACCTTCGTTGAAGTTCAAACACATGACCGCAAATGCAATCACCAGCGATACTAAGTCTCACGAAGAACTGGTTGATGAGAAGATCATCAAGTTCTATTTCATCACGGCTTTGATTTTTCTGACCACTTCGATGCTGGCAGGCATTCTCGTGGCGTTGCAGTTGATTCGCCACAATCCGTTTGCCGGGATCGAACTGTTCTCGCCGGGTCGTTGGCGAATGGTTCATACGAATGCGGTGGCTTATGGCTTTTTGGCGAACGGGTTTCTGGGTTGTCTGCACTGGGCGATACCTAGATTGACTCTGCAGCCAGTGGCCAACAGAAAACTGTCGTGGTTCATCTATGCGGCGTGGCAGGTTGTTGTCGGCGCGACGGCAATTGGTATCCTGTTCGGAGAGGCTCAGGCACTGGAATGGGGTGAAACTCCCGTCTGGATTGACCCGCTTGCTCAGGTGGGACTGCTGCTGGTAGCCATTAATTTCATGACGCCGATTGCCCGCATGAAAGGGCCAATGTATGTCAGTCTGTGGTACTTCCTTGCCGCGTTTGTCTGGACCTTTCTGACGTACGCGATGGGGAATTTTGTGCCAGAGTACTTTGTTTCAGGAACCAGCGCCGGAGCTGTCGGCGGTTTGTTTATTCACGACCTCGTTGGACTGTTCGTGACGCCGCTTGGTTGGGGGCTCATGTATTACTTCGTCCCGATCCTGCTCAAACGCCCCATCTGGAGTCACGGGCTTTCCCTTGTCGGATTCTGGGGTCTGGCCTTCTTCTATCCGCTGCAGGGCATTCACCATTTCCTGTACACGCCGATTCCGATGTTCCTGCAATATGGGGCCATCGTTTCCACGATTGCCGTGGAGCTGGTCGTGACGACCGTGATTATCAACTTCTTTGGATCGATCTGGGGCAACTCAGGCGTTGTTCGCACAAACCTGCCGATCCGCTGGTTCTATACCGGGATGATTTACTACTTCCTCACATGCTTGCAGTGCGCGTTTCAGGTAACGCTGACGTTTCAAAAGGTCATTCACTTCACCGACTGGGTCGTCGGACACGCGCATATGGTTATGTTCGGCGTGTTTTCGATGTGGATCATGGGCATGATGACTTATCTGTTTCCGCGTCTGCTGGGTCGCAACTGGGCCAGCAGATCCCTTTGCGAATGGCACTACTGGCTCTCGACGCTGGGGTTGTTCGTCATGGCAGCGGACTTGATTTTGCTGGGCCTCTTCCAGGGTTGGTCATGGGCCGCTCTGGAACCGTGGGATGCTTCGGTTGAGTTCTCCTTTCCGTTCTGGGTTCTCCGCGTCATCGCGGGGTTGGCGATGTTTGGCGGACTGTTGGCTTTCCTGACAAATATCTGGCTGACGTTCAGGCCTGTCCCCGTGACTGCACCGGTGAAGACGGGCGGATTGTTACCGACGTAAAGCGTGACGTTGTGGCTGGTCCAAATACGACAGATCAGACCGATAGATCTCATCCGTCGGATGATTATTCCTGAGTCATTGTTCTACTGGTGACGAAATCATGTTTGAAAGTAAGTCGGGCATTCTTTACATCGCGGGCATCGGGTTCTTTGCTCTGGCGTTCGTGTCGAACGCACTCGTCCCGTGGCTGATGTATAAAGACATTCCGGAAAAGACAGTAGCGGAACTGATCAACCCGAACCTCAGATATCAGTTTGAAGATCTCGCGCGGCGTTATCCGGATTCGTTCAATGCCACCTACGGGACGCCACCGGGCGGTGACGCAGAACACGACGCATGGTGGAATGAAAAATGTGCCGATGCACTTCGCACCGGCCACAAGATTTACGTCGGCGAAGGATGCTGGCATTGTCACAGCCAGTTTGTTAGACCAGTGTCGAACGAAGAAGAACGCTGGGGGCCTGTGTCGCGGTCCGTGGAATATCAGAACGAACTGCAACGGCCGGTATTGTTCGGGACGCGCCGTGTTGGTCCGGATCTCTGCCGTGAAGGCGGACGTCGTTCCAACGACTGGCACGCGGTCCACTTCTTCAAGCCGGAAAGCCTTTCACAGGCTTCGCCGATGCCGGAGTATCCGTGGTTCTTTGATGGCTCACCGGACAAACCCAATGCCAAAGGGCTGGCGATAATGACTTACATCCAGTGGTTGGGTTCATGGCAGGAAAGTTATCCGTATTACGAAGCCTATGTTCCGTCTCCGGTACAGAAACCAGAGGAAGTGGCGGTGGCGGAGTGATCGAGCGGGATGTGAGATTCGCTGTTTGAAATTTGAGATCTGAAATGACCAACATTATCGAGACAAATGTGAAAGCGACACCGCCCTCCAAATCCCTTGACGTGGTGACTTCGCGCAAAGACCGGTCGATTGCCTGGACGGTGACGATCGTCTTTGGAGTCGTGATCCTTGTTCCCTGCCTGATGGGATTCGTCGTCAAGTTTGGTGAACTCGTGGCGCTGACAAAAGATCCCGAAGACGGTGGTTTCGCGATTACCCCGGTGATCAACTATCTGCTTGCCAGCGCCGGATTCTTTTTTCTTCTGCTGTGGGCGGCGCTGAACGGAATGTTCCGCGATCTGGAAAGACCCAAATATCTTATGCTCGAAAATGAGCGGGAGCTGGATGCACATGGCTGATGCTGAACACCTCGGCGGTCCGGATCAGTCCTCTCCGGAACAGGAACATGCGTTTCACTATTATCGCGGAAACGAAATCCCATGGTACATCCGAGCCATCTGGCTCGGATTCTGGATCTTCACCGTCTACTACATCATTCGGTACTTCTTCCCGGCGATGCAGGTTGAACTGGTCCTGCCTCCATGAGCCTGATGCCGCTCCTTGACGACGCACGCGATCCCGTGAGTACATTTGCGTCGAGCGATGCACTGTGCTGCACCTGGTGCGGGCTTCCATTAGCAGGCGCGAGACGCAGTCATCTTCCCGAATCAGAATCCATCTATTGCTGCTTTGGCTGTCGCATGGCGCATGCGATCACGGAAGAAAAAGGCGAGGAAGGAGCGGTTCGCTGGACGATCGTGCGATTGGGAATCGCGATCTTCTTTTCAATGAACCTGATGGCATTTACGATGACCATGTGGTCGCTGGATGTCTACGAAGTTAAGCGTGATCCGTTTCAAACGCAGCTCTTCGAAGTCTTTCGCTGGTTGAGCATGATTTTTAGTCTGCCAGTACTCCTGCTGCTTGGCGTGCCTTTGCTGCAGAACGCAATCATCAGTTGGCGGCAGCGGATTTTTTCGACCGATCTCCTGATTGCGACGGGCGTGATTGCAGCCTATGGAATCTCCGTCGCCAACGTCTTGCGTGGCGAGGAAAAAGTCTATTTTGAAGTCGGTGCGACGGTGCTTGTCATGGTCACGCTGGGCCGCTGGTTTGAGGCAACAGGAAAACAGAAAGCCACCGAATCGCTCGATAGACTTGCGGCCCTGTTGCCGACAAAGGCGCAGCGAGTCACTGATGATGGTGTCGTGGAGATTAATTGTGCTGACATCGCAGCGGGAGACCACTTGCAGATTCGGGCAGGTGAGCGATTCCCGACCGACGCGATTCTGATCGACGGCGAGACGACCGTGGACGAGCAGGTTTTCACGGGCGAGAGCACGCCAGCAGACCGAGTTCCTGGAGATCGAATTCTCGGTGGCACGGTAAATCTGGACGGCCACGTCGTCGTCAAAGCGACAGCGGCGTTTCGAGAAGGCTCATTTGGTCGTCTGCTTCGGCTTCTGCAGGAAGCGCGGTTGTCGCGAGGGCACTATCAACGACTGGCAGATCGCGTTTCCGCGTGGTTTTTTCCGCTAATCACCGGCGTCGCACTGCTGACGTTAGTCGTGCATTGGCAGCATGGTGCGGGAGCGGCAATTCAGTGCAGTTTGAGCGTTTTGCTGATCGCCTGCCCTTGCGCGCTGGGGTTGGCGACGCCGCTCGCCGTCTGGACTGCGCTCAGCACGGCGTTGAAGCATCAGGTACTGTTCCGCAGTGGCGATGCGATTGAACGGCTGGCGACTGTGAAGGCCGTCTGTTTTGACAAGACGGGGACGCTCACCACCGGCATGCCGCAAGTGCGGCATCTGTGTTCGCTGGATGATCGTAATGCCTCCACGGTACTGCGACTTTGTGCGGCATTGGCAAGAACGTCGTCGCATCCGTTTTCGCAGGCAGTGGTGAGATTCGCTGAAGCGCGCGATGCGCAGTCTCCGGAGCCGGTCCTGAACCACGTACGTTCCGTTCCCGGGGGCGGCGTGGAAGCGGCGCTGGCCGATGGAACGCGCCTGCGGCTGGGGAGTCTCGAATTCGTTTCAGTCAATGCGCACATTGAACCTCGCCTGCGACTGAGAATCTCGCATGCGCTCGCTATCGCAGATCGGGAAGCTGCGTCGGTGGTCGCGGTCTCTGTCGCCGATCGTCCGGTGATCCTGTTTCTGTTGACGGAGAAGATACGACCAGAAGCCACAGCGACGGCAAAGGCCATGATCGATGCCGGTTTGCAACTGATGGTCCTGACGGGCGATCGAGCTGCAAAGGCCGAACAGTTGCGTCGCGACTTACTGGATTGTCACGAAGTTGGTTGCGAGTGCAGTGCGGAATGCACTTCAGCTCATGCTGCCGAACACTATGATCCTCTGCTCGACACACGTCCGCACCGCCATGCACCCGTGACAGCATCACGACTGTCCATCGAATGCGACCTGCGCCCGGAGCAGAAAGTCACGAAGGTGAAACAAATTCGAGCGCAATATGGCGCAGTAGCAATGGTCGGCGATGGGATTAACGACGCACCGGCGCTTGCCGCAAGCGATGTGGGCATCGCCATGGGATGCGGTGCTGATGTGTCGCGCGATTCAGCCGAGGTGTGTCTCCTGAGCAACGACGTCAGCCGAATTCCTTGGGCGATTCACCTGGCTCAGCGAACACGGTCAGTGATTCGCCAAAATCTGTTCTGGGCGTTTGGTTACAATTTCGTCGGAGTCATCCTTGCTGCCTGCGGAGTCCTGAATCCAGCTGTAGCGGCCGGTCTCATGATCGTGAGCAGTCTGCTGGTCATCTCGAATTCGCTGCGGCTGATGCGGGAGACAGCGTAATGATCGCTTCCATCGCAGAATTCTCGCTCATCTTCATCAGCGGCGTGCTTGGATCGACTCATTGCATCGGCATGTGTGGCGGCATTGCAGCGACGATGAGTCTCGGGTCTCGATCGGTCACAGAGGCGATGCTGCGGCAGGGATGCTGGAGTCTGGGACGAACGCTAACGTACGTATTTCTGGGTGTCATGGCGTCTGCGATTGGAACAAAATTCCTGAAGTCGCAGCACAATGCCATCTGGCTTCAGGCGATGTTCGCGATTGTGGCAGGCTTGTTGCTGATCATTCAGGGTCTTCACGCTGCGGGATGGCTGTCATGGCGAGTTCGCCGCCGATCTGAAATACCCTGCGTGACCCGCACCGTCTTCAGTCAGTTCTTCAGAGGTGGTTCATCCACAGGAGTCTTTATCGCAGGACTGCTGACGGGATTTCTGCCCTGCGGACTTGTCTACAGCTTTCTTGCCCTGGCGGCGAGTTCCGGAAGTGTCGCTAAGGGAGTCCTGATCATGTTGAGTTTCGGACTTGGGACAATTCCTGTTATGCTGGTGTCCGGGGCGGGGTTGTCGCTGGCTACGATTGGCATCCGCAGAAAACTCATCCGTGTCGCGGCGGTCAGTGTTGTCGTTACGGGCCTGATGACTGTGGCTCGTGGCATAGTGTTTGCTGCGAATGGAAATGAGATGACTGGTGTTCAAAGCTGTCCGGTTTGTCCGACGAGCAGCGGTATCAAATGACATGGAGTCACAACAAACCTCGATTCATGCAGAAGGAGAGGCGGCGAATGGTCCGCGAATTTCTCGGACCCTGATTAATTTTTGGCTGGATACGATCCTGATGCTCACGTTCGTGGCATTGTCGATCACGGCTGTGATTGTGCAGTTTGTGTTTCCACCGGGAGTTGCCGCAAAAGGTTGGCTGCTTTGGGGAATGAACTATGACCAATGGTGCAGTTTGCAGTTTACGATGCTGTGTGTACTTGGTCTCGGAGTCATCGTGCATGTCATGCTGCATTGGGCATGGGTGTGCGGAGTCGTTGTGCGAAAGTTGCTGCATCGAAAAGAACTTCCGGATGACGGAATTCGAACGGTGTATGGAGTCGGACTGCTGATCACGCTTCTGCTGACAGCAGCGACCGTGATTGGTTTTGCGATGTTGACAATTCAAATGCCACCTCAATAGGAGAATCCTCATGATTAAATTGGACCGAATTCTTGTACCGACCGACTTCAGTGACTTCAGCCGTCCGGCGATGCTGTATGGGTGTGCCATGGCGGCTCGCTTTGGAGCCGAACTGCACCTGCTGCATATCGTGCCCGATCCTGCCATGCTGGTACCTGAGGCTGCAGCCTTTTCGGTTGAGACTATGCAGACGCAATCGGAATCGTTGGTCAAAGATGCGGAGGCAATGCTGGAGAAGTTACCACCGGATGGCTGGGAAAATGAGAAGCCAACCGTGCGCGAAGTCCGAGTGGGGGCGGCGTTCATAGAGATCATCGATTACGCTCGCGAGAATTCGATCGATCTGATCGTAATCGGGACTCATGGTCGTTCCGGCCTGATGCATATCCTGATGGGCAGCGTCGCCGAACGCATTGTTCGCAAAGCCCCATGCCCCGTGCTGACGGTAAAACCAGAAGGACATCAATTTGTGATGCCATAGCACACTTGCGAGCCGGGTGGCGTCAGCCCCAGGCATCAGAGCATTTACTTCTGCGTCTCAGAAATCTGCAGCAAGACCTTTCCTTGCACAGACGAATATTCTGCAAATTCCACTGCAGCCTTGATCTGATCCAGCGTGTACGTTCGAGCGATCTGAGTGCCCAGAACACCTGCGTGGATCAGTCTTGTCAGTCGGCGAACCAGACTCAGCTTGAACGGCAGCGAGACGCCTGCCATAAAACTTCCCAGCCAGAAACCTTCGACCTTGCTGCCAGTCGTCATCAGGACTCGGGGACTGAAAATCAACGGATCATTGCTCAGTGTTCCATAAGCCAGCATGCGGCCTTTCTGGCCAAGACTTTGAATTACAGCCGAACCAGTTGCACCGCCGACGGCGTCGATCGCATAGCCTGCGCCGGAACCTGCGATGCTGATTGTCCTGCGGATGGATGCGCTAAGTGCCTCCGGTGTGTTTTTGGATTCGTCAAAGACCTCAACGTGGTCTGCCCCCAGACTTCGCAATTCTTCTGCCTGACTTTCACGCCTGACGATGTTAAACGTTTTGAACCCGGTCGTTTTTCCAAGCCGAATGATCATGCGTCCGAGTGCGGAACCGGCGGCAGTCTGGACCAGCCATTGGCCTTGTGGGACTTTCAGGACTTCACGCGTCATCACCCATGCAGTCGCCGGGTTCACGAAGAAAGTGGCGGCTTGTTCGACTGACAAGCCGTTGCTGATCGGGATGACTTCTGTCGCCGGAACGACTGCATAGTCTGCCCAGTTTCCGCCGCGTCGATTGAGCACCACAACCCGACGCTTCATGAACAATCGCCCTCGCAGACCGCCACCGGATGCTTCCACAACGCCGACGCCTTCAAAACCGGGCGTCGTCGGACACTGAGCCGGAACGGTGTAACATCCGCGAATATACATCAGATCAGACGGATTGATCGGCGTTGCCAGCATCCGCACCAGCACTTCGCCGGATTTTGGCACGGGGCGATCTGTATCAATCGTCTTGAGAACCGCTGCTGGCTCACCAGTTTGTTGAAACTGCACGGCTTTCATTGTGTATGATCCATTCCGAAGAGTGACGTGGCGCACAGGTGGTGTTTACTATTCGGTTTCGTTTAACCCGAGCGATCCGCGAGGCTGCCGGACGAGCAGCCTCGCCGATGGCTCGGGTTAAACGAGCTGATTGCGGGACTGGCATTCTAAGCAAATGCCGCCACATGAGTATTCTACCGAAGATCGCATTCAGCAGGACCGATGCGAATTCTTCGCTCTGGAAGTGAATACCTGACAAGTTGCGGTAGAATACGGTGCAACGTCTTTCACGGTGGGCTGGCGCGGCTTATCAGCCGCTGGTCCGACCGTACGATTTAGAATGAACCATATTCCCAAGAGTCGATATTCATGTTTCAGGTCAAACGAATCGTTGTCGGTGTCGAAATGCCGGCCGAACAACCGTGGGATGCGTCGAAGCTGAAGCGGCCAGGTCAACTGGCGGTACGGCATGCCTTTCAGGTCGCCAGCGGTGGCAGAATTCCCGTCACACTGACGTCAATTCTTCAGAAGCCATCCGCTGGCTGGTTTGGTTCACATGAAGACGCTGACAGGCAGATGATCCAAGATCGCGCGGCCGCCGAAGCGGTCCTCAGCGAACTTCAGCAGCAGTACGCTGCGGATGCAAAGTCTGGCAAGCAGGTGGACTGTGTTGTACGAATCGGGGACGCATGGGAAGAACTGATCCGCCTAGCCGGCAATCGCCCTGATACGCTCATCGTTTGCGGAACCCGCGATCTGGGATCACTGCGACGAGTCCTCTTCGGCAGCACCGGACTGAAGCTGTTGCGACTTGCGCCAGGGCCTGTATGGATCGTCAAGCCTCCTGCTGAAGAAGATGACGCATTGGACATTGTGGCTTGTACAGACCTCGGTCCCGTTGGCGCAGATGTGATTCGCACGGCGGTGTCGATGGCGTCGAAAATTTCCGCGCGAGTGCATGTTGTGTATGCGGCCGAAGAGGGTTCCGATGTGGCCGATCTGACAGGAAAAGTTCACGAACAACTCGCGGCGACAGATTATCGTACACTGCTGGCCGGCGTGAAAGTTCATGTGTTCGTCGGCGATGCGGATGAATGCATTCTGAACGCTGTCCGTGAAGCGAATGCAGACCTTGTGATCCTTGGAACCTCATCCAAAACGGGTGTCTCAGGACTGTTGCCCGGAAGCACCGTGGAACGACTGCTGCTGGAACTCAAGTGTTCGGTTCTGGCACTCAAGCCGGAAGGATTTCGGTCAATGCTGCCAGCGGATTTCTGGACCATGCAGCGGACCTGACCGCGGCATTCATTCACAGGACAGCGCCATGCAGCCCGATGATAAATTGTGTTATTGCTTTCACGTCAGTCAGCGAAAGGTTCAGAACTTTCTGCGGATTCACCGTCCGCGCGTGCCCAGTCAGATCAGTGAGTGCGGTGGTGCGGGGACCGGCTGCGGCTGGTGTGTGCCGTTCCTAAAGAAGATGTTTGAAGCAGCGAAGTCCGATGAGGTCGCGTCGATTGTCGAGACTGCGGAACAGTACGCTCAGGATCGAGCGGCATATGTGCTCAGCGGCAAAGGAGAACCTCCGGCGTCGGCTGAACCGATTTGATGAAACACGGGTTAAACGAACGGCTGGGCAGTGTGAAAATTTACGCTGTATGTAGGGTGGGACAAGCGACAGCGCCGGCCCACCATTTGTCCGATGTGGTGGGCCTGCGCTCCGCTGGTCCCACCCTACGTGTTCCCCAATTCCACAAACTAGCCAATTGTGGGGTTAAACGTGTGATGCCTGCCCCGCAGCAAGAGACTTAATTTACTATGAACGAAAACACTGTAACCAGCCTGCTGGCGAATCTGAAACAGTACTGGGGCTATCCCGGCTTTCGGCCGTTGCAGCGCGAAGCGATGGCGCTGGTCATGAGTGACCGTGATTCGCTGGTCGTGCTGCCGACCGGCGGCGGAAAATCCCTGTGCTACCAGGTTCCGGCGATCAGTCGCAACGGAATGGCATTGGTCGTTTCGCCGCTCATCTCATTGATGAAAGATCAGGTCGATTCGCTGCAGGCCGTCGGAGTCTCTGCCGCCTGCATCAACAGTATGCAGACGGCGCAGAACAAACGCGAGGTGGCAGCGCTGATCCGGCGACGTGAACTCAAATTGTTGTACATTGCACCGGAACGTCTGGTGCAACCGCAGACAATTGAGTTCCTTCAGGGCGCAGGAGTCTCCTTTATCGCGATTGATGAAGCACATTGCATCAGTCAATGGGGGCACGACTTTCGACCGGAGTACCGCCAGTTGCGGTGCCTGAAAACGGCGTTTCCAGACGCTGCGGTTCATGGCTATACGGCGACCGCGACGGAACAGGTTCGCACGGACATTGCAGAACAGCTCGGGATCGCGGATGCGGAGATTCTTGTTGGTTCCTTCGATCGTCCGAACCTGCAGTATCGCGTTGAACGGCGCACAGATCCGACTGGGCAGCTTCAACGTATTCTGCAGCGACACAAGGGTGAATCAGGCATCGTGTACTGTATCAGTCGCAAGAACGTCGATAGTACCAGCGACTCACTCAATCGCCTAGGCTTCAAAGCGCTGCCCTATCACGCTGGCATGTCCGACGAAGATCGCAGAAAAAACCAGGACGCCTTTATCGATGAAGATGTCAACATCATCGTCGCGACGGTCGCGTTCGGCATGGGGATCGACAAGAGCAACGTACGTTTTGTGATCCACGCGGAGATGCCTCGGTCACTGGAAAACTACCAGCAGGAAAGCGGTCGCGCAGGACGTGACGGTCTGGAAGCTGAATGCTGTCTGCTGTATGCCGCGAATGATGCGGATACCTGGGAATACCTGATGAAGGACACTGAGGATCCTGCAGTGCGTCAGGCCGGTCAGCGTGCGGTGTCGGCAATGCAGCAGTATTGTGTGAGTACTCGCTGCCGCCATCGTCAGTTGGTGGAACATTTTGGCCAGACGCTGGAGACTGAAAACTGTGGCGCGTGCGATTTTTGCCTGAACGAAATGCAGCCGGTCGATGAGCCGATGATCCTGGGGCAGAAAATCCTGTCATGTGTCGTGCGTCAGGGCGAGCGTTTCGGTGCGGCATATACAGCTCAGGTGCTCCGTGGGTCAAAAGCAAAACGGATCGTGGAAAACGGCCATGACAAGCTGAGTACCTGGGGACTGCTCAAGGACGAACCGGAGCCTCAACTGCGGAACTGGATCGATCAACTATTGTCTCAGGGGTTTCTGCGTCAGGCTGGCGAATACAACTGTCTGGAAGTCACACCGCTCGGTCGCCAGCTTCTCAAAGGACAGGCGTCGCCGATGCTGCTGCGGCTGCAGGTGGCTGAGTCGGCTCAACCGTTGGACGATCAGTGGACCGGAGTGGATCGCGAACTGTTCGAAGAACTGCGAGGCATGAGAAATCGAATGGCGGTTCTGAAACAGGTGCCTCCGTACATTATCTTCAGCGACGCAACCCTGCGCGATCTGGCGCGTCAACGGCCGTCAAATGCTGCCGCATTGACTCAAATCCACGGGATTGGAGCGCAGAAACAGAAAGAATTCGGAGCGGCGGTACTGCACACGATCAAGGAATGGTGCCTGTCGCACAATCTTGCGATGAATGTCGAAGCTCAAAGTCCCGTAATTGCACGTTCCAGTGGCAAAAAACGTTCTTCGCAGACCAGTGAGAGTGCGACAGGAGAATACTTCGACTTGTTTGAGCAGGGGCTGTCGATTGAGGATGTTGCAAATCAACTGGATCGCACGGTGGACACTGTCAGCAAATACCTTGGGGAATACCTGAAGGCCCATCGGATCATCGACATCGATCCCTGGATTCCTCCGAAGGTGCAGCAGTTAGTGCAGCAAGCCATAGGTCAGGTTGGCTGCGAACGTCTGAAGCCTGTTTTTGAACATCTGGAAGGTCAGGTCGATTACGCTCGCATCCGAATTGTGGCCACAGCATGGGAAATCCAGCAGTCAAACACAGCAGACGATGAGTGAAACTAGGTGTTGTCGTGAGAAAATGCGATTCGTCGCTCAAAGTTCATGGTCATCGCTTGAGATTCGCCGCAGTCGGCTGAATAATGCAGCGCTCGCGAATTGCTCAATCAGGGGCAAAACGCTGTCTCCAATCGCGGCGGGTCCAGCCTAACCGGGTCAGGTCCGAGAGGAAGCATCCCTGCGGTCACGGTATTCGGGTGCGTGCGGAGGCAGCGTTTTGCCCCTTTTTGCTGCGCTCTTGTGGCGTGAACCTGTCAAGTGAAAGTTGCGGGAAACGTGAACGCCGAATGAGTATCGCACCTTACGTTCGCCGCAGCGCCGCGAACAAATGGCGAATCTCGTCATCAACGTCCTGCGACGTCCTGCGACGTCGCTGTCGTATGAGCGATCTCTTCACGCAGAATCTGACGGTAACGTTTTCGCATCCGATGGGCAGCGACGCGAGCGGCTTCGGGGCTGAGCTGCAACGTCTCGCAGACACTTTGATATCCTTCGCCATCCTGATCGCCCGACAGAAACGGCGACCGGCATTCGAAAAACAGCATCCGGCCAGTGAGTTTATATTCATCGCGCAATCGATTGAGAACCTGGTCGAGCATCGCGACGGCCCAGCGGCGTTCAAATATGATTTCGGCAGATTGCTCGCGACGTAATTCCTGCGACAATTGGAGTTCGCCGAATTCGTAGTCCAGCGAATGCAGGACGACTTTCTCACCTCGAATGACGGCAGCTTGTTTGGCGAAGGCGACGGACATGAATGTCCATCATACGGGAATCGCAAAAAGCAGCTTTTTTCGGCAATTTCTGAATCTTTGAAAGAATCCTGAACGAAACGCAGTCTGGATTCGCACTATTACGGCAGGGGATTTGTTGGTACTGCGAATTGGGAGACTGTCATGCGTTTGACTCTGCGAACACTGTTGGCGTATCTGGATGATCGGCTGTCTCCGGCGAATGCGAAGGAACTCGGGCAGAAGATCGCAAAAAGTCCTTTTACGACAGAACTGGTCGAGCGTATTCGCGAAGTCAAACGCCGCCGCAGACTTGCGATGCCCGACAAACCGGTCGTAATGATCGATGCGAATCTGGTGGCCGAGTATCTGGACGACCAGTTGACCCCGGAACTTGTGGCGCGGGTTGAGAAGGAATTGCTGGCATCCGACGCCATGCTTGCGGAAGTCGCTTCGGCGCATGAGATCCTTGGACTACTGAACGATCCGGTGACTATTGAACTGCAACTGCGCGATCGTTTGTACGGGCTTGATCCGACGGGCAAGACCGATGTCGTCCGAGCGTTAAGGAACGATAATTCGGCACCTCCGACTTCTATCACTGGCGATGGCGGTGACTGGAAACCGCTGCCCGTGCCGGGCGAATCAATTCGACGAGTGCCGATCTTTATTGCGGTTGGACTGGCAATCGTCTGGCTGGCCACAATTGTTTCTGATTCTGTGCTTTTCGGGCCTGAAACATTATCACAGACTGTTGCTGATGTCGGCCTGGATGCGAGTGATCAGGGTCAGCCTGAAGACACAGTCGCAACTGGTGAAGTTCCGGCGGTCGTCAGCGACAGCGATTCGACGATCCCGCAAAATGCTGCGGCGGCGAATACGGGCGCAGAGGATAGCTCCGGCGGCAAAAACGCACTTGTCGCTGATGTTGATCCCGGCGAGCAGCTAAAGTTGGAAGTCCCTGTTGTAACAACTGCACCCGCAGATGCCGCGCCAGTGGTTGCACTGCCAATCACCGTACCGGTCGTGGCGGCGGCCGATGTTCCGGCTGCAATCGTTGCTGATTTGCCCGCTGGTAGGGTCGAACCGGGGAAAGCGAATGAACCAGCGAAAGCCGCAGTGCCGGTCCATGTGATGTCGAACAACAGGACATTTTTCGTGTTCGATGAGTCTATCGATCGCTGGATGAGGCTGGATCAGATTCCCGGCGGTGAAATTGTCTCGACGACTCGGAATACGGCCGACTGTCGATCGCTGTTTCAACAAAGCTGGTTTGCGGTTGCTGAACCGTTTTCTGCAGATCTCTCCGCAGGTGATCGTGGCTGGATCGCGATGATGTCCGGCACCGTGCTGGCGCGACTTCCATCAGTCGGCGTTGAAGGACTCGAGATCTATTCGGGGCGCATAAAACTTTTCGTCGATGCGACGCAACCGTGGGACGAAGACAGCTCACCCCAGTTCAGCCTGAAGACAGCCGGTGTCACATCCATGCTTGTACTCCAGTCAAAGGATGCTGTCGTCGGAGTTGAAGTTGTCCCTGTTGCCAACTCAATTCAGCAGCGCGGGCAAACCGAATTGTCACACGCTGATCCTCGTTCCGCCGCCTCGCTGCTGCATTTGAACGGAGCGGATTTTCGGGTCAAAGTCACTGTGGTGACAGGTCAGGCGGCCGTCCGACTGTCGGGCATCGAGCAGGAATTTATCTTAACAAAGGGCAATGGGCTTTCGTGGCTGGCACCCGAGTCTCGGGCACCCGAGTCTTCGGATCCTGATTCTGTTTCGTCAACTCCGGAAAATATCACGCCCGACGACGGCACTCAGATCGCTGCGGTTCCGGCGTGGCTGCACGGCGACACTAAGCCAGTCCCGGAAGCGGAAGCGTTGAGTTCTCAGATCAGGGATGCACTCGCCAACGGCGATGACCCAGCACTCGCCGCGATTCCGATGTTGTCGAATCGCAATCCGCAACTGGGCGTTCGAGCCGTCCATATTCTGACGGCAACATGTGATGTGGATCGCCTGCTGTCGGCGTTGTTTGAGCCCCTCGACGAAGCCGTTCATCGTGCGGCGATTGACGGTTTGTCGCATATTGCGAACGGCTCAGCGGCAGGTCGCAGCACGATCAGAACTGCACTCGAGACACGGTTGCCGATGTCAGAAGTCGATATCACTGTGTCGTTGATTGAAGGATTTGGTAACGCCGAAGCGCGGGATGCTGCATATTGCCAGACACTGATCGAGCTGTTGAACAATGATCGACTGGCGACTAGGACGCTAGCCTTTTATCGCATTCAACAGTATTCAAACGATCGGCAGGGATATCAGCCTGAGGCCGAATCGTCCCGCCGCCGTGACGCCGTACGTCGCTGGCAAAAAGTTCTCGACCGAAATGGCGGAAAATTGCTTCCGTAGAGATTGTATCCATGCGACTGTTCCTCCTCTCGCTGATTCTTTTCACATCCACTGCTGACGCTTTCGCGATTCAGCAGGCGGGTCCAGCCCGCACGGATGACCGATGGCATTTGGGGTATGATCTGTTCCAGATGCTGTTGGAAGAACAGGGGCTGACTTCCGAGCAATCATGGGATGTGGCGTTGTCGTCACCGTCAGAATCGGTTGTCGTTGTTTGTGGAGACTTGCGCCAGATTCATTCCCGCGAATGGCTGCGAGCCCGTCGGTTTGTGGCTCAGGGCGGCGCGCTGCTGGTGGCGTCAGAAGCCCGCTTTGAGTTCCCCGGTGTCTGCTCTTTTTTTCAGGGGGCAGCGGTTGCTGGTGATTCGCGGGATCGTTATCAGTCGTTCGCCGACTGTATTCGGATTCGCAGCCTCAAGTCCGACGACAAACTTGTCAAAGGTGTGCGGGAGATTGTGGTCAATCGCACCGGCTGGCTTTCAAAACCGATGGACGATTCGCTGGACTGGCAAGTGATCGCGTCCATGCCAGCGACCACGCTGCCGCGAGCCAGTCGGAATCAGCCGTTGATTCTGGCCGGTCGCGATACGGGTCCTCAAGTCGGACTTATGATTCTGGTGGCAGACGAAAGCCTGTTTACCAACGGCATGCTCTGGCACGGCGACAATGCAATCTTTGCGATTCAGGTGAGCGATCTGCTGTGTAGCGAAAGGCGGCGACAATTGTTGTTTGTTCGAGACGGAAATCCGTTGCCGGGCTACCATGAAAGTTCTGTTATGCAACCGCCAGAGCCGAAGGAAGCAGCTCTGCCGACGCCTCCACCGAATTTTGAACCGCCAGAGCCGGATTTCGAGACGAAGCTGCGAGTGGCAAATGCGGTGATCAATGAAGTTCAGGAATCCAATCTGGTCAACGAAGTTCTGCGCGATCGCCCGCGTCGCATGTCGCCACATTCGTATGTGCGCACGGTGTTGTTGATTCTTCTGCTGCTGGCAACTTTGTTTGTCTTGTGGCGATTGATGCAGAAACGCCTGAATCTTCCTGCGGTGCCGCGTCCGAGATTTCTGCAGTCTGTCTTTGGAGTGATGTCTGCACGGCAGATTGCGAGTTCGGAATTTGGCTCGGCGATTGTTGTACTGGCCCGGGACCTGTGCATCGAACTGACGGGATCTCGCACGGAGACCGATTGGATTCGTTGCCTGTCCGAAAGTCCTGCAGCGCCGGAGAAAAAGCTGAGTCGTACGCAGCGCAGCGATCTCACGGAAATTCTGGGTATTGCCCTTCGCGGAGCCACGATTCATCTTTCACGCGGCAGATTCCAGGCACTTGGCCGCGCCATCAAAGAGATTCGCGACCTGCACCATGCGTCACCAATTGTTTGAGCGGCACGGCTCCAGCCGCCGATGACTGTTTCAGAAAGCACAACAACGCTTGCGTTTCGATTGAGTGCAGAAGAAACTGCGGCATTCTGAGTGGCACGGCGCCAGCGGTCTGCTGATTAAGTCACTCGGATCAAGTTTTCGTTTAACGGCAAGCCGCAGGCGACTGTTTCCATGAACGCCGACGCCTTCGGCTTGCCGTTAAACGATTAAATCAACAGCCCACTACCGCCATTCCGCTACTAATAATTGAAAGCACTCGACATGAAGACAAATCCCGTCAAGGCTGCACTCGCTGCCGGAAAACCTCAAGTTGGAACATGGCTGTCGTTCGGTGATATGTTCACGGCACGACTGATGGCAAGAACCGGGTTTCCCTGGCTGACCGTAGATATGGAACATTCGCCGATCGACTGGCAGATGGCAGCCATGATGTTTGCTGCGATTGCCGATTCGGGCTGTGTGCCATTGGCTCGAGTTCCGCGTGGTGATCACGATCTGATCAAACGCGTGCTGGATGGTGGCGCATGGGGCATTATTGTGCCAATGGTGAACACTGTCGAACAGGCGAAGATCGCCATTGCCGCAGCAAAGTATCCGCCACAGGGGAATCGTTCGATTGGTGGCAGTATCCCGGCGCAGAATTTCCAAACTGGGAGTGGCGAATACTATCGTCGGGCCAACGATGAAATTCTGGTTATCCTGCAAACAGAATCACCGGAAGGAGTCGATAACGCAGAAGCGATTTACAGCCTTCCCGGCGTCGATGCAATCTTTGTCGGGCCGCATGATTTGTTCTGGCAGATGAAGAAACCAGACGGTACGGAACCGACCCCTGAAGAATTTGAAGCCATGCTTCAGCGTGTACGCGCCGCTGGTAAGAAGACGGGCACTCCGGTAGGAATTCACTGCCAGACGATCGCGGAAATCCAACACCGCATCAGTGAAGGCTGGCAATTCCTGGCCTTGCAGAGCGAATTGAAAATGATGGTGTCAAAAGCTCAGGAACTTGTTCAGGAGTTGGGACTGGAAACTCCGGCGGATCTTGTGCGGTATTAACAGCGGCCCGATTTCAGCGAGAGCAATCAAAGCCCTGTTCCGCTGGTAGCTGGCGTTGTAGATCAGATCCATACAGGGTTCATGTCGCCTTGGCAGCGAGTCGCGTTAATCGCAGGTGCCGGTCGTAGTGTGCGGTGGCAACCTGCAGACCGTCGGGGTGAAGGTCCATGTCGCGGGCAAGGTTTGGAAGTTGGAAGCGATGATAGTCCTTCTCTGTCTCCGGTTTCCAGAACACCAGAAATCCACCGCTGCCTCCGCCACTCAGCGCCATGATTGATCCGTCGCCCAGCCATTTCAATCGCCAGATGACGCCCTGAGTGATTCCCTCGGCGATCAGTTGCTTTTCCAGCTTCTGTGTTTCAAAATCGAACAGCAGCACGAGAGGTTCATGGACGGCTCCCAGCGGATTCGTCGCTTTGTACAGACCACCGGCTACCAGCCATTTGCCGTCGGGACTGACGGCGATTGCTCGAATGCCACCGAAATCTACCTGCTGCCCGCCGTTGTACGAATGCAGTGGCGTGGCATCAAACGTTCGTACTTCTTTGCCCGTCGCGATTTCCCACTGCTTAAGTCCGCCGATGAGG
Source organism: Planctomycetaceae bacterium (assembly GCA_947476295.1). Lineage (GTDB taxonomy): Bacteria > Planctomycetota > Planctomycetia > Planctomycetales > Planctomycetaceae > SXXK01. The sequence continues at coordinate 583 of CANJQC010000097.1, read as the reverse complement.
TCACCGCTGAGGATAAACTCGCCCTGCGGGTGAAAAGTAACGCAATAGACGTGTCGCGTGTGACCCGTAAATTCACGAACCAGACTGCCGTCTGTGATGTTCCACAGTCGAACAACGTTATCATTGCCACCGCTAACCAGCAGTGTTCCGTCCGGGCTGACGTCGAGCGATCGTATCCAGCCCTTGTGAGCATCAATGCTGCGAATCGGTTTTGGTTCTGCCGCCGCCGATTCCCACCATGTTATTTTTCCATCGCATCCGCCACTGATAGTGTGAACTCCGTCCTTTGGACAGGCGATTGCACAGACCCATGTCTGATGACCGCCGTTGATGACCGTGCGTACGCCATCCGCCAGATTGAATCGTTCGACGGCCGCATCTTCAGAACCACTGAAGACAAATCGACCAGCGGGGTCGAATCGACACGCATTCAACGGTCGATCGTGCGGCCACTGTGAAACCATGTGCGCAAGTTTTGGATCGAATCCTTCGGGAATAGTCATCGAGTCACCTTTTCGATTTAGGCGAGCGGCAGGGCGTCAGCCCTCCGAGTGGTCCTTGGTAAATCTTCGGTACTCGGAGG
>CANJQC010000096.1 GCA_947476295.1 Planctomycetaceae bacterium | reverse complement strand
TGACCGGCATCTACTAGGCGCAATCGTCCCTGACGATCAGCGTCCGCGTGAACGTAACGCAACGTACGAGCATTCCAGTTGATGACCAGCAGGCGTGACATGAAAAATTAACTCCACTGAACTTCAGCAAACATGTTGTAGATTCAGTCACGTTTGACAGCAACGTGATCCTTGCCAAAGGCACACCATGTGATAGCCGAGGGCAACTTCAAAAGCAACGCCCTGGGTATCCTGCATTCCTACGAAAATCGAAGAGTCTTTTTTCTCACTGCAGTGGCGGCAACAGCATCTTGTGTGAATACCGCAAAGGTGTATCTGTGAGATCCGTCCATTGTACCCGCCTCACCGGAGAGGATGCAGCATCAAGGATCAGGTTTTTCCGCAGCATTGGGCCACCGATGGCTCGATAGACGACGATTTCACATTGAAACACATCTCCGCCTGTGGTGATTTCAGGAAACACATGGCGAAACGTCGCCACATCCAGCACGTTGCCAGACAACAACCAGGCCACAGAATCCCCTTGCTCGGCTTCGAGCGTGTCGCGTTGAGTCACAATCTGCGAAATCACTTCCGGAGTCATTCCGGGAATTGTTCTCAGCACGGTTTCAGACGCCGTGGAGATGTTGATACGGCCGTGAATCACGGATTCCGGATCAGTCGTCACATGATCGAGCAGTGTTGAAGCCAAAGCGGAAAAATCCGGATTGCTGGCTTGTAAAGGACTTTGTACAACGATCGTCCCGGAGGGCGAGGAAACCTGAACGACTGAATCAATTAAATCTGCCGCCGATGCGATTGGAAAGGCCGGAACCATCGACAGCGAAAATGGGGCTGCGGACGGTTCAACTCCGGAACCTGCCGACGGAGTCAGTCCGTAGACTCTTGCCAGCAGAACATAGCGGACAAGATTTTCGGGCAGGACAGTGGTGAGTTGCTGCTCCAGCAGTGTCAGGCTGTTGGAGTTCAGAAAAATTCGTGGCTGCCCCGAGCGATTGCGATTGCGCTCACCTGCATGAATGGTAAAGAAATGATTCCAGCCGAGACCTGGCTCTGTGGGATCTCTGGCAAAGTCACCGTTTGCATCCATGGCTGGCAATTCGCCCTGTTGTGAACTTTGATCGCCGACCGCCAGCAGATCTGCGTGTTGAGATCCCATCAACATGCGTCGAGTGACTCCCTTGACATACAGAAGTTCCGTTAGTCGCTGGGGCACAGCATTGGCCGCGAAATAGGGGCGATCAAGTGTCTGATAGTAATCACTTTCAGCCCCAAATTCCCGGGGCTGATCGTCGGTATCCATCCAGTCAAGGATGGAATCGGCGACGGCATCTGTCATTCCCGGAAGCTGCATCAACGCCACTCGGCCATGCCCCGGAGTTGCCTCGTCCCAGCGCAAAATATTTGCGAGATACAGCTTGCTGGATTCATTCTGCAGGCCAAATCGCAGCACAGGATTCTGTTCCGCCGTGACGTCCACAGTCACTACGGAGAATCGCCAGCGATCATCAGTGAGATCCACGCTGGCAGGTTGTTCCACCGGGATTCCCGGTTGAGTTGTCGCGGTGTTACCACCGATGGCGCTGAGCGGTACAACCGTCCGACTTCGAAATAATGTCGGATTGTGATACCAACCGCCCACAACGAGACGTTCCCGTTCCGACAACGCGGCAAACCAGTTCAGTGTGGATTCGGCCGATGCCATCGTTTGCTGTGCCTGCAGCATGCTTCCATTCAATCTCGCTGCTTCGTATTCAGTGGACATGGCTGCTAGGAAGCCAAACCCCGCCAGTGCGACCATGACCACAAGAACCAGCACGACGATCAGCACAACTCCTTGCCGCGATCCGCCTTGACGGTGATGTTTCATAACAGACTCTCCGCCTGCGCAGGATTGTCGCTTATGGGTAACGCATCCGTTTCATCCAACGCCCCAGGTTGCGGCATCGGCCCTGTCAAAGGCTGCAGGATCACGATGCGCTGAATCTGACGAGTTGGAATGCTGACAAATGGATTGACAGCAGGATCATCAAGTCCTGAGGGCAACGTGGATGGTGAGGTACTTCCAGTGTCTGGACCTGCGTTCAAAGCACTATCGAGCGGCGAGTCTTCAGTCTGGGTCGTCCCAAAAACAAGATTCAACTTTTTCAGATCGGCTGGGGTCACTAAACGCAATCGAATTCGGATGGACAACGGCAGGCCCTGCTGCAGTTCACTGTTCCATGAAGTGGTCCACGCCGCTCCGCTGAAATATTCGAAACGGCAACCAACCACTTCCGGAATCACATCAAACAAAGGAATTGAAACTTCACTTTCTGTCTCATTAATCGCCATGGATTGTGTCTCGCGACGATTGTCGATCGGAGGAAACAGCAGAGCTTCAAGTGTCATACGATCCACGGAAGTCTCGTCGCCCTGAACACGATCTTCGATCAGTGTCTCCTGCTGAAGTAGCGCTGTTTGCAATGAGAAAGACTCTGACTGAATTCGATACAATCCGGAACGAAGCGATGTCGAACCTGACGACGACGCTCCGAAAGGTTGAAACTGCCAGATAATGGTCTTGAACTCGGGCACATCCGGCGCAACGCCTTCAATCGCTGGCGCATCATCAGCCGCTAGCATCGGGCTGTTGGCGACTGTTTGGCTCAACGGATCGAAGCCCGATTCTGATGGGGATTGTCCGGATGAATTTTCTGAGATGTTCGCGAATGGCGAAGACTCTGGCAAAACCTCTTCGATGGACAAACGCACCGAATGCGAGTTGCCAATCAGCGAGATGCGAACAGGTGACCCACTGCTGTTTGATTTGATACTGTCGGAGAACAGCGACAACTCATCGACGTCGACTGAAAAAGGGTCGGTCCGTGGGCCTAGTTCGCCAAGAGTCTCAATCGCCGGTTCACCATTCACCTCCATCGCAGGTGAGACCGTTGGGTTGGTATCTGCGATCGCTACGCTCTGCAAATCGTCTTCCAGCAGGTCCAGCACGGATCGAATCAACTGTTGCTCAACGGCCTGTGATTGTCCTGCCGTGAGGTAGCCGTTGTACATCGACATCATGCTCCACACGACAGACATCAACGCCGCCACAAGAACGGACGCGATCAGCATCTCGATGAGTGTGTAAGCGCTGCGATGATTCAACGTCCGTCGGAACGCGATTCCTATGAATTGCCGGCGCATCACGGAAATCCTCCCTGATTCGGGGACGTTGATTCATTGATGCCGTCGGACAATTCGTCGAATGCTCCCTTCGGCGGTGGTCCGGAAATCCATCGAGTCAACGAGAACCGAATGGGATGCTCCAGTGTTTCATCACCCTGGACGACGACAACAGTCAGGCTCCACATTCCAGGCAGACTCGGGAGCACATCCATGCGGACAGAATGCCGCCATTCCGGATTGGTTTCTTCAACCTTGAGTTGCTGTGGAGTCTGTGCGTCAGCAAACATATCCAATTCGCTTAACTCTTCCGTCATGTCCTGAATTGGCTCTGGCAGTGGAATTAACGGCATGGATTCGACAAGTTCTGTCGGTCTTAATTTTAACAGCAGTTCGTTCATCGTCTGCTCGCATACGTGCTGCGCATCAGAATACAATTTTGCTTTCTGTGACTGGTCTCGCCCCATCCCCGCCAGCCGGGCAAGCACGATCGCGCTGCCCATCAGTATGGCGGTTGCAATGATGACCTCGATCAGGGAGAAACCCGAACGCTCTGCGGATGGCCGCACCAGGCCACGATGCCCTGAATTTTGAATTAGCGACGCAGTGCGTCGTGCCACGATGAAGCTCATGGCAGGCCTCCGGGCAGCTCAGGAGTCGTCGATGTCTGAACATTTTCTGCAATGCGAGCCGGGGCGGAATAGCTGGCCATTGCAGTCAGGCCACGGAGAGTGACATCGACTGAAAAATCGCGTTGACCCTGCAGTCGGATGACATGATCCGTCGTTCGTCCGCTGGAGTAAAATTGAACGGGACCGGACCATCGGCGAATCGGAACTGCTCCGGAGGCAGTGATCGCCTTTTCGACTTGAGACACGGCTCCGTTGAGCGATTCAATTGCAGATATCAGAGGCTCTGCGAACGTGACACCCGTCGGCAACTGTCCTTCACGAAGAACGTTCGAGACCAACGGATCTTCTGCCATCGTGTCTGTCTGCGAGCTGGATGCATTCGTGGACTCGACGGAAAGACCTGACGGAGTACTCATCGAGCCTGCTGAATCGTCCAACACGGTCACCATGATGCCATGGATTGACGGTGCTCGCGCGATCACGTAACGATCGCCAAAGATCTCATACTGAAAATAGACGGCATCACCTTCTCGAATGGCCAGGGCTCGTGCTTTGGCAAGGGCCGCCTGTAACTGTTTTGCAGCTCCGGTGAGACGGCTCTTGTCCAATGGACCCCGCATGGCTGGAAGTATCAAACCCGCCATAGCGGCCAGGATCGCCATTACGATGAGCAGTTCGACCAGCGAGAATCCGCTGCGATGGTGAACGTGATGATTCTTTGGGCATTGGAAGTGGTGCATTGGAATTCAGGATGGACGTTTATGTCCGTCGCATGGCCAGAAAACTTAGGGCCCTAACAAAACCGGGACAGGCACCCTCGCCAAACAGTGTTTGCCGCGTTTTCCCGTTCAAAACGGGAGCCAGTCCCGGTTTTGTTAGGCGTTCTTATACTTTACGCGGTCGCAGCTGATATGAACCCGAAGCGTCAGTATTGAAGTTGCGAGCTTCGTTAGAGCTGGAAGCCCGGCACATCGTCTGCCGGTGGCGTGAGCCACCGGAATATGGAAGATACAGTGATGCAGGCCTGAAGGGCCGACACAGTCGCCAGTTTGCCGGCCCTTCAGGCCTTAGACTTTTTGATTCTCGTTTACCGGTGGCTCACACCACCGGCCTAGGATATGTCAGCCCTCCGGGCCTGAAACGCGCAACTTCAAATCTAACGCTTCGGGTTAGTGTGGTGCAACGAAAAATGTCTCCAGAATGGACGTGCGAAGGATAGTTATTGTAACTCAAAAATCCTTCGCTGGCGGAACGCCCTCTGGCGAGGACTCGGACTTGAATGTCCAAGGTACATAAATCGCACCATTCGATGACAGATATTTCTCAATCGCCGCCTATTCTTTTGAATCACCCGATGACGACTGGTCTGAACCTTCACCACCATCGCCAGTCCAGCTCACGACGTCGTCGTCGGTGTTTTCCTGGCCATCAGGACCAAATGACCAGATATCCGGCAGGCTAATTTTATTGTGTGTCGGTGGAAATTCGTAGGAATACGCTTTGCCCCACGGATCGCTGGGCAACGTTTCAGATTTCAAGTAAGGCCCGTCCCAACTCTGGCCACCTGATTCGGAAGTAGTGCCGTCAGTCGTGACCTCGTCGCTGGTTCCGGAATCCGCAGTCGAATCCGCAGACGAATCCGCAGACGACGCTTCGCTGCCATCTGAGCTGGGTTTGGAAATCAGGGCTGCCAGGCCTTCTTCGGATGAAGGAAACTTATTCATGTCGACCGCATAACGCTCCAGCGCGGATTGAAACATGCCGATCTGAGTCTTAACGGCGTTGATGTCCGCCTTCTTCTTGCTGCCCAGCAGGCGAGGTCCGATCAGAGAGACCAGTAATACAAGAATGGCCATCACGATCAGAAGTTCTGTCAGCGTGAAGCCGCGGCGAACAACAACACTCTTCAGATTTTGCGATCGTGTTCGATGTCTGAAATCTTGAAAGTGAATCTTATGCATCTCATTTTCCTTTAGCTCATTGAAGTACTCATCTCAAACACAGGCAACAGTAGTGCGACAATCACAAACAAAACCGCACTGCCCATGACCATCAGCAGAGCGGGTTCAATGAGTCGCACCATCGTGTCCAGTTGCCGAGCGACCTTCTTGTCGATTCCGTCAGCAACGTTGCCAAGGACGCGTTCCAGATTATTAGCTTCTTCAGCGATGCTGATCATCGCCATGATGTTCGCCGGGATAAGTCCGCATTTCGCCAAAGGTGAGGACAGAGATTCGCCGGCAGAAATATTTTCGGCCGACTTGCGAATTGCCTGCCCCAGCACCACATTGCCGGAAGAATCGCTGCTGATCTCCATAGCCTTTAGCATCGGTACGCCGTTTCTGAGCAAGGTCCCGAGAATCCGGCAAAATCTTGAAACGGCACTGTTCAGGATGATCGGCCCGAAGACCGGTACTTTGGTTTTGACACTGTCCAGTCTTTGTCGCCCATTGGGTGATTGAGACCAGCGACGCAACAATGCAATGCCTCCTGCGGCAGCCAATGCGACAAGGATCCCGAAACGGCCTAGGAAATCGCTGAGCCACAGTAAGATGACTGTGGGCATTGGCAGTATGCCTTGGCGTTCTAACTGGGCAAAAAGCTCGGAGAACTTCGGCACAAAAAACACGATGAGTACCAGCGTCACTGTGCTGCCGGCGACAGCAAGGAACGCGGGATACGCCATTGCCCCTTTGATCTTCGCTCGCAACTCTTCCTGACGCTCCAGAAACTCTGCTGTCTGCTGCAAAGCCGCTTCTAGGAACGCACCTTCGGTTCCGGCGCGGATGATTGAAAGCGTCAGATCGCTGAAGACATCGCGATGGGCGCCCATAGCTTCATGGAGCTGTTTGCCCTCGGCGATTTGTGAACGAACATCAGTGAGAACTTCTTTGAGATGATCGTGCGTCGCCTGCTGAGCGATCAAATCCAGTGCCTGAAGCAGCGGAACACCGTTGGTGAGCAGATCAGACAGCTGCGTCAGCGTCGACGCCAGCAGCTCAGCCCGAACCGAACGATTAAACTTGAACTTGAACAGCGGCTGCTTTGCCGCCGTGACTGTCATCGGAAACAGCGATCGCTGTGTCAGCATGGCCATTACATCGCCGCGCGAGTCCGCCGAGATCAGTCCTTTAACGTCCTGACCACTTATCGTTCTGGCGATATAAGTGAACTCCGGCACTGCTGCCCCCATGTGAATTTCGGATTTTGAATTTGCGATTTTGGATTGAATCGCAAATCAAAAATTCATTGGTGGGCCAGCGCGGCTTATCAGCCGCTGGTCCCACGCTACGATGCGGTGAAGTCAGCCGTTCTACTCCGCTTTGGTCACTCGCAGGACTTCTTCAACAGTCGTCAATCCGCGAGCCACTTTGATCCAGCCGTCCTCGCGAAGAGTTCTCATGCCACTCGCGATGGCGGCCTTTCGGATTTCGTTTGTGCTGCGACGCTCGCTGGCGAGGACTCGAATTTCGTCGTTGCTCACCAGTAGTTCGTAAATGCCAAGGCGTCCGGCATATCCAGTGTTGCGACACTGCCGACAACCTTGCGCACGGTAAATGGGCTGCCCCGCAGTGTAGTCATCCAATGGAAAATCTACCGGCACTTCTTCGTCAGATGGCATGTACGCTTCGCGGCAGTGTATGCACAGCGTCCGCACCAGCCGCTGCGCCATGATTCCTTCGAGCGTGCTGCTGATCAGAAAAGGCTCAACGCCCATGTCCGCCAGACGCATGAAGGAACCTGCAGCGTCGTTGGTGTGCAGAGTGCTGAAGACCATGTGGCCGGTGAGCGATGCCTGAACGGCGTTCTCAGCGGTTTCAAAGTCACGAATCTCGCCGACCAGAACAACGTCCGGATCATGTCGCAGAATGCTGCGCAGGCAAGCAGCAAACGTCAGGCCGACCTTGTGATTCACCTGAATCTGGTTGATCCCTTCCAGCTGATACTCAATGGGGTCCTCGGTTGTAATGATCTTGTTCCGTTCGCTTTTGATCTCCGCCAGTGAACTGTAGAGCGTTGTCGTTTTCCCGGAACCTGTGGGGCCGGTCACAAGCACGATCCCGTGAGGCAGGCGAATGAGTTCCCGGAATCGAGTGCAGGTGTCTTCTTCCATTCCGACGCCGGACAGCGAAAACTTCATCGCGTCTTTGTCCAGCACTCGCATCACGACGCCTTCGCCATGCAGCATCGGAATGATGGAAACACGGATGTCGATTTCTCTGCCGGAGACTCGCAGTTTGATACGACCGTCCTGAGGAACTCGTTTTTCTGCAATGTTCAGCCGAGCCATAATCTTGAGTCGGCTCAGGATTGCTGCCTGAAAACGATTCAGTTCGGTAGGCACTGGCTGATTCTGTAATACACCGTCAATGCGATAGCGAATCTTCATCCCTGTCGCTTGCGCTTCCATATGGATGTCGCTGGCTCGAACATTCACGGCTTCGGTCAGGATATCATTTACGAGCCGGACGACCGAGGCTTGTTGAGCCATCGCCGCAGCTTCAGATTCTTCGAAACTGAGGTCACCGAGAATCTCGACTTCGTCAGTATTTTCAGCCGCCTGAGCCAGTAACCCGTCAAGAGTCTGTGCTCCAACACCGAGGTGAGTCTTGATCAGCGTTGCTACTTCGTGGGGCAGAGCGAGCGAAGTCATTACAAACAGCCCCGTGGCAGCAGCGACCGCATCAGCGGCCTGCACATCAAACGGGTCACTGACGACGATCCGGATCGACGAGGGACTTCGGTCGATCGGGAAAATTCCATGACGATGCAGCAGCCGAACCGGAAATCCTTCAAGAATCGATCGATCGACAGTTTCCTTCGACAGGTCAACGACCGACATCCCCAGCGAATGCGCGACGGACTGCAGGGCCTGAAGGTCCGTGGTAAACCCAAACCCGCTGGTCACGGAGGCAAGACCGTCCGTTGAAAACAGACGTTGAACCTGATCCAGTTCTTCCGCAGTCAAACGGCGCGGCAACTCTCGATACGCCGACGGGCGTTTCATAATCGTACTCATGGGATTTTCCGAATGGTGCCGACGGTAGGATGGAATTCGGCGGGAGGGAAATCTGTGGGTTGCTGTGCTCAAGTGAATAAGCGACCAGCAATTGCAAGGTAGGGACTTTAGGTGAGCTTTACGTCTTCATCAAGATTGTTGCCAAACATCACAGGCGAACAATCCACGCTACTTCCGAGTGATCGGCATTCTAAGGTGTGAACTACTGAGAAGCTAGCTTTTTTACATTTTGAGATGTTAAATGGGAGCGATGTGGGAAAATAAGTAATTTCTGGCCGAGTGTGGGAAAAATAAGGGAATTCTGCGTGACAGCGGTGTTCGCTTCGCAAGACTGAGCTCAAAACCCCGCTGAGAATCCAAAAAAGTTGACTATTAGGCAAGGCCCGGCTCAATGCGTTCCCTTGGTTTTGACGGAGCGAACCATAAGTGGGGTGAAAAACATCGAGGTTGAGCTGAAAAACAGCGCCAAGCCCGCTGCTGCAGAGAGAAACAGTGGAAATCCGGCGGTTGACAGTCGAAGTCCCCCAACGACCTAGGACGTCGGTTTGACGCTGGCCCGCTACGTGTCATCGTCCAGCGAATAGACCAAACAGGCCGCTCTTTTTCTTTGGCTGGTCATCCTGTGATTTTGTGCTGGATTCACCCGATGTCAAATGCCGCACCATGTCATTGAGGCTGCGTGTCAGACGGGCTTTCGGAGCGAACTGACAGAGCGGCAGGCCGTTGTTACGAGCACCAACCATAGTTGCATAATCGTTTGGAAGCTGCCAAAAGACCGCGTGACCGATGGTTTCGAGAGCCTTATACAGGCTGATCTCGTTGGCTTCGAGACCCGCTCGATTCACAATGACTTCCACCTTTTCTTTGATGCCGGGAATCCGCTCCAGAAATTGCATGATTCGAACGACATTTCGCAGGCACGACAGATCAAGCTGCGTTACCAGCAGGACTTTGTCCGACACTTCCATCACCGACAGGTCAAGACGACCGAACGACTTCGTCACGTCCACGATCAAATGCGAAAATGTTGCCTTCAGCAGCGCCAGAATACGTCGCAGGTCGTCGGGCTTGATTGGCTCCCCGGTTTCAAGTTCCACCGGTCGTGGAAGCAGATAGACGCCGCATTCGTGCCGCGTTAGTGAACGTTTCAACAAACCGTAGTCTAGGCGGGCAATATTTTCTGACACATCACGGATCGTGTATTCCGGAATGATGTCCAGCCACACGTCAGCATCACCGAGCGTCAGATCTAGGTCAATGATGACCGGCGTGTTTGCCGGATCCTGAGCCAGTGAGGCCGCCATGTTGACGACAAGAGCAGTGCTTCCGACGCCACCACTGACTCCGGCGATCGTGATGATCTGCCCGGCGCGTACATTTCCGTCGCCGGCAGCACCGCCACGGCTGATCCGAATTCTATCCAGCGCTGCAACGAAGTCATCCAGCTGCAGCGGCATGTTCAAAAACTCACAGGCACCATTGCGCATCACCTGCAGGATAAGGCTTCCCTCCTGTGACGCGCTCACGACCAGGATCGAACAGTTCGGAAGTGCTCTGGAAATCTCTCCCACCAACTGCACGCCTTTTGCGTGATTTGCATCGACGTTGATCAACGCGATGTCCGGCTTCGTCTGCTGAGCCACATCCATAAAGAATTCGTACCGAGCGCATTCGGCTTCCAGCCACACCGCATCAATTCCCAGCAGCATTGACTTGAGCGAATTGCGCGTGCGCTCATCCGGATCGACGGTCGCAAGTCGCAGGACGCTTTTCATGGTATCTTTCGTTCAGAATCAAAATGTGCAGCAGGACAGATCAATGATTGATGGTTGTGGTATGTTATGGTTTCCGTTATCGCATAGTCGGGGAGATCAGTCCGGAACGTCCGGATCGTGAACTGCCGGACGATGTCCGTGGTTTCCTGCTGATGACACCTTTGTCGTCGATTGCTTTGTCACCGAGCGTGCGGGAAGAGCTCACGGGCTGAGTCAGCGTCGCTTTGTCCCCGCCTATTGATGGCATTCCCGGTACAACCTGTGAGTCAGTCTTGCCAAGTCCTGGCGGGCTGCAGGAATCGCCGTTCTGCCGACAGTCCGGGCAGGAGTTCATTTGCAGACCATGCTGGCAATTCTGGCCGTTTCCGCCGCGCATACAGTTGTCACATCCATTTTCACAGGCATCGCCGAATTTAGGAACCTCGAGAAGCCCCATGCCAAACAACTCTTTGTCGGTCGGCGTGTCGGTGAACATGCCGGGGCCTTGCTGAGGAAACTGACTCGCTGGTGCTGGGGAGACATATTCCGGAGTCACCATGATGATCAGTTCCCTTTCCGATTGTGTGGCCGTCTTACGACCGAACGCAGCGCCCACATATGGCAGTTCGCCAAAGAACGGGATCTTCTGCGTGAGAACATCCTCTTTCTGTGAAATCAGCCCCGCAATCACCAAGGCTTCGCCAAAATTCATTTCCACCTGGGTATTCGCGCTGTTGGTCTTGAACGCGGTAATCGTCGTGCCTGACACTGTCACGGTGTTCGCGAAGTCCTGGTCGCGGATAATTACTTCGACCTCCAGTCGGACTCGACCGTTCCCCAGAATGTAGGGCACAGCATTCATCTGAATCCCATATTCACGGAACTCGAAACCGGTCGTACCAAGCCCTGCAGGAATCGGCACTGGAGTTTCACCGCCGCTCAGAAAATTCGCCGGGCGTCCGTTGTGAGTCACCATCATTGGTGTGGCCTGCGATTTCAGCATGCCTTCTTCCAGCATGGCTTGAACGAAGCCGTGAAACACAGAATTCGGCCTCGAGAAACCAAAAGTGACCGTGGAATTTGAAAGACCTGAAAGCGTGGGGCTACCCGCCCCGCCTATCGCGGTAATGGGCGTGATCGGACCTGGAGTACTGAACAAGAATCCGTCAGGTCGAACGAGAGTGAAGTTCATCCCCAGCCGACGAAGCTTCGCACGCTGAACTTCAAGGACCGTGCATTTCATCAGTACCTGCTGCACACCACCCGCCTTCATGTGATTCATGACATTCGGATAGAACTGTTTGGCGATTTCTTCAATCTCGTTGATGTTCTCGGGCTGCGACACCCATCCCACCAGACGCACTGACTGTTCGTTGATCTCTTCGATGGTGATAACGTCGTTGGGGTAGCTGCGGCGGATGTGAGATTCCAGGTGCCGTACGTCGCCTCGCACCAGAACTTCGAGGCCGTAACTGCGATCGTGTTCGTCGACTACGGTAATGGTCGTGACGCCGGCTCGCAGGGCATACACCCGAAACTGACGGGGCGTACCTTCGACGACTTGAACCGTGATGACTTCTTCGTCAAAGTCCATCACACGGCGGATTTTGGCGGAATGCTCGACGAAGATCGAAAAGCGTTCGACCAGTGCCAGCTCGTTTCTGCCTTCGTGAATTCGATAGACAGCAGAACCACCATCACTCTCCGCACTCGCGGCAGCGGAAGGCAGTAAAACAAGAATCGTCGCGGCCAGAGTGAAACTGGCAATCATTTGAAGCAATGGCATCCCTGCACTCCAAAAGTGCTGAAGAGCGACGCCCGCTGCAACGCGGGACGCCGCATCCCCAACTCATTACGCGCTCCGCGCGATCGCTCAGGAACCCTTGTGACGCCGGGGAACCTTTCCCAGCACTCTCACAGAACTCCTTCGGACGGACAGGCCCAGTGCCTGAGTCCGACTAATTTGATTTCGTCTTCAACAAATCCCACATATTCCAGTTTCCAGAAGTTGAAGCTTCTGAACTCAGCGGCAACTCAACAGTTTCCAGTCGGACTTTGTCACCTTCATAGATTTCCATCGTCCAGACATTTGGATTGTCAAGCTGAGCCACCTTCACAGGAGCGGATGGTTCCGGACTCTGTGCAGGTACTCGTGCCAATTCCTGTTCCAGCGATTCGTCCATCGACGGTTTTTCGATTGATTCATCCTCCATCCCGATTTCGCGACTTTCCATCACCGATCGGTTACGGTGACCGGAACCCGAAAACGAACTCTTCAAAAACTCAGCCGAAATTTCCGTCTTACCAGATGAAGTCACGTCACCATTCGGACGCAGCATCGTGGAGAGTTTGCCCAACCCTGTTGCCAGATTAACAACCTTGCCCTGTTCAGGCTCAACCAGCAACGAGATATTTTTCGCGAGTCCATCCCCCTCTTTGTCGATGCCGTAGATTCGAGCATCCACGGCGAAGACTTCTACAAACTCCATCACTGTAATCATTTTCTTAATGTTGCGGCCCGAGGAACTGTCATCGTATGTCAGCAGCAGATCGACTCGGTTGCCCGGTCGCATCATTCCGCTGTGCGTTGTCGTGGCATCCACCGGAATCGTGACGACAGCCATCCCTGGCGGGATGCTGGCCACGGCTCCGATTTCACCCTTCTCCGTCAACTTGCTCTTGAGAATCCAGTCCCCTGGCATTACCGGAACCTTCAGAGAACGTTCGGTAATTTCGTCGAGAGACGTGATGGCGCCTTCAGGAGCTGTTGAAACGGCAACCTTCACAAATTTTGTATTCGTTTCATCCAAGCGGCTTCCCACCTGGATGTCAACAATTGCACTCAGTGCCTGAATGGTCTCCTCTGTTTCTACAGGTTTCTGACTAATCGCTTTCTTGACGCCAAGCATCGCGACAAGGCCGCAACCAGCAGCAACAACAAGCAGAATCAACGATTGATTTTTCATTTTAGTGGATCTCTCCTGGACTAACTCACCAATCATCCGGTTCTGGAGTTCGGCAGGTTTCGCTGGTGATCAGCGTTACCGGCAGCCTGTGCAGAAACAGGTTAAATGGTACAGTCAATCCATACCCACCAGCATCTTCATCGGCACGGCAGAAAAGCCCGCTTCATCTAATGCTGGCCGGATTGCCAATCTTGCTGATCTGCCCAGGACAATCCGGAAGATCAGAACGCTCGAATCAGAGTCAGACGCTCATCGTGACTCTTTCCTGCAACTCGACGACGCATCGGTTGCTTTTTTCGTCTGTTACATCAGACAGAGAGCGGCAAATTCTGCCAATCCCTGTTGAAATGTCTTAGATCATCCCTTGATACAGGAAATAGCCAATCGTTCCGATGCAGATTGGAATCCCGTAAGGCAGCAGCATCATGCCTGGCTTTCGCTCAGCTGCAATCCGAGACAATTCATACGGATTCTTGACGACCATCCACTCACTGAGGATCAGCAGGAAATTTTCGTAGTGATGCTTCATCATGCCTTTCCGCAACACCATCAAGACAGCCATGACGGCTCCCACGACGGCTGACACGCAGAATGCTGCGAAAGTGACTTCCCAGCCCAGCCAGGCACCGATGCCCGCCATCAGCTTAACGTCACCAGCACCCATACCGCCCACGGCATACAGTGGCATCAATGTCAGCAGGCCGACGCACATTCCAAGCACACCTGCGCCCAAACCGCCAAGGCCTCCGACGCATGTCGAATAGACGAGTCCTGCGAGGATCATCGGAAACGTAATCCAGTTCGGAACTCTCAATTCACGGCCGTCAATCCAGGCTGCAAGTATTAGAACGGCTGACACAGTTTTCACATGCCAGTTGGTAACAAGGAAGTCAACAATTTCCATGGCGAGAATCCTCTTTATTTATGAGTGTTGCAGTGTTATGGGTTGGATACGGCGACGGGGAGATCCGCCGCGAATCAGCCATTATTGAGATCAGCGGCCGGCGGGGGCAAACAGGTTGGTCGCCAAGAAGGCTAGGACCAGAGTCAACACGGCTGTGCCCTGAATGAAATCTGCAGGTGACAGTTCTATCCAGTATGGCAGCATGAAATGACTCCCTTTTGTGACTAAACCTGGTCAACTAAAAAAGGAGGATGCGAAGTTCATTCGCATCCTCTTTCCTGAAACACACTGGCACAGATAACAGCAAGCCGTCACCGTGTGCTCGCCGGGCGGTGTCGCCCATGTGAATTATGTCAGGTAGCCTGCGACTGTGTTGAACTTGGCATTCGCGTTGCTGCCGACGGCAGAAACGGCTGCCAGGCACACGACGACGATCAGAGCGAGCATAACCGCGTATTCAACTGCGGTTGGGCCGTCTTCTGACACGATGAACTTTTTGATGCTGCTTGCGAACTTGCTCATTTGAAAATCCCTCACGAAGCGCCCGTATCCGGGCAGGTGACGTCACGGTGGCTTTCGACCACCAAAAAAATAACTCTGCAACGCAGAGCTAACCCTTTGCTAAGCCTGTCTGCCGCAATTCGCGGCATTCCAGTTCAGTCCGCGTTACTCGCTCGCTGACGAACAAAACCTAGGTCAGGAAATCCCGACGTCAAAAAAAATCTTGCTTTTTCCGAAACAATACGAAGAGGCGGCTAAAGACCAGACAAACATCACAGGATGTCGCACGTTGCCCAACGCGCAGGATCATCATCAGCGGCCGCGTCTCGGGCCTTGCGTCATCGGACGGATCCTGTGGATCGGTCGGCTGACAGCGGAACTCAGCGGCCGCTCTGGATCTGTCTCAGCAGTTCTCTTTCGAGCAGTGGGTCGCGACCAATGGATAGCCAGCGCGATGGTCCTGACTGTCCCACGACCTGGTCTAGGTCCCGATTGAGCGGCTGAGATTCCTGGAACGTAGCGCCACCTTCGTAGTTTGCGGCCAGTCCCGGCAGGTCTTCAATCTCTTTATCGACGCGCACACTCACGGTCATCAATCCTGTACTCGACGACTGCATGCTGACGATGACGCGGCGACGAATGGACTGAAGCGTGCTCTCTAGTCGGTTCTCAAGTCCAACGGAATCATGATGCCACGGTTCAAGCATATTTGAACCGCCGCGATAATGCGTTTCGATGACGCCTTCGAGCTTACTTTCACGAGCGACCTGAAAGTGCCTGCGATGCAGCACGACCACTGCCTGTTCCCACAGCGAATCGCGACAATCGGCCGAGACCTGAATCATGCTGCTGCCAACTGCAGGTGCCTTGGGCGGCGACGACAGGCAACCGCAACACAGCGCACAACATCCCAGCAGGCAGCGTCGCAGTACGACCCCACAGAATGGTAGGTTGTCAAATTGTTGCTGCGTGCCTCTCAATACCGTCGCGTCCCTGCAAACGTCATGTTCCTGACCAGTGTATTCTGGCAGCGATCGCGGTAATGGCTCAAGGTCACTTTGAGCAACCCTATGTGCTCAGCCACTCTGCGGCGGAAATTCTCGCTGCGGAGCATCGGTAAACAAACTGGCGAGCAAAATGCATGAATTCATAGGAGAAAAGGACGTCAGCCAGAGCTGCCAATCGGCCTTTTACGCCGAATTTTTCAGTGACACGTCCTCAGTACTCATGGCGAGTCTGCATGAACTACGTCTTTTTCTCGCCCGGCACCGTAAAGTCGAAACCGCAAGCCTGAAAAAAAATCAACGGTGGGCGTTTCACCAATATCTGTTCTTCAGGGGCCACGTTCACTCGCCACGGGATTTTTCGAAAGAAAAACGTCTGCCGAGACAGAATTCCGGATTTTACATTCACCTTTTTAGATGCGCCCGGTTGCAATCGGTGCAGCGCCCGACGGATACTCTGACAGAAGTGATTCTGTTGAGAATGGTCCACAGATTTTCCCCAACGACCTTCCCTGATTGGCCGATGAATTCTGAACCGCCTCTTCCGTCCATTGATGGTTTGACCACGGAAGCCATCAACCCGGCATCCGAACACATCGACACGCTGTCCGCGCTGGACATCGTGCGGTTAATGAACGCGGAAGACGCGACAATTCCACAAGCCATTGCCGCCGAAGCCGAACACATTGCCGCCGCCATTCTGATCATCACGGATCGCATTCAGCAGGGCGGAAGGCTGGTGTATATCGGAGCAGGAACTTCTGGACGACTGGGTGTGCTGGATGCATCCGAATGCCCGCCGACATTCAGCACTCCACCGACAATGGTTGTGGGCCTGATTGCCGGTGGCGAATCAGCTCTGCGCACACCGGCGGAAGGAGTCGAAGATCATCCGGAAGTGGCTGTCGCGGATCTGCAACGGGTGGCCCTGAATTCCAGAGATGTGCTGGTCGGAATTGCCACAAGTGGTCGCACGCCGTATGTCATCGGAGCTTTGAAGTACGCTGGCAGCGTCAAGGCGTTCACTATTGGTTTGGCCTGCAACGCCAATTCGGAGATGTCACACATGGCGGACCTGATGATTACTCCGATCGTGGGTCCGGAGATCATCAGTGGTTCCACGCGGATGAAGGCGGGCACCGCGACCAAAATGGTACTCAATATGCTGACGACGGGAACAATGGTGCAGCTTGGTAAGACATATGGCAATCTGATGGTCGATCTGCGGGCCACTAACGCCAAACTAATGGCACGAAGTCGGCGGTTGGTGACACGGCTGACGGGAGTCACGGAAGAACGCGCTGAACAGGAACTCAGCCTCTGCGGCGGGGAACTAAAGACGGCCGTCGTTGCAATTATTCACGAGGTGACCCCGGACGCCGCGCGGACGGTTCTGAAAAAGCACAACCAGCATTTGCGGCTCGCGATTCAGCCGACGCAGGACGGAGAAAATTCGTGACAGATCGGCAGGCGGAGCTGGTGATTGGAGTCGATGCGGGCGGCACGAAAACGGTAGCCTTGCTGGAGGAACTCAGCGTCACGACACCGATTCTGCGTCGAGGGCAAGGACAGAGCGGGCCCGGCAATCTGCGATCTGTCGGGCTTAACGCTGCGACTCGCGAAATATCCGCCGCGATTCATGCCGCATTTACCGATGCCAACATTCATGTGGCTGCTGTCGAGGGCCTGTGTCTGAGCGTCGCAGGAGCAGGGCGAATTCAGGAACAGCAGCAGCTGCAAGCGTGGGCAGAAACGCAGAACTTTGCGAGGCGAGTCATCGTTACAACGGATGCGGAACCCATTCTTGCCGCCGCTTCACCGGCCGGAGTCGGCATCGCATTGATAAGCGGGACCGGGTCACTTGCGTGGGGCAGGAATTCTGCCGGACAGGTGCAGCGTGTCGGAGGCTGGGGATATCTGTTCGGAGACGAAGGCAGTGGCTACGCGATCGCCATTGCCGCCCTGCGCGCGGTTGCCCTGGCAGCAGATGGACGAGCTCCACCCACCACGCTGCATGACGCATTTCTGACCCGACTTACTGTCGCCACACCATCCGAATTGATCGATAGAATTTACGGAACGGCCTTGTCTCGCGATCAAATCGCTGCGTGCGCAGAACTGGTCTTCGAAGCAGCAAAGCATGACCCGGTAGCTCGCCAAATCCTGCAAGCCGCCGCAGATGATCTGGCCACGATGGTCACAACCCTCGCCCGCAGGCTGAACTTCGCGGCGGGCAAGTTTCCCTTGGCTATCGCCGGTGGAGTCCTGATTCATCAACCGAGCTTCCGCGCGGACTTAACAGCACGAATTGGTCTTCCTCCTAACAGTGTCGTTCCCGTCCCATGCCCGGCCGTCGGAGCCGTGATGATCGCTCGGCGACTGGTGCAGTCGTAATCACAACTACTTCGGATGATTCTGCAATTGAGGGGCTGGAAATACTTGCCTGACGAGAATTGTTGATCAATTCCGCGCCGTTCCGTAGGAATCTGATTTCTAAACGGTACGATGAGCACCCTCCGAAATTCAGTAGCCTCCTCCCTCAAGTTAACTCACCCCGCAGTTCGCCTCCTGTTCCCTTTTGAGAATCGCGAACTTTGCGAAACAATGGAGAATACGTCATGCTAAGACTTACCATCCGATCTTTCCTCCTGCCAAGCATTGCTCTGCACTTTCTAACACTGTGCGTTTGTGTCGGGCTGCCGACAACTGCCGCAGCGGATGCACCGGCTGGCTTTACGCCATTGTTCAATGGCAACGACCTGACTGGCTGGAAAGGGCTCGTTGGAAACCCGCAGGCGCGGGCCGCTATGACGGCTGAAGAACTCGCGACGAAGCAGAAGGTCGCAGACGACAGCATGCGGGCACACTGGAGCGTTGCGGACGGAGGACTCGTCTTCGACGGAAAAGGAGAAAGCCTGTGTACCGCAAAAGACTATGGTGATTTTGAGTTATACGTCGATTGGAAGATCCTTGAAGGCGGTGACAGTGGTCTTTATCTGCGAGGAAGTCCGCAGGTGCAGATCTGGGATACTGAATTCGAAAACTACTTCAGGCATGGGGCGGAGAACGGTTCCGGCTCACTCTGGAACAATCAACGGAACCCTCGGTTCCCGCTGGTGAAGGCTGACAAGCCGGTCGGCGAGTGGAACACGTTCTTCAT
Source organism: Planctomycetaceae bacterium (assembly GCA_947476295.1). Lineage (GTDB taxonomy): Bacteria > Planctomycetota > Planctomycetia > Planctomycetales > Planctomycetaceae > SXXK01. The sequence goes on along the minus strand of CANJQC010000096.1, from coordinate 3,214 downwards.
TCGGATGGTGGGCGAACGAGTGACCATCAAACTGAATGATCAACTTATTGTCGATAACGTAATACTGGAGAATCTCTGGCAGCGTGAACTGCCAATCTACCCTCGCGGACAGATTGAACTGCAAAACCATGGCAACACGCTGTACTTCAGGAATCTGTACATCCGTGAAATCGCGCCGGAAGAAGCGAACACTCTGCTCGAGAAACGCGATGCACAATATTACGACAGTATCTTCAACGGACGTGACTTCAGCGGGTGGAAGGGCGAATTAGAGAACTATGAAGTCGTTGACGGATCCTTTATGTGCAAAGCAGGCAAGGGTGGAACCGTCTTCACCGAGAAACAGTATTCCGATTTCATCTCGCGACTGGAGTTCAAACTTCCTCCAGGCGGCAACAACGGCCTTGCCATTCGCTACCCAGGCAAAGGCGCTCCGCATCTCGATGGACTCGAACTGCAAGTGCTGGATTCTGAAGACCCGAAGTACGCCACGCTTGATCCGCGACAATATCACGGTTCGGTCTATGGACTCGTGCCGGCTCATCGAGGCTATCTGCGTCCAACCGGCGAATGGAATTTTCAGCAGGTGACGATGCGCGGTTCCAAAATTAAAGTCGAGCTAAACGGTTTCACAATTCTGGACAGCGACCTGAGTGAAGTGAAGGAATCCAAGGATGGTGCCGTACCGCCGGGGGTGAAGAACACAAGTGGCCACTTTGGGTTCGCCGGTCATGACGACGCTGTGGCCTTTCGCAACATTTCCATTCGTGAACTCCCTGGCGAACCCGCCGAACCTCCATCGCGTGACACAGCCATCAGTCCGAAAGACGGCCCGATCAATCTGTTCAACGGACGAAACATGGAGGGCTTTTACACGTGGATCAAAGACGAATCGTATTCTGATCCGAACAAAGTATTCACAGTCAAGGACGGCATGATTCATATCTCCGGCAACGGCTATGGTGGGGTGATCACAAACCAGTCCTATCGTGACTACCATTTGATCGTGGAATTCAAACTGGGCGATAAGACCTGGGGAGATCGCGTCGATCGAGCACGTGATTCAGGCTTGCTGCTGCACTGCTGGGGCCCGGATGGCGGTTATAGTAATACCTGGATGGCGTCGATCGAAGCTCAGATCATTGAAGGTGGCGTCGGAGACATTCTGGTACTCACCGGAACACATCCGGACACAGGCCAGGTTCTGCCGACGTCACTCACGGCAGAGACCACGAAGGACCGAGACGACGAACTCGTCTGGAAGAAGGGCGGGAAACCAACAACGATTTCTGCGGGCCGCATCAACTGGTTTGGCCGAGACGTAGAATGGGCCGACACGATTGGATTTCGAGGACGCAGCGATGTGGAAAGCAAGCACGGCGAATGGACTCGAATGGAGGTCATCGCCGACGGTGGGCATTTGATTTACAAGGTCAACGGTGTCGTGGTGAATGAAGCGACCGAGGCCAAACCCGATTTTGGAAAGCTGCTGTTACAGACAGAGCAAGCGGAAATGTTCGTTCGTCGATTCCAACTCTGGCCTTTGGGGAAGGCTCCGACGGATGCACTGAAACAGGACTAAGCTCAGCCGCATTTCCCCTTAACGGCGGCTGGCAGCCGCCGCTACTAAGGACCACAATTGTGATTGTACCATCGTACAGAGGCACGGAGGTTTTTTTAGGGGTTCTAAATCAACTTCGGAGGTGTTCTTGTTCGAAATTGAGTACACTCACCACATTGCCCTCGTAGCTCAGCAGGATAGAGCGGCGCTTTCCTAAAGCGCAGGCCACAGGTTCGAATCCTGTCGGGGGTATTGGTCTTCTACCATTGAAATCAGCCTGAAGCCTGTCAGGGCAGCGTTCCACGACCGTGAATCAGTTTCGGCGACTGTCACATGCTCCGTATGATCGGGCATGGCCTCGCTGGGTGATGTTTGTTGGCGGAACTCTGCTTTCAATCGTCCTCGCGATAGGTGTTCTTGCGACGCAGTTGCTTGTAGAAGATCGTACGCTTTTCGAAGTCGGTGTTGCCGTAGTCGAAGATCTGCGACAGGAACGTGTACGCTCGCTGGTACGTCGTCATGTCGGTCCTGAACAGCAGCAGAGCATCCATGATGTCTTTCGCAGCCTGTGCGGCTTTGTCGTCCTTAGCTTCCTGAGCGTCCCTGTACGCGACCTTCGCAGCGGCGAACGTTTGACCAGTCTGTCTGCCACCGGGGCCACAGCAGCCTGTAGATCGCTCTGCTTGCTCTTCGGGTTCAGTTCCACTTCCACCACGCGATTGACTTCGAATTCGTCATAGTATCCAGCGGCGTCCAGCGTGGAACGCAGGTTCAGGACGATATTCGGGTCGGTGGCGTCAGACAGTGTCGCCGTGTACGCGACGTATGTGATTCCCTGATCATCGGCCCGGCTGGTCATCGTTGCGATCAGTATATCTTCACTGCTGACTTCACCGCCGTCGGCCAGTTCCTTCTGCTCTTCGGCGGAAAGTACTTGCTTCAGTTTCGACGCAGCTTCCCCGGTCTGTGAACTGTGCGCCTCTCCAGCCAACTGTCACGCTCCCAGACTTGTTCCCACAGGTAGGCTGTCGGGTGGCCATTGGGATTCAGTGGATTGCCGGCCGCTCCGTTGTCGCCGAGGTTGAACGGCGGGAAACGAGTCTTCGTGCCATCCAGTCGCGTCGTCATGAGGACTTCGCAGTTGCTCACGGCAGAATGAACCAGTGCGCCTTTGGGAAATGAGAGAAGCGGTTCCAAGTTTTGGCCTTTCGGGGACGGGTTGCGGTCAAAGCGGTACTGATCGACGGCATCGTCAATGGTCTGAGTGAAATCAGTTTTCAGTTCCACCGTGGCGACCGGAACTCCATTGAGGAACAACACCAGATCGATGTTGTTCTCGTTGTGCAGCGAGTACCGCACCTGACGGACGACTCGCAGCCGTGGCGCAGGACATGCAGTGTGCCCTGCTGGTCGATGGACTGCCGCAGACGGCTCAGCAGCGTGTCACCCGCGGCGTGCCCGTGGTTTTTGGTCAGAGCGTCCCATGCCTTCGGCTGAGTGGCCTGCACCCATGCCAGCACGTTCGCAGGAAACAGGGCCACGCCACGCACAAAGCCAGCTGCATCCTTGTCCTCGTAATCCGGGCAACGCAAGTTTTCATGTCGTTGTATAATTCAAGAATGCGGCGAATGCGATTTGAATTGCTCAGTGCTG
>CANJQC010000095.1 GCA_947476295.1 Planctomycetaceae bacterium | reverse complement strand
GCCGTTAACGTACGGTCGGAAGCCATAAACCGGCAGGTGATCAGATACGACTTCCGATCGGCATCGATCTGTTTTCCGCGGTACTGTCCACCAAACGATGTTCCCAGCAACAGCGCGCCGGCAGATTTGGACACGGTTTCCGACAACTGAGCCCACGAAACTGATTCCGGAAGCACAAAATTCAGGTCTCGAGAGACCGACGGAAAACGAGGCAACGGAGCATACGCACGCCTGGCTTCAAATAACTCTTCGATAAGCGGAACTCGCAGCTCAGCCACGCAGACATCGTCCTGCAGGTCGCAGCGATCCAGTACGTCGCGGCTAAGTTCCCCCAGCCAGCCCCAGAGCTTCCCGTTCAGACTCACAGCCGCCCCGCGGCCTGCCGCATATTCCGGATGCGATGTGGGTTCGGTTGTCAGCACGGCGTGTGGAACCAGTTTCGCTGCAAGCGATTCAGCCACACCCAGGAGTTGATCGAACGGACGTCCGGAAACAATGCCGATCGTCAATGGTTCGGCCTGATGTTCAGGCTGCCCCAGTCCAGCTGTCAGGTACACACGAGCCACTTCGAACAATTCCGCGTTCGCGCAGCCGTGCCGTTCATTTTGGCGACGGCAGGAGAGAAGACTTGGAATCAGGCTTTGTCGCAGTTGATCTTCGTGGCTGCGGCTGGAATGACTCACAGCAACCGCATGGATATCTCCGTGTGGCCGGAGCAGCTGTCGCTGCTGCTCACTGACAAACGACATCGTCAGGGCTTCTGAGAGTCCGCTGGCAGCGAGCTGCAGACGGATCGTATCAATCACACGTTCGCGTCGAGTTCGGGCAGTTGCCACGACCGGTAATTCGGCGTCGATCGGGATATGTTCGTAACCGTGAATGCGGGCAACTTCTTCGATCAGATCGCATTCCCGCCACAGATCAGGACGCCAACTCGGTGGTTCGAATGTCGCTGAGTTCGCGCTGCGTTCAAGGCAATTCAACCCCAGCCGCTGCAAAACTTCAACACATTCGTCGGCCGCAATCTCAATCCCAAGCAGCCGCGATACCTGAGCAAAACGCAGCGTGACAGAATCTCGCTTTGCAGCAGCCAACTGTCCTGCAACCACCGACCCTGCCAGCAGTGTGCCGCCAGCAACCTTTAGAATGAGTCCACAGCAACGGCGCGATGCCCAATCGAGCCACTGTCGATCAACTTTTCGTTCAAAGCGATACGAGGACGGACTGTGCAACTTCAAGGATCGCGATGTCGCACGAACCGACAGCGATGCGAACGAAGCGGCTTCGATCAGCAGGTTCGTCGTTGCGTCCGAAATTTCAGTGTCGAAGCCGCCCATGACGCCGGCGACCGCCACCGGACGCACAGCATCGGCGATGACGCACATCTCGTCAGTCAACGCATACTGGCGCTGATCAATTGCCGTGATCGACTCACCCTTCATCCCGCGGCGGACGATGATTTTTTGGCCATGAAGCCGATCAAGATCGAATGCGTGCAGCGGCTGGCCACATTCCATCATCACAAAATTTGTGACATCGACAACGTTGTTCACCGAATTGATTCCGACTGCTGCCAGGCGATCCTTGAGCCATACAGGACTGGGACCGATTTTGACTCCACGAATCACACGGGCATGATACTCAGGGCACAGGTCCGGGCATTCAACAGCAATTGATGTGGCAGCGGCTGCGGCGTGTGCGGATTCTGTTACTTCAGCAGCGGGGATTGTGAGCGGACTGCCGAACAGCACTGACACTTCGCGCGCGACCCCGACATGTCCAAGGCAGTCCGGTCTGTTGCTGGTGACTTCAAGATCGATCGCAATATCAGGCTTTGAAAGTCCTGCGGTGACGTCATGGAACTCTTCAAGATTGAGCCCCGACATTGTCAGCCGATGAGTCAGCTCTTCAATGCTCTGCGGTAATGGCACGTATTCGGCCAGCCAGTTCTTACTTACGATCATGACTCAATACACAGCCGCTAATTTACGTTCAGATCTCGCCGCCTGTGGAAGGCATTGCAGAACCCGTGGCCAGTGAGGCCACAAACGAGGATTCCGCCCGGCGAATCCGGGAAGTGACGGAGTGTAGCCGAACACGGTCGAACTCCCAATGCCCCGCATCGGGGATTCTTTTGATGTCAATTCTCTGGATGCTGGCCAGCCGGGGTCAGGCACTTTCGCCGACGTTGACTTCGTGAATCTCAATTATTCTGTTAAGTTTGGTAATGGCCAACACCTCGCGAACATCCGCGCTGGGATTGAAAACCTGGACAGTCAACGGAAGGCCGGGAATTCGAGACAGTGAGACCAGCAGCCCCAGCATTCCACTTGGCACGAGCCGCACGCCTGTCAGGTCAAACGCCACCGTTGACGACTTGTTCAGCTGCAGCAGGTCAGAAATCGCTGCTCGGTAGTGGGCGACGTTAAATTCTGAGGGAAGATCGTGCCCGGCGAATCCCAGCACAGTCACGGGGCCAACGCTGTAGACTTTGAGAAGTCCGTCTTCAGTCAGGGCATACTGCACTTCGTGATCTTCTGCCGCCAATGAGTTTTCGTCGTCATTCGTCATGGGAATCACTCCTGAGAGATCAACAATTACAGTGCAGCGAGTCTAACGAATGCCGTGAGTGACACCAATCGTCACCCGGAAAAATCGCAGCTCGCGATCCGAATTGCCTAGATCACGGGACACTTGCCCCAGAATCGAGGAATTCATTTTTGATGGCATTCAACTCTGAATTGTCGGTTTAAAATCAACGGCTGGCTTACACATTGGGGGTTGAATTTGATTTGTGGAATCGCGTTGCACGATTTTGCTGCCGGTAAACGCTACTATGGAGCTTGCGTCCATAGGGCGATAGTCAACACCAGAACGTTACGGTACAACGCACCTCCATCCGAATGAAATGCTGCACTTTGCTTCCAAACCATCTGTCCGCCGAAACGCCCAGAACGCTGAAATCTGTCTCTGACCGACTTCTGACTGAACTCAGTGGTGAACTCAAGGGCCCGAATGTGCTGGTGCTGCTTATGCACGGCACAACACTGGCATCGGCGCTGCGTGAATCACGTCCGGATCTGAAATTCACCTTCTTCACGACGGAACATTTCTTCTTTCGAACTCTACAAGCGTTTCATGCGGATGCGCTGGTGACGCCGGATGCGGTCAGCATTGTCTGTGCGGCCGATCTGCCTGAGCAGGAATTCGACGAAGTCGTCTTCCCGACGCTGTCCGGTGATTCCTCGGAACTCGCACAGGACCTTATCCAGGCGGCCCACCAGCGACTTCGCTCCGGAGGTCGGTTGTTTGCCTCGACCAATAATCCGAAGGATCGCTGGGTCCAGAATCAACTCAAATTACTCTTCAGCAAAGTTGATGTGCGGAAACACAAGCAGGGCACCGCATGCATCGCCACGAAAACCAGTTGTCTTAAGAAAGAAAAAGGGTTCCGAGCAAGATTTGCATTTCGACAGGGCGAGCGGCTGGCGTTTGTTGAAAGTCGCCCGGGAGTCTTCTGTCATCGTCGCGTGGATGGCGGCGGACGAGCACTCATTCGTTCACTGGCACTCTTGCGAGGGACCAACGGTCATTCAGAATTTCAACCGCAGCGAATTGTCGAAATGGGTTGCGGTTCGGGGGCTGTTTCCATCGCTGCTGCGATCGAATATCCGGACGCCACTATTCTGGCGATCGACAGCGATGCACGCGCCGTGGAATGTACTCAACGATCCGCAGCGCTGAATGAAATTACAACGATTCAAACACTTCTGACATCGGACGGCGTGCTGCCTGAACCCGGAACATGGGATCTGGTGCTCGGCAATCCGCCGTACTATTCCGATTACAGGATCTCCGAACTTTTTCTACAAGCGGCACGCACGGGACTGCGCGAGGGCGGACGCATTCACGTTGTTACGAAACTGCTTGAATGGCATCAGGCGAGAATGGAACAGCTGTTCGGGGATGTAACGCAGCACGTGATTAGTGAATACACAGTCTTCACGGCGGTGGCTCGGAACAAACCGGGATCAAAGTCCCGCCGCTAGTTGAGGGTCCGTAGATTCCAATCGCTGGCACAGCATCTGGATTTCGTCTAGGCCCATGCTGCGGCGGTAGGTGTCGTCCTTTTCGGGTTCGCGCAATTCCAGCATGATGGAACTGCGCACATAGCGCAGACCACGCAGCAGGACATCTCTTTCGTGGGAGGAAACTTCGATCTGCATCATTTCGTTTGACACAACGGCGGCTCCGAATGGCTTTCACCGATCATTACGGATACCTCCTGAATCCGAAATCGGCCTCGACTAAGCTGTCAGCATTGACTTACAACTGACAGCGTGGAAGGCTGGCACAGTCACGGCCAGCAACAACCGAAGTGTACGCCTCAAATCCGCTATGCTCAAGCGGTCAATGAAAAACGACCCCGAAGCGGCGGATTTTTTCGGCGGTCGGGTATGAAAAGGCAACTCCGGAAGTCCTGTCAATTCAAGAAGTTATGCACGGGCACGCAAATGGCGCCGTGCGATAACACTCAGAACTTCAGGAACTGAGGCGAACTACGCAAACCGGCTCAAGATTTGGTGCCCGCCCGCAGCGCCCCTTTACGGTACGCATCTGCCATTGCCTTGGGAATCGCCGATTCGGACAGTACAACTTCCGCCTGATTTTCCTGAGTCAGGGCTCGCATTTCCTGTTCCAGCGCGACAGCAGCAGCTCGGCGTTCTTCTGCATGAGCCCGCGCGATTCGCATATCGGCCTCAGCCTGATCCGCCTGCAGGCGAGCCCCCACGTTGTCACCGATGTCGATATCAGCAATGTCGATCGATACGATCTCATATGCTGTCTGTGAATCCAGCCCCTTCGCCAGCACAGCGCGAGCGATCAGCATTGGATTGGCCAGCACTTCTTTATGGCTTGCGCAAGAACCTATGGCGGAAACGATCCCTTCACCAACTCTCGCGATAATCGTTTCCTCGGTGGCACCGCCGATCAACTGCTTGATGTTCGTTCGCACCGTGACGCGAGCCTTCGCTTTTAACTGAATCCCGTCCCGCGCCACGCCGTCCAGAGTCGGACGACCGGATCGACCTGGATCAGGGCAGTCAATCACTTTCGTCTTCACGCTGGTCTGCACGGCTTCCAGAACATTCCGTCCAGCAAGGTCAATTGCCGAGGCAGTTTTCCAGTCCAGTTCGATGTGAGCGCGATCAGCCGCAATCAGCGCCCGGATGACCAGAGGCACATTGCCGCCGGCGAGATAATGGGATTCCATCGCGTTAGTTGTGATGTCATCGAGTCCTGCCTGAACGGACATAATACGCGTGTCCACGATAAGCTGTGGATTCACTTTCTTCAACTTCATCACGACCATCTGCAACGGCCCGATTCCCGCTCCCGACATGAACGCCCGAAACCACAACGAACCGACGGATGCAAAGACTCCAAGAAACACCAGCATCAGGCCCCCAAAGATCACGGCCACGCCAGCCATCAGCATTTGCTGAAACGTGAGGGCTCCCAGAGTGGCCGTGAGAGTTGCGGAATAGAGCTCGAGCATCGTGATTTTCCTTCGAATGTTCTGCACTCGTCAGCGTCCCAGCGGAATGCAGACGGCGCTCGCTCCCAATTGTAAGGTGACTCACACGAAAATCGCAAACGAGTCACCTTGACTGGCGAGCAGCATTATCGTCCGACTATGATGACGAGATCGACGAAACGTCACTTTATCCGGTGGCTGATCAAAATTGATTTCCAACCTCGCCGTTTTATTGTGCCTCGATGCTCCGCAGAGAGAATTTCCGCCACAGAGTGGCGGAGCACATTTCGTCGCGGGGAAAGTTCGCATTCTTGACAAACTTCCAGGAGACCTTAGTTGTGAGTATCGAAGCCCGCCTGCATGAGTTAGGAATCACACTGCCCCCCGCTCCCGCTGCGGGAGGTGTTTACACGCCGGTCGTGGTCGTGGATAACATGGCGTATGTGTCTGGACAGGTTGGTTATGGCCCCGACGGGAAATTTGTGACCGGACGAGTTGGGTCAGACATCACCGAAGAACAGGGAGTGGCAGCCGCTCGGATCGTGGCACTCACGATGCTGGCCACGATCAAGGCATCGTTGGGCAGCCTTGATCGTGTCAAACGCATCGTGAAAGTTCTGGGCTTCGTGAACTGTACGCCGGAATTTCAGAAACATCCCGCCGTGATGAACGGTTTCAGCAACACGATGGTAGAAATTTTCGGCGATGCAGGCAAAGCCGCTCGCAGTGCAGTGGGAATGGGGTCACTGCCATTCAATGTTCCTGTAGAAGTGGAAGCCGTATTAGAGCTGCATCCGTAAATCGCCATAGCCATACTCTCAGATTCCGGCAACCTACGCTGCAGGCGATTCCTCGGTTGTGTTTGGTGATGTCAGACTTTCAAATACGTTTCTGCCCCGGACGCTGTGTTGTCAACGACGCACGTCATCCTGTATCCCGCCATTGCGCGTTTACCGCGGTCTCTGACTTTGTTCAGGAATACCCCCATGACGTCAACCAGTCCTGAGATTCCCGCAGCTGGATCCGTGGATCTACCGATCTCCGTCGAGACACCTCGACGAAGTCTGCTGGTGCAGTTGATCACAGGGATGCTCAGCTTTCTAATCATTGCTGTGCCATCGACTTTGAGTGGACTGTTTTTTCTGGATCCAATTCTGCGTAAACGCAAAGCTGTGTCTGATGACACGGCAGACGGTGAAGTGCCTCGAAAAGATGAAGCGGGGTTCATCAGGCTCGATGTGACGAAAGAAGCGGTCCCACAGGATGGCACACCACTGTCCGTGACTGTGAACGACGACCTTGTTGATGCATGGAATATGTTTCGGGACGTTCCCGTCGGCAGTATCTGGCTCCGAAAAGTTGGCGACGGCCCGATCCTTGCATTCAACTCGATTTGTCCTCACCTAGGTTGTTCGGTTGATTACATCCGAGAAGAAAATGAATTCTACTGTCCGTGTCATGCGAGTGCGTTCGCTCTGGATGGAAAGAAGATGAACGATATCCCGCCCCGCGATTTAGATGTCCTAGAGGTTTCGATGCGAACCCACGGTCAGCAAGATGCGAATGGACATGAAATCTGGGTGAAGTTCCAGAATTTCCAGCGAGCGACTTCAGACAAGATCGTCATTTGAAAGCACCCGGAACATGATCGCATTGATTAACTGGCTGGAAACACGAACGGGCGTCAAGGCCCTAATGCATGAAGCGTTCAACGAGCGGGTTCCTGGCGGCGCGCGTTGGCGATATGTGTGGGGCAGCACACTAGTTTTTACGTTTGTACTGCAGATGATCACGGGCTTTATGCTCTGGTCGGCGTATAGTCCCAGTACGCGCACTGCATGGGAAAGCGTATACCACATTCAACACGAAATGTTTCTGGGAAACATCATTCGGGGGCTGCATCATTATGCGGCCCAAGGAATGGTGGTCTTGATGGCCATTCATCTGATTCAGGTCATCATTGATGGCGCCTACAAGGCTCCGCGTGAGGTTAATTTTTGGCTGGGGATTGTGCTGATGATGATCGTCCTCGGCCTGTCGCTCACTGGCTATCTGCTGCCATGGGACCAGAAGGGCTACTATGCAACTCAGGTCACTACGAACATCATGAGTGCGACGCCTGTTGTGGGGCGCGAAGTTCAGGTGCTAGCCCAGGGTGGTTCGGATTACGGACATCTCACCCTCACACGTTTCTTTGCGATGCATGCAGGGATTCTGCCGACGCTGTTGGTCGGGTTCCTTGTGTTGCATATTTACGTGTTTCGCCGTCACGGGTTAACCGTGCATGATCCAAAGCGAGCTCCAGACACGACGTTCTGGCCGGATCAGGTCCTGAAAGATTCCGTAGCCTGTCTCGCCGTGTTGGCTGTTGTACTGCTGCTAGCCATGTTTCGTGCTCCTGAATTAAGTGCCCCCGCAGACCCGGCAGTGAAGTTTGATGCGGCCCGCCCAGAGTGGTACTTTCTATTCCTATTTCGTTTCCTAAAATTCCATGCTGTCGAATCTCTTGGCGTGACGTTCGGCGCGATTATCGTGCCGGGCATCATTATGGGAATCATTGCCGCCATGCCGATCACAGCTAAAGTGCTGGGCAACCTCGGACATACGCTCAACAGAGCCTTCACTTGGGCCTTGGCCTTGGGCGTGGTTGTGCTCACGCTGATGGCATTTTACGAAGATGCCAATAACGTTGAACATCAGGCAGCCCTGACGGAAGCTCATCGTGACGGTCAACGCGCGATCGAACTGTCTACAGGGCCCGACAAAATCCCCGTGGAGGGAGCCGTCACACTGCTTCGCGAGGACCCGTTTACTCATGGACCACGTTTATTTGCTCAACACTGTTCCAGTTGCCATCGTTTTAATGGCCACGATGGACGTGGTTCGCTGGTAACGGAAGCCGGAAAAACGGATGAGGCTCCTTCCGTGATTGCTGCCCCAACAGCGGCTGATCTCGGGGGATTTGGAAATCGCCAGTGGATGACGGCGATTGTGATGGATTATTCCAATCACTTCGCATGGATGAAAAACTCAACATGGTTCCGTGATGCTCAGGCCAAGCATGCAGCGGGCGGGACTGTCGATTACATCAACCCGGACAGTTCCGAAATGGCCGATTGGACAAGTGGCAATCTCGATGCACTCAAATCTGCGGACAACGCTGATAACGTGAAAGCACTGGTCGAGTTTCTCGCCGCTGAGACCGGACACGCTGGGACAACGTACGATGCGGCGTTGGTAGAAAAAGGGCGCGATCTGGCGATCAAGGGCTCATGGGCCGGTGCCCTCAATGGTACCTCGTGCGCAAGCTGCCACGATACGATCGGACAAGATTTCCCCACGCAACCGGATGATTCAACTGCGAGCAGTTATCCCACCTTGGCGAAGTACGCATCTTTAGCATGGCTGAAAGATTTTATTCGTCACCCTGACGCGGCGCGGCACTACGGGGCCAAGAATCAGATGGTAGTGTATTCGTCGCAGAAGTTGTCCGACGAAAATCTGGATCTGCTGGTGCGCTGGATGACGAACGATTATACGGCATCGACTGTGCATGACTATCAGGACCAGCTGGAAGTGCTGAAGGCAAGTCTGGCATCAAATGCGTCAGGCGTGGCCGCACCGAAAGGTAACAAGTAGGGCAGGAACAACGGCTGCTTTGCCGCGGCAACCCACCGTGATTTGACGGCTGCATCTTATCCAGGATGGACATTCATGTCCGTCGCATGACCAATAAACGTCTTCGGAGAAAAAGTTACGGCGTCTCAGGAATCTTCCTGCCTTTAGACGCTTTCTGGCAGGGACTCGGACATGAATGTCCAATCTACAGGAATCGCACTCGACTGGGAGAGTCGCGTGCCGTCCTAGACATGACAAATCCGCTTGAAGCGTTCCCAGGCATCGCTCCATGCATCTGCGTTTTTGGGATGAAATTCAGTGATGGATTCGGAGCGGCGGACAACGTCTCGGATCTCTCTCAACGACGAAATGTCTCCGGCCGACATTGCTTGGACCAGCACGTTTCCCAGTGCCGTTGCTTCGACTGGTCCTGCAATCACAGGGACGCCGCAGGCATCGGCAGTGAATTGATTGAGCAAAGCATTTCTGGCTCCGCCGCCGACGACGTGAATCACTTTCACTTTGACTCCCGTGAGTTCTTCTAGCCATGTCAACACCATACGATATTTCAACGCCAGGCTCTCCAGAGCGCAGCGGACGAACTGACCTTCGTCTTCCGGAACCGGTTGCCCGACACGACGGCATTCTGCAGCGATCACTTCCGTCATGTCCGTCGGACGCAGAAACTCCGGCCGGTCCGGATCGACGAGCGACCGAAACGCAGTCGCACCGGCGGCTTTGCGAGTCAGTTCCGCATAGTCCGCTTTCAGTCCTCGCTCTTCAAACGCCAGCTTGCAGCGTTGCACCAGCCACAGGCCCATGATGTTTTTGAGCAGCCGATAAGTGCCATCGATTCCGCCTTCGTTGGTGACGTTTCGTTCGAGCGCCTTGTCTGACAGGACGGCGTCCTGAACTTCGACGCCCATCAGCGACCATGTACCGCTGCTAATGTAAGCCCAGTCCGGACTGCCGGTATGCGACGTCGGCACGGCTGCCACTGCGGAGGCGGTGTCGTGTGTGGCCGGAGCGATCACCTTCACATCCTTCAGGCCCGTGAATTCAGCGACGTCGCGGCGTAAGCTGCCGAGCTGCGTGCCGGGGGAGACAAGTTCCGGAAACATCTCAGTGGGAATCTCCAGCCTGCGAAGCATTTCCACCGCCCAGCCGCGCGTCCTAGCATTCAGCATTTGAGTGGTCGTGGCGTTGGTGAATTCGACAACGCGGCTGCCGCAGAGGCACCAATTGAAGAAATCCGGAACCATCAGAAACTTCGTCGCCTGCTCGACAAGTTCCGGATCGCGTTCGCACATCGCAAGTAATTGATACAGCGAATTGAGCTGCATAAACTGCAGACCGGTACTGGCAAAAATCTCGGCGCGCGACACGCGCTGAAACGCTTTCGCCAGCATGCCATCGGTGCGTGAATCGCGATAATTCCACGGTTGGCCGAGAATCTCGTCGTGGCGATTCATCAGTACGAAATCGACGCCCCATGTATCAACTCCGACGGAGGACACGGACGTTCCATACTGCGTTCCCGCTTCGCGCAGGCCGTTCTGGATTTCGCTCCACAGGCCGACCAGATTCCAGCGGAGAGTTCCACCAAGTCGCACGGGCCCGTTACTGAAACGGTGAATTTCATGCAGCGAAATATGCTGCCCGTCAAACCGCCCAGCCATCACGCGACCACTCTCCGCGCCCAGATCGACGGCTAGATACGTCTTTTCTTTCATATTCGAGTTCTCATTCCCGTTGATTCAGGATTCGCCTTATAGAAGACCGAGAATGATAGCGAACCAGCGGCAATGCGTCAGTACTACTCGCATTCACATTCGTCCCGACAGTGACCGCAGCATTTGCAACGCGGATCGGGCATCCGCGCGACATATGACGGGCCGTATTTTGAGGGTGCATCGCCAAGTGTGTACGGTTGGTATTCCATACGGAATCCGTCGCATGGTGGAGCGAACAAGTGTCCAAAGCCACGCGGTCGAAACGTATCCGGTTCGCAGCGCTGGTACTTCGTGAGGGTGGCGGCCCGAGGCCGATACCATGTCGTGTATTTGTCGAACGGCATTGAGAAATGATGGAATCCATTTCCTGCCGAACTAGGCGCTCCGAGATCCGGCGTCGATCGGATTTGAGCGTATCCGTTGAAGGAGTCCTCCGGCATCTCTGCTTCCCCAGTGCGAATCGGAGCAAATTTGCGCAGGGAATTCCTGCTCGGTACCAGTGACGGACTGGAGCCTGGGTTTGGCTGAACCCTGCCACCGTTCATCTGAGGAACCTGTGACTGAGCGTGACAGGTGAGTTGTCCGATCAGCAGCGCAATAACAAAAACAGCCATGGGAATGCAGCGTTTCACGGTTGTCATCCTGACAAACTCACAAAGAGAATCCTGATGCGAAGGCAGAGCGGCAGGCAGCCTCGCGCTTTACTTTTTTCGGCTGGTGGAAACTTTCTCTCCGCAGGGATTTGGGTAAGGATCTTGCCAATGTTGCATCGCTGTCTGGATCGTCTCAAACTTCGGATTGTGACACCGCACGGCGAGGCAGCGAGTTCGGAAATTCCACGTGTTTCTGCAGTTCCTGCCACAATTGAAGCGATGCAATTGTCAGTGTCTTCTGATTCGGATTTGTCCAATGACGGGATGCTGTGTAATCTTTTGCGGCGTAAACGTGTCCGAGGTTTCAATTCACCGAGCAAATTAGTAGACTGCCGTCGGAACGAAAGCTGGGTAAACAAGGCGATCTTCAAGTCCGTGGGTTCAGGTCTGAAGATTGACTTTGATGAAGCTACGTCCCTGTAAGTTTCCGTCGCTGGCATTGTCCGGCGTTAAAAAAAGCTATCCGATGAATTCGCGCGCGAATGAAATGGCTTCTGTCACGGTGAATGCCGAAGTCTCAATTGATGCACGGAAGGTTCGAGACGAATTGCAGCCAACCCTTCCTGAGTGTTCTGGCACCGATCATGGATTGTCATTCCGCCGGTCAAAGCGGGTCCAGAGACTGACAGGTTTCGGAATCCGTTCCATCGGATCGTACGTACCTTCGCGCATCGTGACGAACGAAGAGCTGGAATCGCGATATGGATTTGAGCCTGGGTGGATCGAACGTAGGACGGGCATTAAGCAACGGCGGTTTGCCGCTGAATCAGAATCGACAAGCGATCTTGCTGTGGAAGCCGCTCGACGCGCTATGGCAGCGGCCAATGTTTCTGCTTCAGACATAGATCTGTTAATTGTCGGGACTTTTACGCCCGACTTCACATGTCCTTCGACCGCCTGCCTGGTCCAGAACAAGCTTAAGCTTGACGCCCCTGCGATGGACTTGCAGGCCGCGTGTTCCGGATTTATGTATGCCTTGGCCACTGGGGCGCAGTTCATCGCGACTGGGAACTCGCGCCGCGCACTGATCATCGGTGCCGACGTCAACAGTCGAATTGTGCAGCCGGATGATCAGCGAATCGCACCGTTGTTTGGTGATGGTGCCGGAGCAGTGATCCTTGAACCCGGCGATGCCGACCAAGGGCTTGTCTGCTACCAACTCGGAGCGGACGGAGCGGGTGGCTGTCTGCTCGACCGACCTGCTGGTGGGACGACATTGCCACTTACTCCTGAACTCGTGGCGGCGGGCGAACATTTCCTGAAGATGGACGGTCGAAACGTTTTTAAATGGGCGATCGAAGCGGTTACGCAATCGATTCAGGTGGTGCTGGAAAACGCTGGAGTCACTTCTGAAGACGTGAGCCTCTTCGTACTCCATCAAGCCAATATCCGAATCATCGATCATGCGATGAAGGTGCTGGAGATTCCGCGATGCAAGGTCTACAACAATCTAGACCGAGTCGGCAACACGTCTGCGGCATCGATTCCACTCGCACTTGACGAAGCGTATCGCGAAGGCCGGATCCGCCGAGGCGACCTTGTCCTGATGTGTGGCTTCGGAGCTGGCTTGACCTGGGGAACCAGTTTGTTCCGCTGGTAGACTCAAATTGGTCACTGATTCTGGATCGTGATCTCATCGGGTGCCGGTTCCAAGGGAGTGACTTCGCCGATCTCGGTGTCGTCGATGACGGCCTCCTGTGCGGATCCGTCGTCAATCGTGCTGTCGTCGATGATAGTTTCCGGTTCAGAGTCGTCGTCAGTTTTGTCTGTTTCCACGGGGAGTTCGTCGGCGTAAGGGGTGCTTCCAGATAGTCTCAGATCTTTGTAAACCAACAAGGCACCTTTTTCGTAGTTCACGTTCTTAAGAGCGACCGCATACTCGGCTCGGGATCGAAAGAACTGAATCTCAGCATTCACCAGCCGGCGTTGAGCATCCAGTAGTCGGTCTGGTTCAACAATGAGTTCGCTTTGCTTTTGAATTGCCAGGGCCTGGAAGTATTCGTCTGCTGCCAGATACTGATTCAGGTTGTTTTGCAGACCCTGAAACGCACGCACGGCGTCGGCTGTGGAACCACTGAGGTTGCTCACAATTTCGCGCTGCTGTTCCTTCAGAATCATGCGTTCGCGGGCCACCATGAGTTCCGCGTAATCCACAGCGGCGTGTGCTTTGCGATATCCAATGGGAACGGTCAGTTCGACTCCCATCATCCATTCCTGCGTATCGCCCGTGGCAAGGTTGCCAATGGACGACGCTGGGGTAGTTCCGCCCTGGTTTCCGTTACCAAGCAAATCGTTTCCGAATCCGCGGAATCGATATCGACCGACTGCGTCCAGTCGCGGATTTATGAAGTTTCTGGCTGCCAATAATTCAAGTTCACGTTTCTTGACGGCAATGTTCTGTTTCTGGATTTCAGGTCGCAGCGTCATTGCTTCGTGCATGCTGCTGTCCCAGTCAAAGTAGACGTTGGCCATCGTTGGTTCGTCGGCAGGCCGGATCAGCGAGCCATCGGATACCGGAAGTCCGGTGAGCAGTCGCAATCGACGTTCTGCGGCCAGCACTCCGCTACCGGCCTGAAGAGTCCCGCCGGTTGCGCCGTTTCGGACCTGCGTGCCGGGAAGAATGCGACCGGACAGTGCTTCGTCTGCTTCTGCTTTCAACTGATAATACTGTTGGCGGGCGAGTGCTTCTTCGGCAGCATCGATCGAGATTCCGTTCTTGTTGGACTTCGTTTCATTCCAGATGACGAGAGCCTGCTCCATGGCTTTCTTGCGAGCGTCGAGTTCCCGGTACGACAAATACAGATCCCAATAGGCATTTTCCACATTGCTGACAAAGTCGGTCAGAGCAATCGTGAAGTCATGCTGATTGATATCGGCGTTTGCTTTTGCGATGAGCACCCCATTGTACACACCGGGAGTCGCCCCTGGTCCGGCGATCCGATTGAATTCAGTACCGGCCCCCTGGAGCAGTGGTTGGCGGAGCTCGCCTTCGATCCACGAATTCCACGCACTGTAGAATGTATTCGCTGGAGCATTGTTCGAGTCGTAGTTGTTCACGCCGCGCACGGCCAGCAGGGAGCCAGTGGCTGTGCGTTTTGTCAGTTCCAGTTGATAATCGTTCAAATCCTGCTTGAAGAGAGTTGCACCACCGGCGAAAAAGCTGTTGTTGTAGATTCTGTTGTTGTTGTTGAAATTTGCAGCCGCAGCCAGTTGAGCATCAAAAGCACTCAGCGCAGATTCCATTCCAAAACGCGGATCCGTTTCCTGAAGCTGAGCATATAAAGTGGTTCGCACTGTGTCCGGGGCTCGAAGAATCACGCCACCGAGATCCCGCATCACGGTGGAATGCTGCAGGGCGTCGCGCAGGACTTCGTCGAGATTGCGGTCGTGGTACGACATTTCATTGGCAGAAACAACATCGGCCGTGATCGGAGGTGCCGTGTGGCTGGCCTCATGAAAAATCGGTGGCGCAGGATTGTCGATTTCAGAGGTGACTCGATCAACATCCGACGTGTCGTTTCCAACCGTCTTCTGCCAAGTGCGTGGCGTCGTAACACAACCAACGGACGATACGGAAAGTATCAGGGCCAAAGTGGCCGCGCTTCTGCCAATGCGGGGCGTGAATCGACGGAAATAACCGCTTAGAAGTCTACTGCAGGCAGTTTGTGACATGTTCGTAGATCCATCCACCGGCAATGAAAGTGTCGAAGGGGCATCCTGACCACTTCTTTGGGCACCACGCGGAATGCGCAGGCCGCCCCATGTACTAATCAGATCGGTTGCTGGTTTCAGCCATATCAGTAAATATCTGCGGTGACTGTCTTTATGTGGAACTGTCCGGCATGCTGATCAGGTCGTGTGGGCATGTCGATTTGCTCCGGCACGACTTGCCGGTTGGCATACGCATCGACAGTTTTTTTTTCGGCAGAAACGGCGCGGCGACCTTCACGCATTCAGTTTATTTTCGATTTCGTGTTACCATAGGGCCTCATTGTGAGTTTAGCTACGGCGGGGACACTGCATGCACGGAGAAGCCGGTGGGGCATCGTTCACATTTATCAGATCTGCACGACACGGCTTCACTTCTTGGCGCCGCTGCACAGCGGCACCAGCAGGGCGGCAGTGAGGCCAGTCTCTTGTCCTGTCTGCTCGACGAGGTATTTTCGTCGCTGTCAGCTGAGCATGTTCACGTCTGGGAAGTTGTTGCGTCCACAGAACCACGGTTGCTCTGGAAACGAGGACAGACGGAAGGCGTTCCGGCACACGCAAAGCAGGCGGCATTTGGACTTGTGAAACGCATCTCAGCGCCTTTGGATCCATCCGGAAGGCACACTGTTTCAAATTTTGTGACGTCCTGCGAAGTTGGGGAGGGGTACCAGATAGTGCTGGATCTGGCCGTTCCGGATGATTACTTTGATCAGCAGAAAGTGCTTGAACTTGTCGAGGTGCTTGCGGACCTGCATCGTCGCAGTCTGGTGACAGCGTTGCTGCAGAATTCAAGACGTGCGCAGGAATTGCATCAGATTCTGAGGCTTCTGCATTCGAATCTGGATCCGATTGGCGTGGCCACAAGTCTGGCCAGTGATACTGCTGAGTTTCTCAATTACCATCGAATTTCTGTCGCTCGCAAAAGATCAAGGACGAGTTGGGAATTGGTGGCCGCGACTGGGGTCAGTCAGCCGGATCCTCGTTCGGATGCCAGCCGTCGGCTTTGCGGAATCATCGAAGAGGCATGTCACAGCAGCGATTCCCCAACAATCGGGAGCGGCGAAGCGGGAATTCGAAGCCAGCTCAGTACTCCGGGAGCAGAGTCAGACTCGCAGGGCTATTGCGTCCGACCAATGACCGTCTCCGGTCGTTGGGACGACGCAGAGTGGGCAGCGGTTTTTGAATGGCCGGCTGATGCGACTGTGGCAGTCAGTAAGCAAGTTTTTTTTTCCGAGATCTGCAGTCATGCAGCACTGGCATTTCAGAATTGCAAAGACCACTCCAACGCCGGGATTATGTCGGTGTTTCGCCGTTTGCCGCAGACCATCCGAAGCCGTCGCATGTTGGTCGCGGGCAGTGTGACAGCCGCTGTCATTGCCGGGATGGTATTTCTGGAAATGGACCTGCAGATCGAAGTGATGGGAAAGCTAGTCCCGTCGCAACGTGTCTTCGTGTTTGCTCCTGAGGACGGTGTAATCACGGACGTATTTGTGGAAGACGGATCGTCCGTAGCCCTAGACGGACGACTTTGCGCGCTTCGCAATGAAGACCTGGAAATTCAACTGGAGTCGATTGACGGTGAAGTCGCATCGACACAAGCTCGACTTGCCGCGCTGGAATCTCTTCGCGGGGATCGCAGTCTGACACAGTCAGGCATGTTGTCAGTTGAACAGGCGGAACTGAAGGAGCGACTGATCTCGCTGGAAGCGCAGGCCGTCATTCTAAATTCAAGAATATCCCGTCTGACGATGCATGCGGCAATCCCCGGTCAGGTATATGGTGATCGGCTGCAGGAACTGCTGAAAGGGCGTCCGGTGCAGCGCGGTCAGTATCTGTTTGAATTGGCGAACCCCGACGGAGGTTGGCAGTTGGACATGAGGATTCCGGAAGTCGATGTGCGACATGTGATCAACGGACAGGCGGAATCGAAGTCCCCACTGACGATTTCTTTTGCTGTTGAAACTGACCCGGAGAAAGAAATGACGACATCACTCACGCGACTAGCCGCATCGACGGATATCGATGATTTTGGGCGGCTTTCCGTGCTGGCGACGGCCATTCCAGGGAAAGCCGACATACCGAGTCCGCGCCCTGGGGCAGGTGTTGTCGGGCATATTCATTGCGGCAGACGGTCGGCGGGGTATGTGATGTTTCGTCGAATCATCGAATCATTTCAGCGTCGCTGGTGGAAATAGTTCAGGAGAAAGATGATCGTGAAGATGCCGCATATGCTCAAGTATGGTTGCAACTCTCTCATTCTCGTGCAGGGGATCGCCGCAGTCCTGCGACGCTCGACATCGTTTGCGTTTGCGTTGATGTTGATTTCGACGTTTGTTTCTGCCGATGATCCGTTGCCTGCGGGCGCAATTGAAGCACGCAATGTTTTTTTGCAAATCAAAGACTCAGCCGATCTTCCAGCACTGGAGCGAGGACAGTTGAAGCGGATTGTCGCAGAGCCGGGCGACAGCGTCGAGTCGGGGCAATTGCTGGCTGAACTCGACGATGCAGAAGCCCGGCTGAATCTGGAACTGGCAAAGATCGACTTCGATATCGCTGAGAAGCAACACAGTGAATCTGTGGCTGTTCCGATCGCCAAGGCGACTCTGGATGAAGCCCGACAGTTGCTAAGTCAGGCGAAACTTGAAGCGGAAGCGACAAAAGCAATGGCCTCAACAGACATCGGAATCCGCCAGGCAACAAAGGACACTGAAGTCTCAAAAGGAGACCTCGCACGAGCCATTGGGGCACGCAAAGAATTCAGTTCCAGCGTGTCGGAACAGCAATTGGTGAAACTCACGCTGATCCGTGACCACGATCTGCTGAAGCTGGAGAAGGCTCAACTTGATCAATCGGTAGAACGGCTTCGCAGTCAAAGTCGAGACGCGATTGTGGCCCAGCAGGAAGCCGCCGTGCAGCGTCTTGAATATGCTCTGCGAAAGGCCGAAAGTGAGCACGAAACGGCCGGGCTGAATCTCAATGGGCTTCGAAAGCAGGTGGCGATCACAGAGGAACGCGTTGAGCGGCGAAAACTGAAAGCTCCATTTTCAGGCGTCGTGGTTGATCGGCTGCGAAGTCTAGGTGAATGGGCTGAAATCGGGGAATCAGTGCTGCGCATGATTCGGATGGACGTATTGTCGGTTGAGGGTTTTGTCAGCGCGCAACTTGTTAAGCCAGGATTTCGCGGACACAAGGTGGTTGTGTCCTGCGGTGATTCAGGCAACGTTCGAAAGATCGAGGGCACATTGGTGTTCGTCAGTCCGGAGATCGATTCTGTCAGTCAGGAGGTGCTGGTACGGGCAGAAATCAAGAATCCAGATCTGCAATTCCGCCCCGGCCAGCCAGCCCAAATGTGGATCGCTCCGTAGGCGTTGTAAAAGGGGGCAGGAACCAACAGCAAATGGTCCATAGGGTGCTCTGCACTATTGGTTGCGGCTCCCTTTTCCAAAGCCTTAAACGACCGGCGAGGCTTCTTCGTCATAGAAGTAATTGGCCATCAGATGTTCAGCACAGAACAGCAGAATGACCAGTCCGATCAGCACCGGGAAGACTTCGATCCCTATTCGGCCCATGCGCACCGCACGCTGCAATTCCTCAGCCTCATGCACGATCGCCACGTTGCTGCCCGCCAGCATGGCGTTCAACTGGTCGTCGCGGATTTTTTCAAGGTTGCTTTCTTCATCGTGAAAATTGACAGCGAAAGCGGCTTCAAACGGACTGCTGGCTTCGAAGGGTTTCAGACGATAGTGGCCAGCGTCCGTGGCATCCGTGAGTAACACGGAAGATTCATCGGCGGACATCAATCCTCGCGTCTGTCGCAGGGCGGGACGACGCAGCAGGTACTGATCGAATCGCTGACTGGCCGGCACAGGAATGACAATGGTTTCGCCCGCGATGTAGTTGCGTTTTGTGCTGCTGGCTCCTGTCAGATGTTGTAGGATCTTGTCGGTGAGCATCAAAAACGACCAGTTATCGACCACGAAATTATTCCACTGACTTCCACCGTCCCGCAAATTGTCCATCGCCGACGTAAACATAAGACAGCGACCCTGTCCGACCGCACGTTCTATGAGCGCTGGTCGATCCCCTGGACCTTTGAATCCCAGCAGAATTGTTGATGACGGATCGAGATCTACAGCCCAGCAGCGATCAAATGCCGCGCGGGATAATTCCACGCGAGCAGATTCGTCCTGAGCGAACTCGCGCGTCAGCGGATGCTGTTCCGTGATCAGCTTCAGTTGCCCTGGTTCGGTATTGAAATTGACGAAACGCAGCGGTGTGCCTGGAAGCAATTCTTTTGCGGAATTTACCATCCATGCGCCAGGCTGAATTTTGTTGGAACCCGCGACGACAAACACGCCGCCGCCCGCGTTTGCAAAATTCCTTAAAGTTTCCCAAAGCCGTTCTTCCGGACGCTGGCAATTGACCAGCATCACGACATCGAAGTTTGACAAAGTCTGCTGCCCGGCCTGAGCTGTCGTCACACTGGTGCAATCGCAGTACTTGATTCCCTGCTGCTCAAGCTGAATTGGCTGCAACGCATTTCTGAGATACAGACTTTCCTCCAGTCGATCGGCAATCAACAGGACATTTGGTTTCGTGCGAACGCCGCATGTGAAAGAACGGACATTGTCATCCGGTAAAGGATCCTCTGACGTCAGACGTACGATGCCTTCCAGGAACGGCTGCGTGCCCGCGACACGCAGCGTCATCTGAACCTGCGAAGCTCCGTTTTCAATTTTTACGATCTGTGGCGCGCCAGCGCGGGTTTCGACGCCGTTCTCCAGCAATAGCGCTTCCAGTGTGGTGATCTTCGGACCGCCGGTTGTGGCCGATACGGTCATAGTCATTAAGAGGTCACGACCCGCAACACTGGTTTCTTCAGATAGCGTCAGGTGTGAAATCGCGGCATTGATTGGCTGCGGGACTGAAACGTCCACAAGATAGACTTGAAGCCAGTCCGCTGCTTTGAGTGCATCGGATAGTCCGCTTTCATCCGGTTCGCGCCAAGCGGCCTTTGAGAAATCTGTCAGCACATAGATTTCTCGTGCGTGCGTGTCAGATAGACCGCTCGCTCCAGTGCGTTCCTGATCCTGCACGCGATCATCAATCTGAAACTGAATTGCAGCCTTCAGACGGCGATTGAGGGATTCCGGAACAGTAGTTGTCTCGAGTGTCTCCAGACGCGACGCCGCTCCAGCAAGATCGGCCTGAAAAACAATGTCATCATCAGAACTCAATCCCGAAATCGCAGCTCGACTACCGGCCGGAAACCGCCCAAGATGTTCACGGATCACGGTACGGGCTTGTTCCAGCCGCGTCTTGTTTTCAAGGCGATAATTCATGCTCACGCTGGTATCGACCAGGAGCACAGCCGCGACCGGAACGTTTTCAGTCGCCTCATTCCGCGGTGAGGACAGTTCCGCTCGCACCCGCAGTCCCCAAGGAATTCCGACGGCAATCATTGCGGCAAGTGTCCCCAGCACGACACACCATAATCGCACTCGGCCAAGACGTTCTTTCTGATCGAACGAAGGCAAGTGTGTCATTGATGCGCGATGCGCGAGCCAAAAATAGGCCACGATGCCAGCGGCTGCAGTCAGAGCCAGGATCATCCATTCCCACCACTGCAGTCCGTATCGTGCCGCCGGCAGTGATGGACGAGCAATCGCCAGCACTAGGACTGCAATCAACAATGATCGCAGCATGAGCAACAGCAAATGGCGCAACTGCATCCGCCGCGAATTTGAAATTTTCCGAGTCTTCAACAGACGCAATGCAGGGAATTCGATTCGCTTCGGCTTCGCCCGCATGATCATATGCAGGATCACAGGCACGGCGGCCAGGACCATACCAAAGAGCAGGCTGGCGTTGATCAGCGACATGCGGCTGTTTCCTTGACAATCGGGGCCGGTTCTCGGTTCATCGAAAAACGACCGTGCTCCAGAAAACACTTCACCGCAGCGATCGCAGTTTCGTCGCTCATCAGAAGGGAATGCAATTTTGAAATTCGCAGAAAGTCAGAAGCTCCTGCCAGCCTAGCGCTGGAGACCGTCACTGCCCCGTCATCGTCGCCGACAAGCAGAGGATTGAAGCCGCGTTCGTCGCCCCTGCCACCCACAATCACGCCGAATTCGAACGTCGGTATCGGAAGCGTCCCGATCGTGCCATTCAGATCTGTCACCAGGTCCTGTGTGGCGGGACCATAGACCGCTCGAAAAATCATGTTTTGCCTGAGCATATCCGCGAGTTCTGCACCGTTGTTCGGTGTGCCCAGCATGACCATACGGTAAAGTCGAGGATCAGAATGATCTTTCAAATAACCACGTACGACCAGCCCGCCCATACTGTGAACAACAAAACTGATTTTTGAAACGTCTGTCAGCGATTCAATCGTGGAGTGCAGGTAGCCAGCCGCCTGTTCGATCGGCACTCGAGTACTTGGATACTCGAACGGCACATGTACAAACCCGTCGGTTGGCATCGCGTCAATAATGGGCCGCATCGATCGCGATGTCCGACCAATGCCGTGCAGATAAATCACGGCATGACCAATGTCGGGTTTAAGATTGTGCGACGTCCGAATCCGGTCGAGCATTTTTCGGCAGTCTTCGATCGTGCCTGATTGATATCGCCGGTTATTTTTGTCAAGCAGCCGAAAATGCCCGGTCAACACATGCCGCTGAATCCTGTAACCCTGAAAGAAACAGACATCACCCCAGAACTGCATTCCGCCAAGCGTAGGAGCCCCGGGGTGAGGTGCTTTATTGTCTGTCATTTCCGCATCCTTAACTTCCCCAGCCGTTGAATCCGATTCCAATTCATCGGCCCAGCCATAGCACCATCCATTCACGAACCCGCCGGTCAAAGCAAATCCGACGGCAAAAGCGAACCCAAGTCGTTGAATGATATCACGTCGGGATGTCATTTCGTACCCCGGGCCTGGCGGTTCAAACATCGATCGATTTCAATCCGATGTGAAGGAGGCGGAATCGTCGCTTCCAACGCAGGTGGCTCTGACGGTGGTGACTCGATGTGTGGAACGATGTGTGGAACGATGTGTGGAACGATGTGTGGAACGATGTGTGGAACGATGTGTGGAACGATGTGTGGAACGATGTGTGGAACGATGTGTGGAACGAT
>CANJQC010000094.1 GCA_947476295.1 Planctomycetaceae bacterium | reverse complement strand
TGCGTTACGGACTGTTCATTCGCCGCCAGTTGCTCTCCACCCTTTCTCTTGAAAACGCGGTTACCTTTGGCTACAGAGCGGTAACGAATGCTCTGATCAGGACTCTCACCTGACTGTTCAATCGCCTTCACAGGCGCACGAGCGGCATGCGTCAGCTTGCCGAGTGATTTTCTTCCCTCTGAACGCACCTGACCACACACATAGCGAGATCTTGTCTTAGAGTATTTAGAGCATACGTCGCGTTCATGGCGGGGACTCGGAGGGCTGACGCCCTGCCGCTGGCCGTTTCAGGATCGGATGGCGAAGGAAACGAGTGCTGCCTATCATGCCCTCGCAATGCTGATTCATGACTTAAACCGACTTCTTGCGGAACTTCAGCGTGCGAATCGGACTGAAAACACAGTAAAGACCTTTTATGCACACAACACCACTCAACGCTTGGCATCATGCTCACAAGGGCCGCATGGTCGATTTTGCCGGCTGGGAAATGCCGGTGCAGTATTCGTCGATCGTCGATGAACACAAGGCCGTGCGAACTGCCGCAGGGCTGTTCGATATTTCGCACATGGGAAGACTGCAGTTTGGTGGCGATTCCAGTCAGGCGTTTCTGAATGGCATATTGACCAATGATACGTCCAAACTGAATGTCGGTGATGTTCGGTACTCGTTGATCTGCGGCAAAGACGGTGGAATCCTCGACGATGTGCTGGTTTATCGCCTGCCCGACCGATGGGAACTGGTTGTCAATGCGTCCAACCGCGACAAGATTGTCCGTTGGTTGAAGCATTCCGCCGGCTTTGCTGCCGTTGAATTTAAAGACTGCACGCTGACGACCGGAATGATTGCGTTGCAGGGACCGCAAGCATTGGCGTTACTGAACGATGTCACCAAACTCGATCTTTCTAAGATGAAGTATTTTACGGCAATGGAATTGCGGTACCTCGAAACCGACGGTGTGATTTCTCGCACAGGCTACACGGGTGAAGATGGCTTTGAACTCGTCATGCCATCCGCCGACGCCGAGCGGATATGGTTAACGCTGTTCGAACACGGAGCAAAATACGGCGTGGTTCCGGCGGGACTGGGTTGTCGTGATACATTGCGTCTGGAATCGGCGATGCCGCTGTACGGGCATGAATTGAACGAAACCATCGATCCACTCACCGCAGGTCTTGAATTCGCCGTGAAATTCAACAAACCCGAGTACCCCGGCAAAGCGGCTCTGGAATCGATAAAGAATCAGGGATTCCCGTTGGCTCGCGTGGGTCTGGTACTCGAAGGTCGCCGCATTGCTCGTGAAGGATCGCCCGTTCAGATCAATGGGCAGGATGTCGGCAAAGTGACGTCCGGAACATTTTCACCGACGCTGCAGAAAGTCATTGCGATGGCTTACGTTCCAGTGGCTTCGTCGTCGCCGGGCACGGGCGTTGAAGTGAACCTTCGAGGAACTCTCGTCCCCGCCATAATCGTCGCCCTGCCATTTTACAAACGCCGTGCGTGACTTCGGATGACTCACTCATTTCCGCACGATAACACGGCCAAAATCGAGGTTCCGATGACTCCTGCGATTCGCTAAAATCTGCCTCTCACATTTCTTTTTTCTACACCTCAGGTTTCTGACGATGGCCGACCGAGATTACAGTGCGTTTCAGCAAAAAGTCATTAAGCGATACTACGACAATAAAGATCAGATCGATGAGCAGCGACTGAGCGAACTTGTCACGAATCTTTATCTGGCTCCCCCGAAAAAGCAGGCGAAGATGTGGGAGTCCGCAGAAGAGTTGATGATACGCATGAAGTTACCCGCCAGCCGCATCGCCCATGTGATGGAAACAAAGGATGCTGCGGTCCTAGCGAAAGTCGTTGAAGAACTGCAGAAGGGTGTTCTCAAACGCGGTTGATCCCATTCACAAAAGTAAGCTCCACGATTCAAAGCGACTTCATGCCACCCCACAAACTCACCGTTCTTCAGGTTCTTCCCGCTCTTGAAGGTGGTGGTGTCGAACGCGGTGTGCTCGAAGTGGCGGAGGGGCTCGTCGCTGCCGGGCATCGGTCACTGGTGGTTTCTGGCGGCGGCCGCATGGTCGCTGAACTGACTAATTGTGGGAGTGAGCACTTTGAGAAGGCTCTTGGCACGAAATCGCCATTGACGCTGAGGCATGTGCTCTGGCTGCGAAAACTGGTCATCGATCAGCGTGTGGACGTTGTCGATATTCATTCGCGAATGCCGGGCTGGGTCACATGGTTGGCGTGGAAAAGTCTGCCTGCTGCGAGACGCCCCGCGTTTATTTCAACGCTTCACGGCCTGCATTCCACCGGGTACTACAGCAGTGTCATGTGTCGTGGCGAACACGTCATCGCGGTATCAGAAACAGTGCGAGACTATGTGCGGAACAATTACAGTTTTGTCCCGGAAGACCGACTGCATCTGATCCATCGCGGCATTGATGGCCATGAATACCCTCGTGGATTTCAACCAGAGAATGCGTGGAAGTCCGCCTTTTTTCAGCAGTTTCCAGCGACACGCAATCAACCGCTGCTCACGCTGGCCGGCCGCATCACCCGTCTGAAGGGGCATGAAGATTTGTTGAGGCTGCTGGCCCGCCTTAGAGATCGCGGGATCGCGGCACACGGCCTGATCGCCGGTGGCACGGATCCTCGCAAGGCCGCATACGCAGATGAAATAATGGCGATGGCGGCCAAATTGAATTTGTCCGACTGTGTCACGTTCACCGGCCATCGATCGGATCTGAAAGAGATCTACGCGATTTCATCGATTGTGCTCTCCCTGTCGTCCACACCCGAATCCTTTGGTCGCACGGTTGCCGAAGCACTGTCGATTGGAACACCCGTTGTTGGTTACCGCCACGGCGGCGTCGCTGAGATTCTCGCCGCTCAGTTTCCATCCGGTGCCGTTGAAACCGGAAATCTCAATGCGCTGACCGAAACGGTTGGTTCGATACTGGCTCGAACTCAACGGCCCATCCCCGGCCCGAATGCTTTCGAAAAACAAACAATGCTGAGCAAAACGCTGGACGTCTATCAACTGGTCCGCCGTGCATCCTGATGTACCGCCGTCGTGAACGCAAATTTGCAGCCTACTTACGAAACGGTGCAACGGAGGTTTCTACCACTTTCATTGCTTGGTCAATCAGCCCCAAAGCATCCTTTGTTTCTGGTGCCTCGGCAATGATGCGAATAATGGGTTCCGTATTGCTGGCGCGCACTTGAACCCAGCGGTCGGACCAGTCCAGTCGCAAGCCGTCTCCGTCACGAGCGTTCGCATCTGGAAATGCCTTTCGGAGTGCGTCACATGCGGCTGGCACCGCACTTGCCGGACAGGTGATTTTGTCCTTGACGATGGTGTAAAACGGCAGCGAATCGGCCCACCTTGCCAGCGTCTCTTTCTTCTCCGTCATGCCGGCCAGTACATACGCCATGGCGACCAGACTGTCTCGCACATAACCCACCCGTGGATCAATCACGCCCCCGTTTCCTTCGCCACCCAGTACAGCCTGTACCGAACGCATTTTGGCGCAAACATGAGCTTCACCGACAAAACTGCGATGGAACTGGCAACCGTGTTTTGCTGCGATGTCTGCGGTAACTCGACTGGTTGAACCGTTGACAACAAACGGTCCCTTGCGCCGCTCCAAGACAAAATCTGCGGCAAGAGCCAGCGTCAATTCCTCGCCAATATATCGACCATCATTGTCCACAATGGCCATTCGATCAGCGTCAGGGTCCTGAGCGAACCCGGCGTGCGCATTGTGCTGAACAACGGCTCTGCAGAGATCACCGAGATTCTTTTCTGTCGGTTCCGGAATGTGTTCAAATCGACCATCCGGCGTACCGCCCAGCACCACAACTTCGCATCCCAGTTCTTGCAGCAGGCGTGGTCCACAAGTCGCACCCGAACCATGACCGCAGTCCAGCACCACACGATACTTTTTCCTGCGAATGGCCTCCACGTTAACCAGTGAAAGAACTTTTTCAATATGCGGATGAGCAGGATCATCCAACGCGGTGACTCTGCCAAGCCCCGCCCAATCCTTCCATGCAATCGCTTCGGAATCCAGCATGGTGATGAGCCGCTGTCCGAGTTCACGATTGAACACCGATCCGTCCGGCGCGAACGGCTTAAGTCCATTCCATTCGATAGGATTGTGACTGGCGGTAATCTGAAGTCCGCCCGCCGCGTTGTGATGTCGGACCAGAACACCGCACGTTGGTGTCGTGCAGATCCCGGCATCAAGCACTTCACAACCTGTCGCCATCAATCCTGAGGTCACCGCGTGCTGAATCATGGGGCCCGTCGATCGACCATCGCGGGCCACGACGACTTTACCGCCGCAGAAGATGGTCCCCAGAGCCGCCGCGAATCGCGTCGTATAAATTGGATCAAGACCATCACCAATAATTCCACGTAATCCCGAAATGCTCAGTATTCGAGTCGCCACTCGCGTCTCCCTGATTTGTCACCCGTCGGAATGGTCAGGACTTCGTCGTTCAAAAGATCCTGCGACCGAGCAGGAAGCAAACCTTCGTAACCAGCATCTGACAGGAGTTTGTAATGCGGGCCGGCCCCAGCATTTCATGCAGTACATAAAACGCTTACCATGTTGATGCATTGATAATCAATATTCAATAAAATCAATGTCCGCTGTGAAATTTGACTCCAATCCTGTCCGTTTGAGTTCGCAAGAAGAACGTGGATCAATCCATGTGGAACGTATCAGTCAGTCTAAACGCCGACAATCAGATCGAGGTTCGTGTAGGCAGCGAATCCCGTGTAGGGGAAAGCTACTATCTCGGACTGCAATCGAACAGCGAAAACCATGAATTTCATCCGCTCGAAGGCACGATACAGCTTCTCAGTGAATGGATTCGACTTATCACCGAACTGAAAGACGGCCAGCAGTTGTTTCTGCCGTTCGATTTCTCCGACGAATGCACGCGATGGCTCACCATGTACCGCGACAATCGCCATGTCACAATCGTCTTTGGCTGGGCCGGAATGGAAGGCTGGTCGATCTCCCCAAGAGATCTCACTCAATACGCTCACGGCTTACCGGGATTTATGCCAGACGAACCCTTCCACACGCAGACATTTTATCTGCCGCAGTTCATCAGCAACCTCCGCAACAGTCTTGCGATCCTTACTGCCAAGGCAGGCCACGCCAAGCCTCTTTTTGCAGACAGATTAATCAGCGGTCGAGACGAGCGGTCTCAGATCACGGATCCCTGTACGTAATCAGCCCATGCACGCGCGTGTGAAGTAGTAAGCACAGTCGCGTCAATAAGCATCCCCTATTGGCGGAGCTGCTACCATCGAAATCGACCTTAGCAACGTCGATAGACGCGTTGTTCGTGCCTCGGGTCGAAAATTGACACCCACGACCGCCTCTTGAGTCAACCTAACACTGTGGGTGACAACTGGGAGCTAAAACTCTGATCAGTGCGATCTCTATGCGGGAAAAAATTTATCTCAGGCAAACACGGGGGCGCCGCGATCTCTGAAAGACCAACGGCACGATTCACGGCGACGCAACTTCGACCAACGGAGCCGCCCGCTTACGCGACTTGACCCGATCGCGTACACCAACAAATTCGATAATTGCCTGCTGGCCAGCATCACCAAGGCGAACCGCCGCCAACCGCACGATACGAGTATAACCACCATCACGTTCAGCGAAACGTTTTGCAAGATCATCGAACAGGATATCCACAGCGTCAGAATCACGAAGCTCTGAAAACGCTCGACGTCGAAGCGTCAGAGCGGATGCGTTGGAGTTGACCCAGTTCTTTCCCTGTTCGGATTTACGCCATACATTCCATGCTTCCGAACCGCGTCCTGCAGATGTTCCGTATTGCGAAGCAGCCTCGGAGATCTTCAGCGCCTTCTTAGCCATCGTGATTAGCTTCTCAACGATTGGACGAAGTTCCTTTGCCTTTGGCACAGTTGTAACAATGCGCCCGGCCACCTTGGGTTGTCCCTTGACACCCTCTTCGACTCGCACAGTGCGAATCAGGCTGGTGGCCATATTGCGAAACATCGCCTTGCGATGCGAAGCGTTTCGACCAAGTTTTCGTCCAGCAACACGGTGTCTCATGTCAGACACTTACCCAATAAAACGTCAATGTAAATCTCGTTCGAGCCGCCCCGAACCGACCTGATCACTCGCTATTTCAACTGTTGATTTGGCAACCGCATTCCCAGCCGCAGATCAATTCCCCCCAGACGCTCACGAACCTCGTCCAGAGTTGTCTCACCAAAATTCCGAACTTGGAGCAACTCGTCCTCCGTGCGAACCACCAAATCCCGAACCGTATTTATACCAACCGACTCAAGGCAGTTGGTAGCTCGAACTGAAAGGTTCAACTCCGCAAGGCTCTTATTCAGCTTCTCTTCCAACTCCATATCGACCGGCGAATAACCAGTGGCTTCCATCATACCACGTAGGCCCCCCTCGGGCCCGGATTCTGGACCCGGCTCGCGGAAGGTAATGAAGCAGTTCAAATGCTTTCGCAAGATCTTTGCTGCCTCAACCAAGGCCATCTCTGGAGTAATCGTTCCGTTTGTCCAAAGCTCGAGGTTCAGTTTGTCGTAGTTTGTGCGCTGACCAACCCGCGTCTCCTCAATATGATGTCGCACTCGGCTGACAGGAGAAAATGCCGCATCCAAGGGGATAATGCCGACTTCTGGTTCGTGCTGATATTGTTCCGTGGCCGGTACATAACCTCGGCCGTTCTCGACAGTCATCTCGATATGAAACGGAACGTCGTCGGTCATTGTGGCAATTACAAGATCCCGGTTAATAACTTCAACCTGATCGTCACAGATCACGTCGGCCCCTGTCACTACGCCCCGCGAACTCTTCTCGATGCGCAACGTCTTACTGGAAGAACTGTGATTCTTGATCACCAGTGATTTCAGGTTAAGACAAATGTCCGTTAAATCTTCCACAACGCCTGGAATTGTCGTGAATTCATGTTGCACGCCTTGTATACGAGCTCGTGTTACAGCCGAACCTTCAAGGCTCGAAAGCAATATACGACGCAAGCTATTTCCAATCGTGGCCCCAAAACCTCGTTCAAAGGGCTCCGCCACAAACCGACCGTATGTCCCGGTCCGCGTATCACGATCGACCGCCACCCGACTTGGCAACTCAAGTCCACGCCAACGAATTCTCATCTCCGCCCCCACCAAAGATTCAGATCAAAAAAACGAACGCTCCAGCGCATTAAACACGCCGACGCTTCGGCGGCCGACATCCATTGTGCGGCAAGGGCGTTACGTCTTCGATTGATTTGATCGACATGCCGGACGCCTGCAGCCCAGTAATTGCACTTTCACGCCCCGCACCCGGCCCCTTCACGCGAATCTCCAACTCACGCACTCCAACTTTGGCCGCCTTTTCAGCGACAGTCTCCGCTGCCCTCTGAGCGGCAAACGGAGTACTCTTTCGGGACCCCTTAAATCCAACCGTTCCAGCAGTAGCCCAGCAAATCACGTCGCCGGTCGCATCTGTCATCGTCACAATCGTATTATTAAATGTCGCCTTTATGTAAACGATGCCCTTGTTCACATTGCGACGAATCTTTTTTTTCTTGACTTTAGCCACGCAACTCTCTCACTGACCACAAAAAAGACAAAAAGCAAATCCACACCGCCAAAGCAACACTACTTCTTCTTGTCCTTCACGCCCTTCTTTCCAGCAACCGTCTTCTTCCGCCCTTTCCTCGTCCTCGCATTCGTCTTTGTTCGCTGACCACGCACAGGCAGCCCCTTGCGATGGCGAACGCCACGATAACACTGAATCTCTCTTAAACGTCCTATCTCCTGCTGTACTTTACGACGCAAGGGACCCTCGACAATATAATTCTTATCGAGATGGTTTGTGATCCGGCTGACTTCGTCCTCCGTCAACTCACCGGCGCGAACATGAGGATCAATTCCGAGTTCATAACAAATCTGAACCGACAGGAATGGACCGATCCCATACAGGTAAGTCAACGAAATATACGTTGACTTGTTATTCGGGATGTCAACACCCAGAACACGAGGCATCTAAAAACTCCGAAGCAAACAGCCGCTAACCAACTTCTCACTCAGCCCTGACGCTGTTTGTGCCGTGGGTTTGACGAACAAATTACAAAAATACGCCCGCGTCGACGCACGAGTTTGCAGTGATCACAGATTCGCTTAACGCTTGACCGAACTTTCATCGTAACACCTTTTGGCTCATTCTGATACCAAGTGAGCAGAACTTCTACTTATCGGAATCAAGCAGTCCCGGATAATTCCGCATCACAAGATGAGAATCAATCTTCTGAACAAGATCCAACGCCACAGAAACAATAATCAACAAGCCCGTGCCGCCAAAGAAGCTGGCCGTCACAAAGTCGCCCGTAATCGTATTGGAAATAATTGTTGGAATCACCGCCACAACAGCGAGGAACGCAGCCCCAACATAAGTGATTCGCAACATCACCTGCTCCAGATGAGCCGCCGTACGACCACCAGGACGATATCCAGGAATGAAGCTTCCGTTATCCTTCAGGTTCTCTGCCATATCCTTCGGGTTGAAAGTAATCGCCGTCCAGAAATAGCAAAAAAAGTAGATCAAAATGATATATGCGAGGCTATATACAAAACCCTGACCCGGTGAGAAACATTGACCAAGATACACAAGCCCGCTTGCCCACCAAGAGCCACCGGATGAATCCTGCCCCATGAAGGCCTGACCTAATTGACCAAAAACAAAAAAAGGAATCATCAGCAAGCTGGATGCAAAGATGATGGGCATTACGCCAGACTGATTGACTCGCAGTGGCAACCACTGACGATTTCCGCCCATCACTCGGCGTCCACGAACATGTTTAGCGCTCTGGATCGGGATTCTTCGTTGACCCTGTGTAATAAAAACTACCACAGCAATCACAGTGACAAACACCATCACCATGACGAGAAGCTTCTCTATACCGAACTCCGTGCCGATCTGAACGCCATTGCCTACGATCCCATCCACCCATTTTTTAACTATTGTTGGCATTCGAGCCAAAATTCCCGCCATGATCAGCAGACTGATCCCGTTTCCAATTCCGTAGGCATCAATCTGCTCACCGATCCACATCAGGAACACTGTCCCTGCCGTCATGACCAGTGTACCAAACAGCAGCCAATGTAATCCGTCGTACTGTGGCAGTATTACAGCTTGCCCCGAACCACCTGAGGACATTGTGCGCAACAGAAAAAAGCTCTGCAGCAGACACACAACGACCGTTGCGTAGCGAGTATACTCATTCAATCGACGCCGTCCAGATTCACCTTCCTTCTGGAGTTGCTCCAAAGGCGGATAAACAGTCGCGAGCAACTGAAACACAATCGAAGCCGTTATATACGGCATGATTCCAAGCCCGAACACAGATCCATTCTGCAGATCGGACGCAGAAAAGACAGACACAACCTGCAGGAGACCGCCAATCCCACTGCGACCATTCGCAGCATTACTCACGGCCTTACCGACCGTCTCATGATCAACGAACGGCAGTGTAATGTGAAACCCTAGTCGATACACTGCGAGCAGAACACCGGTCAAAACGATCTTTCGACGCAATTCTGGAACTCGAAATACAGTCAGAAGTTTAGCAAGCAACGTCCATCTCCATCTCGCGATGACTCCATCGCTGGCTCAATCTAACGTGCCCCGGCCTGAATGCGTTCAAACGACCCGCCGGACGCCGAAATCTTTTCCTCAGCTGAGGACGAAAAACGGTGTGCGCTGATTCGAAACTTCTTGGACAGTTCACCATCGCCGAGCACCTTGAGCACATCGAACTTGCTGCGAATCAAGCCCTTCTCCGACAGCAACGCCGGAGTAATCTCGGCACCCGTTTCGAATGAGTCATTCAACTCACCAACGTTGACAACCGCAACATCCGGAGCAAAGTACTTGTTATTGAAACCTCGCTTGGCCACGCGACGAAATAGCGGCATCTGCCCACCGTGGAAACCACGGCGCCGTGACGAGCCCGAACGGCTGAAAAACCCCTTGTGCCCACGCCCTGACGTCTTGCCGTGTCCAGAACCTGAACCCCTACCGATACGTTTACGGTTCTTGCGGGGCTCAATACCAACGTGTACATCGTTCAAAATCACAGCGACACTCCTCGCAATCGTTCTATCTGTTCCCGTGTCCGCAGCTTCATCAGCGCGTCTAGTGTAGCCTTCACCAAATTCAGCGGATTTGTTGAGCCGTAAGCCTTTGTTAGAATGTCAGTGATCCCAGCTGCCTCTACTACCGACCGAACGCAGTGACCGGCAATCACGCCAGTACCTGGTTTTGCA
Organism: Planctomycetaceae bacterium; assembly: GCA_947476295.1. Classification (GTDB taxonomy): domain Bacteria; phylum Planctomycetota; class Planctomycetia; order Planctomycetales; family Planctomycetaceae; genus SXXK01. Next base: position 12,410 of record CANJQC010000094.1, on the reverse strand, counting down.
GGCAGAAGCAGCACTCGTGACGCTCGATATTCGCCAAGTACCTGATGGGGAATCGTTGTCCCCACAATCGGTATCGACATCTGAGTGCGATTGGACTGCTTAGTGGCTTTTTCTACAGCCAGCGGCACTTCAATTGCCTTGCCGTATCCGTAGCCCACACGTCCGTTGCTGTCTCCTGTTACAACCAAAGCAGCAAAGCTGAACCGCCGCCCACCTTTTACCACGCAAGCACACCGACGAATCTGGATCACACGCTCGCCGGAATCATTTCTGTTGTCTGAACTGGACACCGATCACCTCAGCCACAAAAAACCAATTAAAAATCCAGACCCGCTTCACGTGCAGCATCTGCCAACGCCGCCACACGACCATGGTAGCGAAATGAACCCCGATCAAAAACTACCTGAAAAATCCCCAGCTTGGCAGCTCGTTCGGCAATCAACTTTCCGACCCTACCAGCAGCCTCGGCATCACTGCCAACACCACCGGGCCCGGCAATTTCACTCTCCACAGTATTCGCAGCAACCAAGGTCTTGCGCAAAGTATCATCGATAATCTGCGCGTACATGTGACGATTACTACGGAACACAGACAGACGCGGACGCCCGTGTGCATCACGGACAACCCGATTGCGCACGCGGTACTCACGTCGCTGATTCTGTTTTGCCAGTCGAGAACGAACACCCATTGCTGAACCCAATATCAACAAACAGTAAAAAAAGCTACTTGGAACCGAACGCCTTACCCGACTTACGCCGCACAAACTCATCCTGATAACGGATGCCCTTGCCCTTGTACGGCTCTGGCGGACGAACGGCACGAATATTCGCAGCGAACTGACCACACGCCTGTCGGTCTGAACTCTTCACAATCACATGCGTCGCGTCCGGCACTTCACACTTAACACCCACCGGAACTTCCAGCACGATCTTGTTCGCGAATCCAACCTGCAGGGTCAACTTTGTGCCAGCCAAGTTCGCATTGTAACCCACACCAATGATCTCAAGCTTCTTCTCAAACGGCTTCACAACGCCGGCCACCATGTTGTGAATCAAGCTGCGAGTTAATCCATGCAGCGCACGACTACTTCGCTTGTCGTCAGGACGATTCACAACAACATCGCTGCCTTGGACTGCTACCAACATCGACGGGTGAAAATTCAGACTCAGCTCACCTGCCGGCCCCTTGGCAGAAATCCGGGTTGCGGAAATCTCCACTTTCACTCCGGAAGGCACTATAACAGGCTTTTTTCCGATTCGAGACATGACTCATCTACCCATCCAAATTCGACACACAACCAGGACACCCCGTTGACCAACAGTGCCTACCAGACCTGACAGACCAGCTCACCACCTACGCCCTGCCTGTGGGCCTCTCGATTACTCAATACGCCCTTCGACGTCGATAGCACAGAAATCCCGGTCCCCTGCCTAACATCCTTCATCTCGTTGACACCAACGTAGACTCGGCAACCCGGCTTTGACATTCGTTCGATGTGCTGAATCACATGTTCCCCGTTGGGACCGTACTTCAGATTCACTCGCAGCATCTGGCTCACGTCGCCCTCCACGACTTCATGATCCCAGACAAAACCTTCCCGCGTCAGAGCCTCTACAATACTTATCTTAATCTTTGACAACGGCACATCTACAAACGGACGCTCGACGCGGACACCGTTTCGGATTCGAGTCAGCAAATCAGCAATTGGGTCAGTCATCATATCGGCAATATTCCTCTATTCTACCAGCTGGCCTTTTTTACGCCAGGGATCAAGCCGTCTAAACTTAAGTCGCGAAAACAGATACGGCAGACCTTAAACTTCCGGTAGACCGCCCGTGGACGTCCGCACAGCATGCAACGATGCTCAATGCGACTACTGAACTTGGGCTTCCGCTTCGCTTTTTCAATCTTTGCTTTACTGGCCATTGACTATTCTCGGATCCAAAATCTCGATTACAATGCGTTAGTCTTCAGTCTTGAACGGCATACCGAACGCCCTCAGCAGAGCTCTGCCTTCGTCGTCTGTCTCGGCCGTCGTCACGAAAGTAATATTCATTCCCTGCGTATTTGTCACTGTTTCCGGATCAATCTCGGGAAACACTAACTGCTCATTCAAACCGTAGTTGTAATTTCCTCGCCCATCAAATCCCTTCGGGCTAACGCCACGAAAGTCACGCACCCGAGGAAGAACGAGTGTAATCAATCTGTCCAGAAAATCGTACATCCGTTTGCCACGCAGCGTGACACGGCATCCTATCGGCTGACCCTCACGCAGCCTAAACCCAGCGACAGATTTCTTAGCCTTGCGGATCTCAGACTTCTGACCAGCGAGCTGTGTCAACTGATCTGCAGCTTGGTCCAAGCGCTTCCGGTCGTTAACCGCTTCGCCCACGCCCATGCTCACGACAATTTTCTGCAGCTTCGGAACCGCGTGGATGTTCTTGCGCCCCAGCGACTGCTGCAGCTCTGGAACAATTCGCTTGTTGTAATCATCGAGCAACCGAGCCATCTTAATCAACTCTTCAAAAACAGCGACCAATTCACAATCAGACAACCTTTGAACTAAACCACTTCACTTGCGAGGCTCACGATCTTCATAAATCGTTTGTCTCGCAGCTCACGGGCGACAGCCCCAAAGATACGAGTCCCCTTCGGATTGCCGTCATTGTCGATAATCACAATAGCGTTACGGTCAAACTTCACATAAGAACCGTCGGATCGACGCGCGGCTTTCTTGGTTCGAACCACAACACCCTTCACCACCGAACCAGTTCGTATCGCACTTCCCGCGAGGCTCTTCTGCACACTAACCACAACAATGTCGCCAAGCCCCGCATACCGACGACGACTTCCACCCAGCACCTTGATGCAGCGAGCGGACTTCGCGCCGGAATTGTCAGCCACATCGAGCATTGTCTGCATCTGAATCATCGAATAAAACCGATCCTGACCTTGCCGGTAACGACAGTGTCCAAAAAAACACTCTCAAATTCTGACTAACGTATGTTAGTTTCCGCCAACAAAAACCTAGCCACCAGACGCAGCAGGTGGCCCGACTCGTACACACGAGCCATCGCAGTCAGCCCGCAACGCTCAGGTTGAACCGCCATCCATCTCAGGCTCCCCAACCACAGCAGCGGAAGAGACCACCCGGACTAGATCCCACCGCTTCGTCCTCGAACGAGGCGGTGATTCCGAAATCTCCACGGTATCACCAATCTTTGCCGAGCCGTCTTCATCGTGCGCATGACAAACTGTCCTTCCGCGAATGATCTTACCGTATTTCGGGTGTTTCATTCGCCGAGCGATCTCGACCCGCACGGTCTTCGCCTGACATCCAGCCACAGTACCGACCAATGTTTTTTTCATCTTAATTAATACCAAAAATCAAGGCTGAGCGAGTTGACGTTCACGCTGAATCGTACGAATCCGAGCAATGTTTCGACGTAGCTTCTTGACGTTGCTGGGAACGTCATTACGCTCGGTTGCGGCCTGCAATCGCAGCCGAAACAACGACTGTTGAGTCTCCCGCAGCTCATGCTCCAGTTGCTCGCCAGACATCTCTCGAATCGCTGTCGCCGTGGACATTTCCATGTACCTCAGACACTCAAAATGAACACACATCAGATTTCAGGGCGGCGTCCGACCAGACGAACCCTTACTGGCAATTTGTGCGCCACACGCTGAAAACAGCTCCTTGCCGTATCGTGTGACACACCAGCCAGCTCAAACAACACTGTACCGGGCTTGACAACTGCCACCCAGCGATCCGGCTCGCCTTTTCCCTTACCCATCCGGGTCTCCAATGGCCTTGCAGTCACAGGCTTCTGAGGAAATATACGAATGTAAACCCGACCCTCACCGCGAACGTACTGTGTGGCTGCGATTCGACAGGCCTCAATCGTCTGGCCAGTAATATGACCTGGATCCAATGACTGCAATGCCCACTCACCAAAAACCACAGTATTGCCGCGAGTCGCGTTACCTTTTATACGTCCTCTTTGGCTTTTTCGATGCTTGACCCGCTTTGGCATTAGCGCCATCTGCAGTCTCCTCGTTCGAATAATCGCCCAAATCAATCCAAACCTTCACACCAATAATCCCCATCGTCGTCTTCGATTCGGCCAAACCATAATCGATGTGACGACGTAGAGTCGATAAGGGAATAGATCCTCGACTCGCCTTCTCTTGGCGAGACATTTCGGCACCGCCCAAACGCCCCGACATCTGAATCTTCACGCCATAGACACCAGAACTCATCACTTCATCAAGAGTTTTCTTAATGGCGCGACGGAAACTTCCACGCTTTTGGAGCTGTTGCGCAATCTTCATCGCAACCAACTTAGCGTTCCGGTTCGGATTTGTAATTTCAACAATCTTTACGTCCATTCGCCGACCGGTCAGGTCTTCGAGCTCGGCCTTGAGCTTATCAACTTCTTGACCCTTGCGGCCGATGATGACCCCTGGTCTGGCAGTATGCATATGCACTACCACCTGGTCTCTTGTCCGCTCGATCTCCACTCGGGCGATCTCCGCAAACGCATACTTCGTCGCCACAAACTTTCTGATCTTGTGATCTTCCAGCAGCAGATCACCAAACTCACGCTTTGAAGCGTACCATCGGCTCCGCCAAGTCTCCATAACTCCGACGCGAAACCCGGTTGGCCTGACTTTCTGACCCATAACACAAACCCTGCTTCAAGCAAAACGCTTATGAAATACCTAGTTCCGGAGCTTCCACAGCCACATGAATGTGTGCCGTACGACGACGAATTAAATTAGCCATTCCGCGTGCTCGGGCGTGTACACGCTTGAACATCGGACCGCCATCCACCCTCGCCTCGGAAATCTTCAACCGATCCGGATTACGAACTCCCCGATCTTCCGCATTTGCGATTGCACTCTTAAGAACGCGCTCGATAAACCGCGCACCGCGATTGGGCTCATACGCGAGCGCACTCAAACCCTGTTCGGCTGACATCCCACGGATCATGTCCGCGAACGGCCGAACCTTCGTAGGAGATATTCTCGCAAATTGATGAGAGGCACGTACTGACGCCATGTCTACTTCTTACCTTTTGAACCGTGCCCACGAAATGTCCGGGTGGCTGAAAATTCGCCCAATTTATGACCGACCATATCTTCTGTCACATACACACTCATATGCATGCGACCATTGTGAACAAGGAATGTGTGACCAACGAATTCCGGTGAAATCGTACAACGACGAGCCCAAGTCTTCACTGGCTCCTTGCGCCCAGCCGAGTTCAGCTTTTCAACTTTCTCTAGCAGACGAGGGTCAACAAAAGGACCCTTTTTCAACGAGCGACCCATTCAAACACCCTTCCAAAAACCCTATAACTTGACCTCACCATAACGTACTGAACGTCGACGCCGAATGATGGCCTTGGCCGACGCTTTCTTCCGATTTCTTGTTCGCCCACCCTTTGCCAACTTTCCCGAAGGACTGCAAGGATGACGCCCACCGGAGTTCCGACCTTCGCCACCGCCCATTGGGTGAGCCGTTGGATTCATGGCAGTGCCACGAACCCGCGGACGTATACCCTTCCAGCGATTACGACCGGCTTTGCCGATCACTATACTGCTATGTTCTGAATTCCCAAGAACTCCGATTGTGGCACGGCAGGAACTTGGCAAGCGACGAACCTCACCGCTCGGCAAAGTCACCTGTGCCCAGCGACCTTCACGGGCGTTTAGTGTTGCGCCCACACCGGCACTTCGGCACAACTGACCTCCGCGTCCCGGCTGCATCTCAATATTATGAACCATCGTTCCAGCGGGAATGGAACCCAACACCATGCAGTTCCCGACATTAGGTTCAAGACTCGTGCCGCTCTCCACAACCATCCCGGACACCAGCCCCTCAGGTGCCAGAATATAGCGTTTCTCGCCGTCAGCGTAATGCACGAGTGCGATGCGACTACTGCGATTTGGATCGTACTCAATGTGCGTTACAGTTCCGCGAACGCCGTCTTTGTCTCGTTTAAAGTCGATCTTGCGATACAGTCGCTTATGACCCCCGCCGCGATGTAAAGCCGTGATTTTTCCTTGGTTGTTGCGACCGCCCTTCTTCTTGGCGCGAATCGTCAATCCCTTCTCCGGTCGCTTCCTCTTGTCGGTGATCTCGGCGAAATCACTGACGGAAGCTCCACGGCGACCTGGCGTAACTGGCTTGTAAAATCGTATCCCCATGACACTCACTCATATCCACACGGCTAAAATCATTCAGACTACGACGACAATCCTAGAAGAACGCAATTCGATCTTCGTCGTGCAACTTCACTACTGCTTTTTTCCATGATTTTGTGTGCCCGACTACCGTTTTGTGGCGGCGCGGCTTACCCACCCGAGTTTGCGTTCGTACCGCTACGACTCGTACATCCCACAACTGCTGCACAGCGGCCTTGATATCCGTCTTGGTCGCCAGCGGATGCACTTCGAACGAGTACGCATTCAGCTTCTCAGAAAGATGCGAACCCTTCTCCGTCACGAGAGGTCGACGAATGACCTGATGTGCTTCGAGAGTGATGCCGCTACGAAAAAATGAACTCATTGAATCACCCAGACCCTGAACCCAACCTGCCAACAAACCATCACATTACGCATCGCGACCAAGAATCCGATCCATCTCTGCAACAGTGATCACTAGATGACGCTGCCGCAGTAAACTGTATGCATTAAGGTCAGAGCCCGGAAGAATCATCACACCCTTGATGTTTCGAGCCGACTTCCAGACATTTGTGTTCACGCCTTCTGTCGTAAGCAACACCGTTTTACCAGCCAGACCCACAGCTTCCAGAAATTTAGCAACAATCTTCGTCTTAGGCTCGGAACACTGCCAGCCCTGTAGCATTACAGCCTGCGAATCCTGAAACTTACTCAACAATGCCATCCGCATAGCCTTGCGAATAGCCTTCTTAGGCATTCTGTAATAATAGTCTCGCGGCTTCTTTGCGAAAGCATGACCACCACCTCGACGCACGGGCGTACGAATTGCACCGGCACGAGCTCGGCCAGTACCCTTTTGCTTAAACAGCTTGCGAGTACTACCCGACACCATCCCTCGCGACTTTGTCTGCACCTCACCGACACGGCGATTTGCATTGTACATCACGACAGCATCGTGCAGCAGCTGATTGCAGATGGCATCAGATACCTCTGACGGCTCAAAAGCATAGGTGCCGCACTCTACGCCGGCCATATCTCGAACAGGAACGGAAATCATGAAATCACCGACCAATATCAAATACGATTCTTGACAGAACGACGCACCACAACAAACCCACCGGTTGGGCCCGGGACTGCACCCCTAACCAGCAATACATTCGACTCACCATCAATCCGCACAAGCCTCAAATTCTTAGACGTCACCCGCTCGCAGCCGTAATGCCCAGGCATCTTTGTGCCAGCAAGCACACGTGAGGGGTCGGCACTCTGACCAATGGAACCACCACGACGATGAACACGCTTCGCACCATGACTTGCAGGCATACCAGCGAAATTATGTCGACGCATAACCCCCGTGAACCCGCGACCGCGAGACACACCAATCACGTCTACGAACTTCAAACCCTCCAGAAGTGTCGGCCCAATAACTTGCCCAACCACAAGCCCGTGTGCAGCATCTTGGCAGCGGAACTCTCGCACGAATCGCTTCGGCTCACACTCCGCTTTCGAAATTGCAGCTACACCCGCCATACTGCGAGACAACTGCCGTCGGCCACCAAGCACCGCCACATGCCCACGAACAGAACGAGACGCCTTTGCCCGAGCCCGATCACCGAAACCGATCTGCACAGCATCATAGCCATCCCGATCCATTGAACGAACCTGAAGCACAACACACGGGCCAGCCTCAATCACCGTCACAGGCACAATAACGCCGTCAGCGTCATAAACCTGAGTCATACCGATTTTTCGACCGAGCAATCCAATTGACATAAATCTGCACCCGCGAGCAGAAAACAAGAAACGACAGACACAAATAGCCCGCCAAGACAAGACAACACCGCCAGCAACCAATAAAAACTCAAGCCGTGGCCGTTGCCTTGATCTTAATATCAACCCCAGCCGGCAACGAGAGCTTGTTCAAAGCATCCACCGTTTTACCAGTGGGCTGAATGATGTCAATCAGCCGCTTATGAGTCCGAATCTCAAACTGCTCACGAGACTTCTTGTCAATGTGAGGACTTCTGAGAACCGTGTACCGCTCAATACGAGTCGGCAACGGAACCGGACCATGAACAATTGCCCCGGTACGTTTTGCAGTATCGACAATTTCCGCCGCAGACTGATCCAGCACGGAGTGGTCATACGCTTCCATCCGAATCCGGATACATTCTTCTGCACCAGCCACCGCAAACCACCTTGAGCAAACAAGTTACGTAAAACGAAACCGTATCCCTGAAAAACGGGGAATCGCGGATTGTAAAGTTCGACTGCGATCTTGTCAATCAACAGCCAACAGAAATCACTTACTTCGACCGAACGTCTTTCAAACTTCAGCTACATCATCTGTTGGACCGCAGCAGAAGGTGCAATTTCATAGCGACAAGGCTCCATCGAGTACGATGCTCGACCTTGAGAAATACTGCGAATCTGATTTGAGTAGCCGAACATTTCGACCAGCGGAGCTTCACATTCAAGTACACACAAGTCGCCACGTCGATTGGAATTCATGATCACCGCACGCCGAGAATTCAAATCGGACTGAATATTCCCAAGGAATTCCTCAGGTGTTACAACCTCCAACGACATAATCGGCTCAAGAATAGCCATCTTGCCGTCACTCAACACCTTTCGAAAGGCATCCGCAGCCGCCATCCGAATGGCGACCTCGTTGCTTTCCCCGTCTCGATAATTCACTGCCGTGATGGTCAGCTTCAAGCCCATGATCGGGTTTCCGTAAACCCCGCCACCTTCCGCTTCTTTCTGGATTGACTCCAGAAGAATCTGCAACGACGGCTTTGGTATAGCCTCCGTTGCCAACTGATGATCAACAGTGATTCCTGTCGTCGAATCTTTGACTTGTTGCGCAAGCAACGAAACTCCGAATCCGATTGCTCCGGCCGGCAAATTTTTGGAAAAATCTACGCTGACGTTGATCTCGCCGGTTAATCGTTCGCGATAACTTACACGCGGCTTATGAAATCGCACCTTCAGATTGAAGTCGCGTTCCATTCTGTGGCGAATGACTTCCAGATGCAATTCCCCCATGCCGCTAATAATTGTCTGCCCGGTTTCTGCATTGGATTTGACATGAAATGTTGGATCTTGCCGTTCCAACCGCTTAAGCGTGTCGTCCAGCTTCTTGCGATCATTGCTTGATTCCGGTTCAATCGCCATCGAAATCACAGTTTCCGGAAATACAATTGATTCCAATGCGATCGGTGACTGTGCGTCGCATAGGGTGTCGCCGGTCGCAGAATCCCTCGGTCCGATGATACCGCAGATGTCGCCGGTTTCCACGATTTCCACTTTTTGTCGCGAATCAGACTGAATATGCCAGAGCTGTGTGACCATCTCTTTCTTGCCAGTACGTGGATTCAACAGTTTGGAATTCCCGGTCAAGACGCCGGAATACACGCGAGCAAAGTATAAATCCCCATGTGCCTCCGCTTGAACCTTAAACAGCAGCGCGCAGACCGGTTCGTCCACCGACGGCTTGCGGACGGCCATCTGGCCTTCCTGTTTTCCGGAGGGAATCAGTCCTTCCACGGCGGGACGATCGAGTGGACTGGGCAGAAAGTCGCAAACGCCATCCAACACGGGCTGAACGCCAATATAGTCGAGCGATGCCCCGCAAAATACGGGGTGCAACACACCTTTGAGTGTGGCCTTTCGAATTGCGGAGATCACAACTTCGTGCGGAACGGAATCGCCTTCCATGCAGGCCGCCATAACGTCATCGTCAATTTCTGACAACACGTCGAACATCTCCGACCGCCACAGAACCGCGTCTTCTTTATATTTGTCCGGAACCTCTTCCAAGCAAAATTCCTGACCCTTGGATTCCGCATCCCAGTACATCGCCTTCATCGTGAGCAGATCGATCACACCGCTGAATCCGTCGGCGTTTGTGGACGGCCCAGCACCAATTGGGATCTGCAGCAGCAGCGTCTTGCAGTCCAAACGGTCACGAATCTGATTCAGGACGCGATCAAATCCCGCTCCGATACGGTCCATTTTGTTGATAAAGCAAATACGCGGCACGTGGTATTTCGTCGCCTGCCGCCACACGGTTTCACTCTGAGCCTCAACGCCTTCCACCGCACTGAATATGACTACCGCCCCGTCCAGAACTCGCAAACTGCGTTCGACTTCCGCCGTGAAATCCACATGTCCCGGCGTGTCAATGATGTTGATTGTATATCCCTTCCACGGGCAAGTCACTGCCGCTGAATAGATCGTAATGCCCCGCTGAGCCTCCTCGGGATCGAAATCGGTCTCGGTCGTCCCGTCATCGACGTTCCCCATCCGGTGCGAAGCACCCGTGTAGTACAGAATTCGCTCCGTCGTCGTCGTCTTTCCGGCATCAATATGAGCGATAATGCCAATGTTTCGAATAGTTTCAATAGCGCGTGACATGATCAGAAGCGACCGTCAAAGAGGAATGTTTCACCCATCGCCCGATCCAAAAAACCAGCGCGACATTTGAACAGCTTACGCTGCGCCACGAACATTATCAGCTTCATCGAACTATGACCAACGTCTGTACCCTGTGCGTCCATGACACTAATGAGTCGTGAGGCATGGTCATTTGTCGATGAATGGCAATGCGAAAAACGGCGATGTCCCCGGGATAGATGAAAAAGGGCGTGTCGATTTTGGAGGCAAAAATTGATCTGAACGTGACGCAGTAGGGTTCCCGGGCGACACGCAGCACGATACTCAAATTCCGCTGTGTTTCGGAAAGGGATATTCAAAGCCGACGATGCTAATTGCTCGATTGACTCACTCAGGAGAAAGACAATCACAAGAACCAAGAATGCGGCGAAAAAAACATCGGGTCACGCGATCTCCCGGGATGTTGCTGCCACCGAATCCATTTCGACTGTAGCGATCGCTGACAGCCTGCAACACAAGGCTGAGTGTCCACCAGGTCGGGAATATTGCATAGACACCTTTGACAAAGCGATTCGGGAGTTGGCGCATCGCGAATGGAAAGCCGCTGGACTTCCAGCGGGAGATCGCTTCGACTTCTGGCCGGAGGCCGAGCGGGAAATAAAAGCAAATCCGCCAGCGTCAAGCCCTTTCCGGAGAGAACTTCGCTGAGAACCAGCATCAACAACTCGACAACGAAACAGACTCAGACATGAACTTATCTTCGCCGCCGCCATTCATTAAATGGTTCGCTGGCATCACGATCACCGATATCCCGTCGGTCGGCGGCAAGAATGCCTCGCTGGGTGAGATGGTGCGTGAACTTACCGGCAAGGGAGTGAAAGTGCCCGATGGATTTGCCATCACGGCAGAGGCGTACCGCCATTTCATCTGCGAAGTCCGTCTACCGCCCCATTCTCCAAAAGGTCGTCGGCAGCAAAGAATTCTCCCTCGTTTATGACGTGGGAGGCGGAAAGAATGGTCAAGAACGTCCCCGTATCGCCTGCCGATCGCTCGCGACTGGCGCTGACCGATGACGAGGTGCTGCAGCTCGCACGCTGGGGCTGCATTGTTGAAGATCATTATTCGGCCAAGCGTGGCCAGCCAACTCCGATGGATCTGGAGTGGGCCAAAGACGGTCATACCGGCGAACTGTTCATCGTCCAGGCGAGACCCGAGACGGTGCAGTCCCGAAAAACGCCTGATATGTACTCGAGTCTTGGAAATTGGGCCAGCGCAGTCAGGTACTGACAAGCGGACGAAGTGTGGGCGATAAGATCGCCACGGGGCGGGTGCGGGTCATCAAGAGTGCGCAATTCATCGGCCAGTTTCAGGATGGTGAAGTGCTCGTCACCAACAAGACCGCCCCCGACTGGCAGCCGATCATGAAAAAAGCCGCCGCCGTCATCACCAACCGTGGTGGCCGCACCTGCCACACCGCGATCGTCAGCCGCGAACTTGGTGTGCCGGCCATTGTCGGCACGGAGCACGGCACAGAGGCGCTCAAGGACGGCCAGATAGTGACCGTAAGCTGCGCCGAAGGCGACACGGGCTTCGTGTATGACGGCGCGTTGCCGTTTGAGGTGAAACGCACCAGCCTCTCGACACTCGGCCACCCGCGAACAAAGGTGATGATGTCCAAGGCCAGCGCACACTAAATAGCTTTGATACCAAGGACTTGCATCAGGAAGTCATCATTCCAGCCGCAGATTCTTCGTTTCATGGCGAGGCTGTCCTTGCCGGGATGTTGTTTCAGCAAGGACAAAGTGAAGCGTCGGAGCCATGCC
>CANJQC010000093.1 GCA_947476295.1 Planctomycetaceae bacterium | reverse complement strand
CAAGGCGTTCGTGGATGGCCTCAATCTCGGCCAGTGTGACTTCTGGTGAGTCGCCGTCTTTGAGGATGGCAGAGCGTGCAAGCAAAGCGTCGATGTCTTCCCGAAGCCTCATAAGGTGGGCTCTCGAAATCATCAAGTTGACTGGCTGAGGTGATGTGACGTGCGGTCGGAAAGTCAGGATGCCAACAGGATTGCCGTTGGTCTTTCCAGCAGTGATGCCGAGATATTTGGCAATTTGACCAGCAACATACGAGGGGCGAGGATTGTCCATTTGGTTTCCGTTCTGGAGAGTGCTTGCTTGGCGGATTTGATTTGCAAGCGGGCGTCCAGAAGCGGAGTCCGTTTTTGTGGAGCGGCGATGGAGAGCAGAGCGGCTCAGTTTCCCATGCAGCACTGTGCCTCAATTGCTCCAAGATCAATGGAGCAGGGCGGTCGATTCAAGTGGCTATGAGAGCGATGGAACGCCGCAGATTCGGAAGCCTGTGTTGCCGTCCCCAGAATTGGGTCAAGGGTGCTGCAATCAACAACTCGAACCACAAATCATTGAGTCGAAAACAAAAAAAGAGCCTCCCAAAATCTTGAGAGGCTCTTCAGAAGTTCTGAAATCCCTTTTTACACCAGAATTTACACCACTTTGTTTTCGGCGTTTACACCACTTTTCCTGATGTCGTAACCTGTTGCCTGATAAGGGTTTAAGAATGGACGATATTGGGCTCGAACCAACGACCTCCACGATGTCAACGTGGCGCTCTAACCAACTGAGCTAATCGTCCGCTGTTGCCAATTTATCGGCGAGGGCGCGAAAAATCAAATGGTGGATTTTGGAAATTCGACGAGGATGCAACGCAATTGTTTAAATCCGTGCAAAAAGTAAGTATTCAGTAAATCGTCTGCGAAAGTGGGCATTTTGTTTTATTCTTCGGGCATGGACGCACGGATTGCAAGGGTTATGGACATGTGCGTTCTGAACGAAGCCTGTCGATCTGCAGTTGTGCTGATTTTTAGGAAAAAATCTAGCTGTTCTGACTGCTACAGCCCATTTGCCTTGCTGAATTCGCCGATTCGGCAGATCCGCAAGTAATCGCGTTGTCGGATTTGCGGGAGGAGTTAGCGACAGAGTTTCTGAGAGTAGGAGACTTTTTTGTTGTGATCACTCCGAAAACTGCGATAAACTAGCTGGTCCCTGCCGAGATATTGCGTTTTCTTGTGAAACGCGGCAGTTGACTCCCGGCTGTTCGGAAGTTGATTCCCTTTACCTCGCAGCGGTCAGGAGTGTTTTGATGAACCTACGCCATTCGATTCTCAGTGCCTCGTTGCTTGTCCTAGGAGTCGCTGCCAGCGTGATGGCATCGACTTCAGTGTCTGAGGCAGGCTCCAAACCGGCAGAAGCTCGCAAGCCTGTGATCACCAAGCCGAAGTTTGATCCGTCTGCGGAAAGGGTCGAATTTTTTAAAGGCATGGAAGACGGCCAGCTTGAAACTCGATTTGTCCCCAAAGATGCCAATGGCGGTTTTCTCTTGGTGACCAACACCACTGAGGAACCGATCACCGTCGAGCTTCCGGACGCGTTTGTGGCCGTTCAGGTCCTGAAACAATTGGGCGGCGGAGGCATGGGCGGCGGAGGCATGGGTGGCGGAGGTATGGGTGGCGGAGGTATGGGTGGCGGAGGTGGAAGTCAAAATGCTGGTGGAGGCATGGGTGGTGGTGGTGGAGGCATGGGTGGTGGAGGCATGGGTGGTGGTGGTGGAGGCATGGGCGGTGGAGGCCAAGGCGGTGGTGGGGGGTTCTTTTCGATTCCACCGGAACGTACAGTGCGCGTTCCCTACGTGTCAGCCTGTTTGAATCATGGCAAGCCTGATCCGTCCGCGCGACTTGAATACAAGCTCGTGCCAGTTGACAAATACACGGACGATCCAATTCTCGCCGAACTCATTCGCATGGTCGGCACAGGTCGCGTCAACCAGCATTCAGCTCAGGCTGCAATCTGGACGCGCACAGACAACATGAGTTGGCAAGATCTCGCTGCGAAGCATGTTCGCGGCATCCTGAGTGTCGAATACTATTTCAACTCAAACAATATTCAAGAAGGCCAGTTGTTGATGGCAACCGCCGAAGGCCGCGTTCGCGAAAAATCAGGCGAGGCGGAAAAACAAAAATCGGACGAAGCTGGAAGTCCACGAGTTCGATAAGCGGCTCGCTCACTCGCGTTGTGTGTGCAAATACAGATAAGTCCCATACGTCGTATGGGACTTATTTTTTTTGCGTCTCAGTTGGTAGGTCGGGCGCATCGAGCGATTCATAGAGCTGGGCAAGCGGAACAAGGACGGCTTCCAATTGCAGCAGGTATTCGGCTTCGGAAAGTTTGTCCTTGCGTCGTCGTAACTCTTCAAGTTGCTGTTCCAGATCGTCGCGTGTTTGGCGTTGTTCTGAAGTGAGGCGACGTTCTTCGTTGCTGCGGATCAAATGCCAGCGTGCTGCTAGGAGACCGTCGAGCTGATCGGTGTTGTCGATATTCGTTTTCAATCGATCGGTTTCGTAGACTTCGGCTCGTGTTCCTTTGCCGTCGCTGTTGTCATCAAGCAGTGCGTGTTCAGTCGCCAATCGTCCCTCGGTGGAATAGAACTCCGCCGTGCGACGTGATGCGAACAGCCATGCTTCCACCAGAGACGTCTGGCCATCGCGATCGATGTCGGCATCCAGTCCGCCGATCGCCTGAGACATTGCATCGCCGAAGCGGGAATACTGAAGCTGATTGACGTCCTTTGTTGCGCTAATCACAACACGATCGGGTGCAGACAGGGCGTTGATGAATGGTGACGAACACGATGCACAGGCAATGAAGGCTATCGGCCGCTTTGCAGGCCGTAGTATTTCTGCTATCTTTTCCGCAGAAATGTCAGGCCCATTGAGATTTAGACTTGCAGTCCGCCCGTCAAATGTGGCGTGCCCGATGAACACGATCCAAAGCGGTTCGGTCATTTCGACTGCAAGGGAAGCGGCAATTGCTGACGTGAGTTTCTCCAGATCGGACGCTGAGTGATCGGACTCGCCGATTACCGTACAGTCTGCACCAGCAAGTTCTGCTGCGACCTTCCAGCGAGTTGCCCAGGTTTCGAAGGTCGTTCGATATTCGTCCGTACCGGGAGCTCCGATGACGACGATCAATTGCTGCCGCGCGGGGGATGGCGCGGGTTCTTGGGCCTCGGCGGCTTGAAACGTGCATGTCAGGCAGACGATGTACCGGATGGCTGACGCCCACCGCTCGCCAGAACGGATGGCCAATTGAAAACTGCGGATCATGGCAACCCCTTTCGACGGCGGAGCGTCCAGTCGGTAGCAAGGCAGGCGATGGCGACGAGGAAAATCCACCACGAATGCCAGATCGGCCATGACCAGGTCTCGACCAGCGGAGCACTGCGTTGCGGCAGACTTCTGATGAAATTTTCCAGATCGCTCAACGGTACAGTGCGACCGCCAGTCAATTTTGCTAACTGTTCCAGAAACTGCCGATCGACTTGTATCGACTTCATTTCTTTTTGATCCGGCTGACTGGCCCAGCCTGTCGCGGCGAACAACGGCGGCGACGCAGCGTCATCAGAAGCGGTCGCAGTGACTGAGACGTGCCATGCACCGGGCTGGCTGGCAGCGATCGAGGTTTCAAAGAGTCCGGCAGCAGAGTCTGATGGTTCGCCCGTGAGCTCGAATGTCTGTCCATCCGGTCCGACGACCGAAAACGTTACGTCAGCATTTTCGCGTGCTTCAAAGTCCGTGCCTCGCACAAATGCGGTGATTTTGACCGATCCTGTACCGAGCGATGGTTCTTCCTTGACTACAACATCCATGCGTTTCGGTACGTCCGCGACCAGCCAGCGTATCATTTGCCGACTTGCGCGGGCATGGTCCGCCAAATCTTCCGTCGGTGCGCCGTGCGGATCCGCCGAACCGTTGTCCAAGTCAGCGTCTGTCGCGGGCACATCAAGACCGCGAAGTTTCCGCAGTCCGTTGCTCAGTCGCCATCTCCAGAAATCACCGACGCACAGGGCCGCAGTTCGTCCCTTACCGAATCGCTGAACGACCAGAGCTGGCCAGCGATTTTCGTCCGCATCCTGTACCTCCGCCATCACGACAGCTCCGGGACGTACAAACGCTACTGTGTTCAGCGTCAGAAAATCGGGCATCGATTTCAGTCGTTCTCCCTCCGCTCCTTCATCAGACCTTAACCGCACCCACGGCTGAAGCCAGCCATCACGAGTCAGGCTCAGACGCACTCCGGATTCGGGCGATTTCATGTCGCGGCTGAGATCGATCGGTAACATTTCACCTATCGGCGTGCGATCGAATTCGCCCTGTCGAAACGATTCCTGGCCACCCATCATCAGCAGGCCGCCACCACGCCGCGACACAAAGTCGTAGACGAGTTTCATCTGATCGGCGAGGAAAAAATCAGCTTCGAGATCGTCCAAAATGATGGCGTCGTACTGGAACAGGTCTTCTGGTTTCTCAGGGAAGCCACCGCGAAGTTCCTCGTCGTCTTTTATTCCAACACGCACGAGAACTGGTTCGTCATATTCTTCGACAGTCTCCGAATCTATTTTGTCGAATCCGCGAAAAAACGAATTCGACGATTCTCCCTCACGGCCACGAAAGTCGAACTTCGCTTCTTTGCGAGCGATGCGAATCAGGGCCACCATCTGCAACTGCGGATCGGTTTCGACGGCCCGTCGCAGAAACTTGAATTCCCAGTTTGGTCGACCGGAAACATAGAGAACTCGACGCAGCATGGTGCTGCGTTCAACGGCGACAAGCTGTTCATTATTGGCCACTGTTGCTTCTGTTGTGACGTCAGCACCTGAGGCATCTTTCAGTGCGGCCTTCAGTCGATAGAAGACAGTGCCAGCCTCTTTCGGACGGTGACGAAACTTGAGCGGAGACGGATCAGTGACCGCTCGACTTTGTGTCTCGATCGGTGTACCTGCGGCATCCAACAGAGTCACGGCGACTTGTCCCGAAGTCACGTTGACGGTTGTGGGTTGAACCTGAATCGTCACGGGTGCGTCATCGAAGGCCGTTTGCGTCACGGAATACGTTCCGACTGCGACGTCTTGCTGTGAGGCGCCCTCCGGTGGCAGAATTGGAAACACGGGCGGCATGCCGGCGAGTTCATCCAATGACCCGGTGGCGTCCGTCGCGATTCCATCAGACAGCAGAATAATACCTGCGAGCGGTTGTCCTTCGTACCGCTGCTTCAGTTGTCGCAAGGCAGTTTGCAAACCGGAGGCCGTGCCGTTGAATTCCACGGGCTCGAAGCGATCGACCTGTTGCAATCGATCGGCCACGGTGTAGCGTCGTAGTGCGAAATCTTGGCCAAGTTGATTCAACCAGCCGACGGGTTCCGTCGTTTCACCGTTCATTAGAGCCGCCGCAAATGCGTCTCCCCGCGTTTCTCCTTTAGCGCCCGTCGTTATAAGATGACTTCGACTGATGTCTGCGACAACCGCCATGACGTTCGCACCTGAACGAGGTCGCGAACTGCTCCAGAGTGGATTGATCAGGCAAATGCACAACAAAAGCCAACCCGCGATCCTCAGGATGGGCCCAAGCGGTGACCATGCCAGTCGTTCCCGGTTCAGCACTAGGATCAGCAGCACTCCGAAGATCGCCACCGCCACGGCCGGAAGAATCCAGGTGGGGTCACCGATCGTAAGGCTTGCAAGTGATGTGATGGACATGGTGTGAGTCGTCAGTTTTCAGCCGGCAGTTTTCAGGGGAACAGTAGCGAGCAAGCGGGTCGGAATGAAATACGTCTCAGTCCTCGTTCCTCTTCACGCCACCGCTTCGTTTTTGGGATGTTCAACACACGCTAGCAGTTGGTCCACGAGCGAATCAACGGTGATCCCCTGAGCCTCTGCACGGTAGTTGGGAAGAATACGGTGGCGAAGAACAGGCTTGGCGAGGGACTGGATGTCTTTTGTTGATACGTAGGCTCTGCCATCCAGCAATGCTTGCGCTTTTCCACCGAGCACCATGTACTGACCGGCACGCAGTCCGGCGCCCCAGGAGACGAGTTCGTTGATAAAATCGGGAGTCCCTTTTTGACCGGGACGTGATGAGGCGGCAAGGCGGACGGCGTAGCGTATGACGTCATCGGCAATCGGCACTCGCTGAACGACCTGATGAAATTCGCGGACGATGTCGCCGGAAAAAAGCGACTTAATCGGCTGGAAGTTTCGGGACGTTGTTTGCTGGACTACGGCCACTTCGTCGTCTTCCGAAAGGTAGTCGATCAGAACGTTGAACATGAATCGGTCGAGCTGCGCTTCGGGCAACGGATAGGTGCCTTCCATTTCGATAGGGTTCTGCGTCGCCAGCACAAAGAATGGTTCGTCCAGCGTGTAGCGTTGTCCCGCTGCGGTGACTTGATGTTCCTGCATTGCTTCCAACAGAGCCGACTGAGTCTTTGGTGGGGTGCGGTTAATTTCATCTGCAAGCAGCACATTGGAAAAAATGGGGCCAGGAATGAACCGCATCGCTCGGCCACCAGCACCGTCTTCTTCCAGAACTTCAGTACCAGTAATGTCGGCTGGCATCAAGTCGGGCGTAAACTGGATTCGGTTGAACTTGAGGTCGAACAGTTGAGCGATGGACTTGACGAGAAGTGTCTTCGCCAATCCCGGTGCTCCGGTGATCAGACAGTTGCCGCCAGCCAGCAGGGAAATCAACAATTGCCGGACAACATCCTTCTGGCCGACGATGACTCGGGACAATTCAGTGTCGATTTGTTTTCGGAACTGCCTCAGAATCCCAATGAGTTCGCGTTCGCGATCCGGGGTGAGTTCTGTGTCGTTGGTCATTGACCTGCTTTCAATGTGTCATTGCATAAAAGATGACGTTGATCCCCAGTGGATAGGCTTTTTTTTCAGAGAATTCTTTGAAGTACCACGGGTCTTCGCCTTCGCGTTCCCAGCCGTCACCAAGATCCGTGTTGTGGCCAATAAATGCCATCATGCGTCCGTTGTCGTCAAACACGCCTCGGTAATGAACCTCTTCGGTACCATATCCCTGAGCCGAATAAATCTCGCCGTTCGCCATCTGATGAGCAAATCCGATGGCCGGGATCTGAGGACGTTCTTTAAGGTCATAGACGCAATGAAATATCGGGTGTTCCAGCGGAAGATCCACCCATTTTCGATCAGGAAAAACCTGCTCCAGTTCGCGTTCAAAGCCTTCCCATTCTTCGTCACCCCAGAAGTCATCCACCATCAGAAAGCCGCCGTTGAGTAAGTATGCCCTCAGTGCTTTACGTTCTTCCTCTTCAAGATAGATGTAGCCGGGTTCAATGAGGTAGATAAACGGATAGTCGAAAAGCCGGGGATCGGTTAGTTCAATGATGATGCCGTCCGGATCCGTATGGATCGATGTGAGTTGCTGCAGTCGATACGAAAAGTTCAGATCCGCATCCGGGTAATCCGTCTGCCATCCCCAGCGACCCATTGAACGGTAACGGATGCGAACGAACGTAAAGACGTCGTTCTGGAATTTTTCGTCAAGCTTCCAGTCCGGAACGCCGTTCCGCTGTACGCGGCCGTCGGCTCCCTGGAAATCTCTATAACGTCCACGCCGACCCCCGAACTGCGCAAAAGCAGCGGCTGTACAGCAGACCGCCAGCACGGCGACCAGTACGACTCCGTGGCGTCGATTCATATTTTGAACCTTTGACGTCGCCCGATGGAAACATATGTTGGCAGGAATCGAGGTTGTCGCAGATTCCGGGGCGAGTTGCTACTGTCGGACGGATGTGCAGGAATTATTCGTGTGCAGTCGCGGATTTCGGTAGGTCCTGCTTGCCGAGCAGGACTTCGTGGCACGCCGCGACCAGCGACCAGTCGCGGTGGAAAGGACGGCCACGCGGCGACGTGGAGCGGATGTGCGCCCCATGGCGGTTCGCCTTGCGGCGAAAGTCCTTTCCGGCAGAAAGGACCTACCAAAGACCGTCCTTTCCGGCAGAAAGGACCTACTTAAACAATCATCCGGCCTACCCTAAGAATCAAGCATTGACGTCGCACTACTTCGGAAGTGGGGGTGGCTGGAGCTTCGATGCCGCTTCTTTCAAGGCCTTATCCTGTACTTCTACCGCCTCTGTCTGTCGCTGCTCCATGCGTTTCATCATCCCCTCCTGAGCATCGATCATGCGGGCGAGCATGTGATTGGCTAGGGCTTCGCCAACTGCGGCCTGCACAAGGATTCCACTTTCGTCCGCCTGAACGGTGAATGAAGCCTGTTGCGCACCGCCAAGATCAAACGCACGCTGCATGATGGGATTTGGTTTTTCGCTTTCGCCACCCAGTCCACCGATGAAATTGACCACCATGGGATTCGGTGGAAACCACCAAACGTTTTCGTCCAGCCAGTATGGCAATGGTGCGATGCCGGACGAATCTTCCTGCGGATACGCCAGCCAACGTTGCATATCGATATTTGCCGTCAACAG
Organism: Planctomycetaceae bacterium; assembly: GCA_947476295.1. GTDB lineage: Bacteria > Planctomycetota > Planctomycetia > Planctomycetales > Planctomycetaceae > SXXK01. Next base: position 14,286 of record CANJQC010000093.1, on the reverse strand, counting down.
AGGTGTGCGATACGCCAATCCACCTACGTTGCAGCGATCAATGGATTGTCGCAGAATGTCGTTCGCATTCTCAGCACCTGCGGCAAACCACAATCGACTGCCTTCGTGCATCAAATACGCATGATTGATCCGCAAGCCGATCTCGGCGGCAAATCGTTCAACTTCTTCCTGTGGCAGGATGAAACGAATCACGGGACGTCCGTCGATTTCTGACAATGTAATCATTTCACCGACATTCGGCGGAGCACCGCCTGTGTGCGTCATGAAATGATGCAGGCTGTGCAGCAGTTTGGGATTTTCACTCGCCTGCAAGCCACCGTAGAAGACTCCTCCCGAAGTTTCGGTCCAGCCGATTTTGGCAAGCAACTCGAGATTGCGATGATCGGCGATGCCTGCGATTGTCTCTGAGAGAATTCGTGCGGCATCCACCATCGCGGGATCACTGTTAAATTCACGATCAATCGCTTCCTGAAGCCAGGTTCCTGTTGCCAGCAAGGCCGCCGGCGCTTCTTCTGGAAATCGGACGCACAGATGAATAGTTGCAGCCGCGTTATCGTTCAGGACTGGAGCAAACTGACTCAGTCCGGCTGCTGCTGGAAGCTGCTTTGTGAGTTCACTGTTGTTGCGAGCGCGAATGCGAAATTCACCACGCAATGAGTCATCGTCAGGAGAAGCGAATCGCATCCAGCCGGAAGAATTGTCGATGTCGAACAGTACAGCCTTCGTAAGTGCAAGGCCAAGGTCACCCGACGACCGTCGCATGTTATACGTCGTATCCGATTCATCATCATGTTGCTGTAGCTGCGTGCCGACGGCGGCGGTGAGCATGTTCCAGCCGAGCTGCCGAATACCGACAGGAACCCGATCAAGGTAAGCATCGAATCCCAGATCGTTTGACGTGCTGACGCTGCTGGTGACGGAATTCGCTGAGGGCAATTCCATCTCCAGCAGTTCTTCGAAGTGGGCTTTGTACAGAACGTTGTCGAAGACGCGACAGTACTCTGTCATGGACTGAAATGTTTCAATGAACTTCTTGCCGTCTTTTTCAACGATCTTCTGTTCGTGCTTCCGGGCACCCATCGGTCGAACGTTGTTAGCAGGAATCTGTGATTCATCATAATCCTGGGGCATTTCGGCTGAGTATGAGAAGTGATATCCGGTTTTGAAGCAGCCGTTGCCCAGGTCTTCCATGTAACCATTGTCGCCGTAGTTTGCCTTGCCGGCGTTTAACAGTCGGAGAGCGTCGTCTTCATCGACCACCGTTTGAAAATTCACGGTTTCGAACGAGGGAATTAATCCGGTCACCATATAGAAAGCGATGCCGTACACGGGTTGTTCGACGCCGGGCTGAATCCCTTCCAGCTCACTACGGACTCGTTCCTGCGACATTTGCTCACGCAACGTTGAGCCGATCTCAAGCCTTTCGGTCAGCTTCAGCACATAGTCGATCATCCGTTTGGGAGTTACATCGCGTGCATAGCCAACCGCAATCGGCTTGTCGGCAATTTCCCCCTGCAACTGAGCGTGGGCGACGTGAGGAAAAAGAGTCGCCAGGGACATTGTCAGAGCCAGCAGCCGAATACATGCTGAGCGAAATGCGAAATACAACATACGGAAGTCGTCCAGTCGGCAGAAATGGGGTAGGGCGGATCAATCATCGGGAATGAGGAATTGATTCGCTTCAGCGGCGGAATTGTCTTCGCAATTTAGTGCGAACGATGAAATTTTGCCGAAAAAACTACCGAAGGACTGTGATGTTTTAGGGGCGGGACCAACGAACAATATGAGCGATGGCCTACAATTTTCGCAGCGTTCAGGGTGAGCCAGCGCGGCCTATCAACCGCTCGTTCCACCGGATGTGTTGAAGATCCTTCATACCTGCAGCAGCTTCGTATATTTCTTCAATGAACGCAGTGTCAGGTAAATGGCGACGCTGACAGCGAACATAATGGCCCATTCCGGTTCTAACTGCAGACGGTGTTCGGCGATTGCGTATTCCAAAATATTGAGCAGAAAGAAGGCGATGCCAATCAACAGCACTGAAGTGTATTCGCGCCGCAGCACCATGCGCCAGCGAAGCGATTTGGCAGGGGACTTCCAGCCATGAAGTCGCGGGAAGAAGACGGGCGTCGCGCGCGCCCATTCAGCGAATGGTTGGCCAAACTTGCCGTGCAGAAATGATTCTTCCGCCGCAATGATACGTTCGTAGTAGATCCAGAACGAACAGCAGCAAAACGCGACCAGAGAGATACTGGCCGGAACCATGATGATGCCCAGCATAATCAAAAAATTGCCAAGGTACAGCGGATTGCGGCAGATGGAGTACCATCCGGTCGTATTGAGTTCAGTGGCGCGCTGACTTGTCGTATTGCGTCCCGATGTTCCATCACAAACGAACCCAACTGTGCTGGCTCGGACGATCAGGCCAAACACAGAAATCCCAAAGCACATCCAGTCCCAAGCATCCTGCCATGCCGGGTTTCCTCCCATAAACTCAAAATGGCTGAGCGTCCACGCCCCTGGGATGAGCAGCAGCGCGGGAAGCACACCGCGATGTCGAAACAGCCACTGGCCTTCGACTGCCATACGTTCGCTAATCATGTTGCCCGTTCCTTCAGGCTGGTGTGCCGCACTTGCCGTCGGTTTTTTCATTGCAAATAGGAAGTTCGTCATTGGCGATCAGTGCCAATCCGCTAGAGGCAGGCACCGCCGGTACACCGCTCGCGACGCACCACCCCCACGAACATTGCCGCCAAATTCCACACTCGGAATGCCTATGAGAAACTATCTCCATAGTTTATCGAGTTGGTGGTTTTCCCGCAAGAGGGCATTTATTGAGCGAAATGCTGTGTTTTTCAATGTCTTTCTGCGTCTTTCCGCTGCAAGATCCTCTTACAGGCCACCCAGACAGCGGGATTGATTCCGACTCGGCATTGGTTCTTGTAAAATACGGCGACCGCGCAGTATTGCGATTCTCAGCCTGCTAAACTGCCACGCCGAATTGCCGATCAGCATCGATCGGTATGCACCGCACAGGAAGCTGATTGTTCCAGCGCCAATTTGGAATCGGTGCGAGTGTGTTAATAATGATGCGTGTCGGCTTCCGAAGTGAAGCTGCACCAGAACAGATTCTCCATTGAGTACATTCATGTCGCAAAATTCTCCTCGTGACGTCGTCATCACCGGCATCGGCATTGTTTCGCCGCTGGGAATCGGGCGCGATGCATTCTGGGCAAGCATCGCAGATGGCCGAACTGGCCTCAAGCGGGTGGAACTGCTTTCGTACGTTGGCACACCTGGCTGCATTGGCGGAGAAGTCAGTGACTTCAATGACGAGACAACAAAGAAACAGCATCTCAAGACACTGCGCAAGAGTTTGAAGGTGATGTGTCGTGAGATTCAGATGGGTGTCGCGGCTGCGCTGCAGGCGATGGAAGATGCCGGACTTGCGCCTGGCTCCGTGTCGCCTGACCGCATCGGCGTGGATTTTGGTGCGAATCTGATGTCTAGTCCACCGGAAGTCCTGATCGGTGCGGCACTGAAATCGATGTCGGAGCAGAACGGTCGGCCTCAGTTCGACTATGATCGCTGGGGCGATCAGGGGATGTCGGGCATGGAGCCTTTGTGGCTGCTGCGTTATCTTCCGAACATGCCAGGCTGTCACATCGGTATTGCGTTGGATGCACGCGGGCCGAACAATTCGATCACTCAGGATGAAGCGTCAGGTTGTTTAGCGATTGCGGAAGCGGCCAACATTATTCGTCGTGATCGCGCCGATGTCATGGTGACCGGCGTAACAGGGACTCGCCTGCACGCTGTGAAATCATGTCACAACAGTCACTGGGATATTCTGGCGGACGGTCCTGCAGAAACCCGCGTGCGTCCGTTCGATGCGCATCGTACCGGCGAGGCGCTGGCCGAAGCATCTTGTACGTTGATCCTGGAGGCTCGCTGCCACGCTGAGGCCCGCGGTGCGAAGATTCTGGGAACCGTCCTGGGGTGTGGTGCAAGTACTGTATCCAGTCGCGAAGGCCATCCGGACGAAGCGGCTGCTATCGTCAACGCTGCGACAGCTGCACTGGCACGGGCGGGCGTTTCCGCTCAGGATCTGGGACACATCAACGCATCGGCTGGCGGTCACCCGGCTCGAGATCGCTACGAAGCCGCCGCGATCCGCCGCCTCCTTGGCGATCGTATAGATGAAGTCCCGGTGACAGCATTCAAGAGTTACATGGGAAGCTCAGGCAGCGGTGCCGCGCTGTGCGAAATCGCGGCTTCACTATTGGCGGCGCAGCATGGCGTCGTTCCGAAGACGCTGAACTTCGCGACTCCAGACGCTGAGCAGCCGCTTAACGTTGTGCATGGAGAACATCTGACAACGACCAATGGACTGTTCCTCAAAACGAGCGTCACCCGTGTCGGCCAGGCCAGCGCCGTGGTAATCCAAGCATAGATTGTACTCCTCTGCGATTCCTGTAGCTTGGACATTCATGTCCGAGATATTGGCAAGGCACCGTCACATGGTCGAACGGCTGTCACATCAAAACAACCTTCGCTTCGACAGTGTTTTATGGCCATGCGACGGACATGAATGTCCATCGTACAGACGATGGTTCCACCGTAGCAGCAGCTTCTGCCGCAGCACAATCGCCACAAACGGAACTTCCGTCACAGCTTGACTGCACACAACTCGCGATTGTTAAGAATTATACAGCCTGATCATTTGGTAAGTTGTGCACAACCGATCAAAAGGCATGACTGAATTATTAATTCAGGTGTGGTTGGAGCGGTCGCAGCGAATGAACGCGCCATCCTTAGCGAACATTAGGCACAATTTATCCAATCAAAAAATAAGCAACCGTTGTACGGCGCTGTTTTTGAGCAACGGGCCTCGTAAGCAGGAAAAAGTTATGATCCGATACTCATGGAAGCGTGTGATCGTGGGACTCATGGCTGCAGCATTTACTCTACCCGCCGCCGCGGACGACTTGGATGACCTCAAGCATCGTCTAGATGCGATTGAAGCTGAGAATTCACAACTCCGCCAAGACCTAGACGCGGTAAAAACCTCAAAAGACGTGCTCGTTGGCCAGATGTCTGAGTTGTCGAATACGGTGGACAAAAAAGAGGATGCCAAAGAGCACAAGAAAGAAGATCCTCTGGCGTTCAGCAGCAAGTGGAACAACGGCTGGGAAGCATCCACAAAGGACAAACAGTTTAAGTATCATGTCGGCGGTCGCGTGCAGTTTGACTTTGTGTCATTGCAGGATAACAACGCTCCTTTTGTATTGGCGAACCAAGCGAGTTCCGACTCTACGAACTTTCGCCGCGCTCGGTTGCGGGCGGATGGAACGATGTACGGCACGATAGACTGGTGTACTGAGTACGATTTCGTCAATAGCCTGAATGCAGATCCCGACGTTAATATTGGTGATGAAAAACATGTAGCTCATGTGACCGCCCCGACAGACTTGTGGGTCAATTTCCGTGAAGTCCCATTGGTCGGCAATATTAAAGTTGGCAACGTCAAGGAACCTATCGGATTTGAACATCTGACGAGCAGTCGGTACTTAAACTTCATGGAACGCTCCTTCAATCAAGATCTCTTTTATGGTGCGTTCAACAACGGGTTTACGCCTGGTATTCTGTTCTATGACAACTGGAGTGACGATGACCGTGGAACGTGGTCAACTGGTGTGTTCAAAAATTCCACCAACGTCTTTGCGTATGGCATCGGTGACAACGAGTATGCTTGGACAAGTCGGGTCTCTTATCTTCCGTGGTACGAAGATGAAGGTAAATATCTGATGCATCTTGGTGTCGCGGGAAGCATGCGTGATCCAAACGACGGAAAAACTCGGTATCGAACGCGTGCATCTCTGCGAAACGGCCCCGGGGCCCTGAACCCGGTCTTGGCAAATACGGGTGCATTTACCACCAGCGAAGTGGATTTTGGCGGGCTGGAATGGGTTCTCCAATTGGATTCACTGTTGATCCAGACCGAATACACCTGTGCTTGGAACCGAAACAGCATCGGCAACGGCGCCAGTGCTTCGGACGGTACTCAACTGGGAACAGTCTTCTTTCACGGCTGGTACGCGGAAGCACTCTACTTTCTGACTGGAGAACATCGCGACTACGAAAAGAAGACAGGGGCATTCGGGCGCGTCATTCCGCATGACAATTTGGGTTCGAAGTGTGGCTGTGGAGCGTGGCAGGTTGGTGCCCGTTACAGTACGTCGAATCTCCAGAACTCCGGGATGGATGGTGGTCGTGTGGATGACGTGACGTTGGGCCTGAACTGGTTCCTCAATCCGAACATGAAAATTCAGAGCAACTATGTCTACACGGCACTGGACAACCGTGGGACCCCATCCGGGGGAAACATCAGCGGTGGAGACTACTCAGGCTTCGGCATGCGACTGGCGTGGGATTTTTGATCAATACCTCGCGCAATGTGTGCAGCACCTCGTTACAGCGTTGAATAATCGTCCGAATCACTGCCACCGGGTTCATTCGAACGTTGCCACGATCGAGCCCCGGCGTATTCAAAGCCTTGTGTGCGGTATTGGACGATTTTCGGCTAGTATACTGGCTGAAGGACGTTGAGCACTTTTGAACAGGCGGAACCACGAACCATGCGACTTCTGATTACCGGCGGTGCAGGATTTATTGGCAGTAACCTGGGGGATAAGGCCATCGAAGCTGGCTGGAAAGTTGCAGTGCTGGACGACCTTAGCAGCGGGCGACGGGAAAATGTTCCCGATGCCGCCGAGTTTTTTCAGGCCGATATTCAGGATGCCACCAGTATCGACAGCGCCTTTGCCAGTTTCAAGCCTACCGCCGTCAGTCATCAGGCGGCTCAGGCCAGTGTCGCCGTGAGTGTTCGCGAACCGCAGAAGGACGCATCGATCAACATCATTGGTTCGATCAATGTGATGCAGGCCTGCGTCAATCACAAAGTCGGACATCTGGTATTTGCCAGCACCGGCGGTGCGATTTATGGAGAAGTCCCCGATGGTACACGAGCGTCGGTTTCAACCATTCCGTTGCCCCTCAGTCCTTACGCCTGCAGCAAGTTCGCCATCGAGAAATATCTGGACTGTTTTCGCCACGAGCATGGTCTAAATTTCACCGTCTTGCGTTATGCCAACGTCTATGGTCCTCGACAGGATCCGCATGGCGAAGCTGGCGTCGTGGCAATCTTCTGTAATCGGATGCTGGCCAATGATCCGGTGAGCGTGTTCGCTCGCACGACTGTCGGAGATCCAGGCTGCGTTCGCGATTATGTATTCATTGCCGACGTTGTGAAAGCCAATATCGCCGCCCTGCAGGGACAGATTCCTGAACGTGTGCTGAATGTTGGGACAGGTTGCGAGACCAATACGCTGCAACTGGCAGAGCATATTCGCTCGACGCTCTCGAGCAACAGCGAGATTCGATACGGCGACCGTCGTGCCGGTGACGTGGAACGTTCTCTGCTGGATGCCGACCGAATTACCGAACTTCTGGGACCGACAGTGACTGTCGCCGACGGCCTGCGGATCACGGCGGAATGGTTTCGCCAGCGAGCAGCAGGAACATAAGTCCAATGAGAATTACAAGAACTGTTCTGCACCGCTTTTAGCAAAGGTGAATTGGAAATTCACCGCGTAAACTGCATTAACGCAGCTTCCGTAAACTGCACGCTGTAACCGGCAGCGGACGGCGGCATGTACCGACCGTGCTTCATGACGACCGGATCGCAAACGTGTTCGTGCAGATGGTCCGAATACTCGGCCACACGATCGTCCATTGACGCTGACACGCAGACATAATCTACGATACTTGCGTGCTGGACGTGTTCACAAAGTCCCACACCTCCGGCATGAGGACACACAGGGATGCCAAATCGTGTCGCCAGCAGCAGCACAGCCATGACCTCGTTGACGCCGCCCAGACGGCAGCAGTCCAACTGACAAACCTGCAGAGCACCGCACTGCATGAACTGTTTGAACATGATCCGGTTGTGACACATTTCACCAGTGGCAATGCGAATTGGCTTGACGGCTTCCACGATCGCGCGATGTCCAAGAATATCATCCGGCGACGTCGGCTCTTCCACAAACCACGGACGAAACGGAGCCAGTTCGCGAATCCATTCGATCGCCTGCGGCACGTCCCAAACCTGATTAGCGTCGATCATCATATGAGCGTCATCGCCCATTTCGCGACGCAACACGCGGCATCGCCGGCGATCGTCGTCCAGGTCCCGCCCGACCTTGATCTTGAAATGACGCCAGCCCCGCGCCTTTAGGTCAATACATTTCTGCTTCAAGGCTTCGTCCGAATACCCCAGCCATCCGGCGGATGTCGTATAGCTTGGATAGCCGATGCCTCGCAACTCTTCGATTCGCTTCGCGCGCGTCGCCGTGTGACGATCAAGCAATTCCACGGCCTGATTTGGCGTGAGTGCATCTGTGAGATAGCGAAAGTCAACGCTTGCCACAAATTGTTCGGGCGACATATCGCAGATGACCTGCCAGACAGGCTTGTTCAGTATCCGAGCCCACAAGTCCCAGACCGCATTGATCACGGCAGCGGCGGCGAGATGAATCACGCCCTTTTCCGGACCCACCCAGCGCAGCTGACTGTCTCCGGTGAGCTTGCGGTACAAAGTCACGGGTTCGGCCATCAGCGATTCGACGGTCTGGCCAATCAGCAGCGTCGCGAGCGAACGGATAGCCGCAACGCAGATCTCATTGCCGCGTCCGATCGTAAACGTCATTCCGTAGCCGCAGCGATCCGCCGAATCTGTGTGGAGTACAACGTAGGCGGCCGAGTAGTCCGGATCGGGATTCATCGCATCCGAACCGTCCAGATGCTGCGAGGTTGGAAAGCGAATGTCGAATGCTTCGAAGGCCGTGATTTTGATGGGCATGATGTGATTCCTGTAGCTTGACTCTCCGAGTCGAGTGCGATTCCATTAGCCTAGACATTCTTGTCCGAGTATTCCGAGTATGACGTCGAAACTCTTTGTCGGACCAGCGATTCTTGTGCTGACTTTTCCGCTGATCTGACGACGGACAGGAATGTCCATCCTACTGTCGAAGTATTACAACGGTAGCCGTCACGTCACCACAACCGTCCGTCCACCTTTCTGAGCAGAAATCCCGAACACGATGTATTCGGCAACAACGTCACCGACGTTCTGCATCTGATGAATCTCAGCAGGATTGACGATCACCGTATCACCAGACCGCATTGTCACCGTTTGTTCGCCGCACTTCATGGTAACTACGCCGCTAAACAATATAAATACTTCCTGCATGTCTTCATGGTAGTGCGGCTGAAACGACGAACCGACGGGCAACTGAGCCCAGTTGAGCATCTGCACCTGGCCCGCCTGAAAATCTCTCTGCGTCGCGATTACACGCTTGAGAACTCCCGGATTCATAGGATCTTCATGTGACGCGGGAACAAAGCCAGATGCATTCGAAGGAATGAAGTTCATGCGTTGACTCTCGGTTAGAATACGGCAGACCCTTTTCGACAGCGTTACGCAACACGTCGCTGGTTAACTACCGACTCGTCAGACTGCAGCCGAAACATCTGCGCCACAAGTTCCGCACACCGATGTGCTTCGTTGAGTGTATGCCCTGAGCCCTCGAGGGAGAACGATGCCTGCCATTGAGCGAAGGGAGTGACGAGGTGGCGGGCGACGAGCGAATCGATGCCGCGCGTGACTCGTGACGTTCGGAGTTCGGGGAGCTTAAAAATTCCCACGGCAGCTCCTGACGTCAGAGCCTCGTAAATCATAGAGACGCTCTCCCTGGTAACCCAGACAGTTGCTGAACACTGTAATTGTTTGGGCAACCAGTCGGAACCGGTTTGATCAACGGGAACCATCTGGCCATGGCAACCGGAGGCTTGCCAGGCGGCAACAAATGACATAGGCGTTCGCCTTGATGTCGTGAGCGTCCATTCAATCTGCGGATTGCTTTCAATCACCGACTTCACCTGAACCAGCACGTCGTGGTCAGACCAGCCGAAGTGCGAGGACGATCCACCGATCAGTATCAGCCCTCGTTGTAACTCCAGAGTCTGACTGGGTTGAACTCGATTGAGCGCACCTTCGGTGATGATAACGTTTCGCGGACCACGCTTCAGTTCATCGGCGGCAGGGATTAGGCACAGGTCAAACAGGAACAATGGCAGACTGGGCTTCATCAGGACAATCGTCCTGCCGCCGTATCGGCGCCTTGAAGCCAGCATCGGAATATGTGTGGTATGACCGGCTCCGACCAGCAAAGCGGGAATCGGCAGGTCATCGAGGGCACTCAGGCGGCCAGGAAGCAGGCTCTTGATTCCGCTTAGAGCGCGCGATACGTCGATGTCGTGGCAATCCACCTGCACGATACGACCAATAGCATCGGTCAGTCCGAGAACCTGATTTCGATGTCCGGCCTTACCATCCAGAAATCGCCAGACGCAGACCGAACACGAATCTGTGCCCGATCGATTGCAATCAAATACTTCGGCAGTCAATTAAGCGGCCTCACGCATTGAAATCTGTGATTGCTGCAGTGCGCGGTACGCAGGGCAGTTCTTAAGCAGTTCGTCATGAGTGCCATTGGCGATGACTCGCCCCTGATCCATCACAACAATTCGAGAGACAAGGTCGAGGAACGTCCGGTTCAGCACATGGCTGATAATGAATACGGTTCGACCGGTTGCAAACTGCTTCAGGATTTTGTGAATCGTTTCTTCACTGGCGGAATCGACGGCTGAAGTCGCTTCGTCAAGAATCAGGATTGCCGGGTCACGCACGATGGCGCGGGCGAGAGAAATTCGCTGGCGTTGTCCGCCGGACAGTTTTCCGCCTTTGTCGCCCACGACGGTGTCAAAACCATCTGGAAGCTGAGTAATGAATGGCAAAGCGTGCGCCTGGCGAGCCGCGTCTTCGATCTGTGCCCGAGTCGCATTCGGATTCCCATAGCGGATATTTTCGTAGATCGTGTCGTTAAAAAGCATGGTTTCCTGAGTCACTAAACCGATCTGACTCCGCAGATCCAGCGTGCGAAACTCACGAATATCCACGCCGTCAATCTGTACCAGCCCTTGAGTCGGGTCGATGAACCGAGGCAACAGACTGATGAGTGTTGATTTGCCGGAACCGTTTCCACCGACAACGGCGACAACTTCGCCGAACTTGACTTCAAGCGTCACGTTTTTCAATGCCAGCGGACGCTGTTGTTCTTCGTCCACAGAACTTTGATAGCGGAACGAAAGATCCTGAAAAAGAATCGTGGACGAATGACGAACCAACACGTGAGGTTTGCGAGGTTCCGGGATGATTGACTTCTCGTCGATCAACTCAAAGACTCGTTCGCTCCCCGCCATACCCCGCTTGATCTGAGTAAAGCAGCCAGACAATCGGCGGACGGGATCCAGAGTTCCCAACAGCATGGCGTACAGCATTGAGAGTTCAGCAATGTCCATGGGACGAGTTGCCAGCTGGATTCCCCACATTTCATTAGTATTTCGAAGAACCAGATATGCTCCTGGCCCCAACGCGGCAAACATTGCGGCCAGTCCCATGATTTCCGTAAGTGGCCGAATGAGTGACCCCAGCCGCACGATCTTCATCGAGTCTTCGTAATAGCCGCGATTCGCTTTTAAAAACTGTTTTCGATGCCGACGATATCCGGAAAAGGCCATTACGATTTTCGACGCGCCGAAAGTCTCGGAAATCGTGTTGTAGATGTTAGCCATGCTCTGCATCGATCGGTGGGAAGCATCTCGTAACAGTTTCCCGAAGCGATGGAACATGTAGCCAAGCAATGGCACAACGGTCACTGTGAGCAGAGTCAGTCGCCAGTTGATCCAGAATGCGACGACGATACAGCCCGCAGCTTTCAGGGGTTCTCGTACCATTGAGACGCCGAAAATCCTGATGGTGGCAGTCATCTGTTCAATGTCATTTGTCATGCGCGCCATCAGCGACGATTCACCGATGCGGTGCAGAGTTTGATAATCCAGTCGCAACGCCGTACGAAAACACGCCTGACGAATAGAATTGACCGTCAACTGCACGACAATCCCAACCAGCAATTCCTGGAAATATGTGAATAATCCTTTGAACAGTGTTGCTATCAGCAGGATGCCAAGAATTGCGATGATCGTATCAAACTTGTCTTTAGGAACCCACGGCAGTACGTTGTGCTGCATCCAGATGGCAAAGACCTGGCTGCGTCGAGCGTTGCTCAGCCGTGTCTGCGAAACGGCCTGACGTTCAACCTGATCCTCGCTCAGTGATTTAAGAGTCTCGCCTTCTTTTTGAATCTCGATTTCGCACTTTTCGATTTCCGATGCAACGTAGGCATGGATGCTGTCATTTTCGAACAGCACTTTCACGATAGGAAACGCAATCGAAAGATTGACGGCCCAGAACATTGAAACGATAACAGCACAAATCACCGACAGAATAAACTGTCGACGAAAGAGCCAGATGTATTCGGCGACCCGTAGGTAGACTTGCATTACTCAGAACGTCCTTGTTCCTCGTTGATGTACCATCAATTTGATCAACCGCTGCGTTGTAGAACAATGCAAAATCGGGGTCAAGATCAGGGCAGGGCGATTGGGTTAAACACGAGCTTCTGTTAAAATTAATCGCTTGGGATGTTTGCAATCAGGATAGCATGACCATGACGGACTTTACACAACGGGCATCTGGCCCGACACAGGCACACGCCTATCGACAGGGGCCGCGAATTACGGCTCTGGAGACTGTGATTCCGCATGATGTGATGCCGGGGCTGCTCGCGCTGCGAATTCATACCGACGCCGGAACGGTCGGCGGCACTCCGGTGATTGGGCATGGTGAGACGTACTACATCCCGACGGCCGCTGCTGCCGTGATCCATGACTTCATGGCTCCGCGACTCTTGGGCAGTGATGCCCGCGCGATCGAAAGTCACTGGCGATTCCTCTATGAACGGATGACTGCGTTTGGGGGAACGGGTGCAGAATTGCGAGCTCTGTCGGCAGTCGATCTGGCATTATGGGATATTGCCGGGCAACTGGCTGAGCAACCGGTCTGGCGATTGCTCGGAGGTCCGGTTCGTGATGCAATCCCCGTTTACAACAGTTGCGGCGGTCCGTTTTATGGTCGTTCTAATCGGAAAACTCCGTCCGCATCCGGCTGGCCGGGACACGGAGATCCGGGACAACAAGGGCCGCTGGAAGACAACTGGGCCAGTATCAATTCGCCTGCCGATCTGGCCGAAGAACTCGTGGCTCTGGGATACAAAGGAATGAAGCTGTGGTCGTTCGATGCCGTTTACCGCCGTCAGGGAGGTCACTATTTATCGTGGGATGATATCCGCGAAGGCGTTGCACCGTTCGAAAAGATCCGTGAACGAGTTGGCGACAGAATCGAAGTTATGCTCGATGGTCATGGTTTTTTTTCACTTGCCGCCGCGCGGCGAATTGCCGAAGGAATGCAGGCCGTGCGACCGCTATGGATGGAAGATATTCTGCGTCCGGATTCCATTCATGCGATGGCCGCGTTTCGCGCTCAGATCAATGTGCCGGTTGCCGTGAGTGAAATGCTCGTTGCGGCAAACGATTATCGCCAGGTTCTTGAAGCACGGGCCGCAGATTACGTGATGATCGATCCGACATGGGTCGGCGGAATCTCGGCGACTCGACGTATTGCCGAACTGGCTCAGTTGTACAATGTGCCGACTCTGATGCACGACTGCACGGGACCGTTCACGTTGCTGGCTGGCATCAACGTGGCCGCAGCGAATTCCGGCATCGCATTTCAGGAGACCGTGCGGGCACACATCGCAACACTCTATCCAGCACTGATTGATGAGAACGTGACCGTCGTTGATGGACACATCGCGATTCCCCACCGCTCCGGCATCGGAGCCCGCTGGCTACCGGAACTGTTCGATGCGGGACATTCGGGTTATCGACGCTCGAATCTTTGAACCCAATCGCGATGGCCAGTCGATCGCGCCCCTCAGACGCTAATGCAACTTCAACACTAAAAATTCGGGTTGAGTCTGTAGGCCGGACCAAGCGCAGCGCCGTTCCGGCAGGTGTCTGGCAATTGCCGGAACGGCGCTGCGCTTGGTCCGGCCTACCCACGAATCACGCATTGACGTCGTTACTTCCCCGTGACCTGTTTCACGATCAGCGCCAGCGTAATGCAGCCGTAGAAAACTCCGCACCCGATTAACGCGACTCGCCGCCACATCGGCGGCTGAATTTCTTTGGGTAGAAAACGGGTGT
>CANJQC010000092.1 GCA_947476295.1 Planctomycetaceae bacterium | reverse complement strand
TCTGCATGTTCATGTCTTCAGCGGTATCGGGCTGTATTCGATCGATCCGTTTGCGGCAGGCCTGCGAACTGGCGTGACGACGATGCTTGACACCGGGACCGCCGGAGCTCTGACTTATGCAAACATGGCTCGTTTTATCATTCCGTCCGAACTCACAAACCGCCCTTGCATGATTCATCATGCTGCGTCAAAGATTCCAGTCATAAAAGTGCTGCAGGCGCTGCGCCCAAGGGACATGTACACGCACCTTTATCATCCTCATCCGGATGTGACGTCATGACTCGACCTTCCTCGATCCGATTCGCCATTGCCGGGCTGCTGACTCTGATGGCCTGCCTATTGTACCTTGACCGGTATGCGCTGGGTATTGCGTCAGAATCGATGCGAGTCGATCTCCGGATGACGCAGACACAGGTGAGCCTGTCATTTTTTGCGTTCTTCATGTCTTACGCTCTGTGCCAGGTTCCCGCCGGCTGGCTCAGCGATCGGTTCGGACCGCGAGTCATGTTGACCGCATATATCCTTGGATGGTCGTTGTTCACTGCTCTGTTGGGCGTCACAACGCAAGTCGGAATGGTGCTGCTGCTGCGACTTCTCTGCGGTGCGACTCAGGCGGGTGCGTACCCGGTCTGCTCCGGGATGATCCGCCATTGGTTTCCTGTCGCGCGACGAGGACTTGCCAGTTCCATCGTCGCGATGGGCGGTCGATCGGGGGCCGTCCTCGCACCGATTCTGACTGCCACGCTGATGATGGCTCTCGCCGGAAGCTGGCGACCGGTTCTCATTGTGTACGGCCTAGTTGGAATTGTGGTCGCGTTTGTGTTTGCCTTGATCTGTCGCGATACACCGCGCGATCATCCGTTGTGCAATGAGGCTGAGTGTGATCTGATTTCCGCTGCTGCGCCAGTCCACACTCCAGTCATCGCCGCAGTCAATGCGACGACGATGGCCAGCCCGGAGAGCCAGCGGTTTCCCCTAATCCCGGTGCTGACCAGTATGAGTTTGTGGGGAAACTCACTGACGCAGTTCTTTACGAATATTGGCTGGCTGTTTGTCGTGACGTGGCTGCCCCGCTATCTGGGAAATGTGCATCAAGTGCCGCTGCAGGAGCAAGCCCTGATGACCGCCATTCCCACGGTAGCCGGAATTGCCGGGATGTTCTGCGGTGGCTGGTGGACCGACGTTGCAGCCCGCCGCTTTGGACTAAAATGGGGCCGACGCCTGCCGGTCACGGCCACACGATTCACGGCCGCCTGCGGTTACGGCCTGTGCCTGACTCTCGGACTGTTCTACATGCCTGATCCGGATTCGCGCTGGCTACCGTGGATGATTGTCGCGGGGCTCAGCATCGCCACGTTCAGTTGCGATCTGGGTGTACCTGCGATGTGGGCGTATTCGCAGGATGTCGGTGGCAGGTACACAGCATCGATTATGGGCTGGGCCAATATGCATGGCAACTTTGGTGCTGCCGTCGCAACGCCTCTTTACAACGCAATCCTAGGTGAAACACCAACTCTGTCGCAATGGAATAACCTTTTCGCGTTCTGCGCGGGAATGTTCATTTTGTCCGGATGTACCGCATTGGCCCTCGACGCGACAATACCCATCACCTGCAAACCACTATCTCGCGGTGCAGGATCTGGCGAGACGTAGGATGGACATTCATGTCCGCCGCATGGCCAATAAACGCTCTCTGAGAAAAGTTACCTGCATCTCCGGAATATTGCGACCTTCGGACGCTTTCTGGTGAGAACTCGGACATGAATGTCCAAGCTACATAGAACGCGACTGTAGTTGACAGAACTGTCATCACTACTCTGGTGCTTTTTTAAAATTTTCCTCGTGCATCCCTTTCGTTTCTTTCACCACAGCCGACCATTCCGGATGAGTGTGAATAGCGACAAGGTCTTCGTCGTTCTGAAGATGCTCGAAGTCATCAAATTCTGTCGCAATCGTCAGCCGCAGCAATTCAATCGCGCGATCGCCGTAGCGTTTCCTCTGTTCGTCAGATACGTTTGAATTTTCGAGAGCTCGTGAATATGAACACGCCCCGTTGTACAAACTGGAAAGATCCTGCGGGGCCGTCACCACCAGTTCTTCAGCATACTTTAAACCGGCCTCGGTGTCGCCAAGACGGATTTGACACAATGCAATCATGCTCTGAATATCCATGTTTTCCGGCGACAGTCGATCGCAAATTTTGAGGTCACTCATGGTCTCATCAAAGCGATTCAGATGCATCAACACCGAAGATCGCTGGATGTACATTCGCGGCAGAAAGGGATCCAGTTCGATGCACTCCGTGTACAATGCAATCGACTCCTCGTTGTCGTTGAGTTTTTCTTCTTTGTTGCCCTGCATCATTAGTCGCTGAGCCAGCATCTGGATGGCTGGAGATCGCCGCTCGGCATCCCGAATCTGCAGCGCCGCCTTCTCCCGCAGGCTTTTATTGTTGCAGCGGGCGACGCGGTTCAGACTGCGGCGGCATTCCGGATGAGCAAACATCGCAATGGTTTCAATCAATCGATGCACATACATTCTGTCTTCAATCGGAACATCTTCTGCCGTGCCGATTTCTTCCACGGCTTGCGTCAGGCGAGTCGTGAGCATCGCTATCGATTCTTCGGACGCATCAATCGCCAACAGCTGAATTGTTTCTGACGCGAGTGAACGGGCGATTGAGCGGTCTGCCGTATTCTGTTCGGCAGTACTTTGCAATGGAGCTTCGATCAGCGTTTGAGCCAGCGGCTTCCACCTCGGATGATCTAGCATGACAAGGTATCGCAGTGTCTGCTGTTTGGCGGCAGGCGGAAGAGATTCAAAGTCATCAATGATAAGATTAAGTTGACCAGCCGACGCACATCGCAGCAACGCCTGAGCTGCGAGCGGCTGATTCGACGTATCAATGCCGGATTGCAGATCCTTAAGCAGTATTTCCGTCCATTGCGGCGATGGCAACTGCACGATCGCACTACGAATACTTTCGGTGATTTGTTCCGTTCGAAGTCTCTGATCAAGACACTGACGGATGATCGCATCATCCGCAGAATCCCGCGCTTCGACCAGCGCCGCCAATGCGATATCCTGCAATGCCGGATCGCGCAGTTGCATCAAATGACTGCGCAGAGCCTCCAATGTCCCTGCGTGCCGCTGCTGACGCAGAAACGTCAGCGCGGAACTTATCAGGTTTCGCTGATTCGGAGCAAAACCATTGGGAGGATCTAAAGAATCGGACGGCTCATCAACGTCGAGCTCCAGCAACGAAGCAGGATTGTCATCCGCGTTGACGGGAGTCGTTGCTCCGGTCGCTGCGTCTTTTAGTTTCTCCGCCACGTACCCTGCAACAAGTGATGTCCAGCGTTCGCTGTTGAGTTGAATGATGGCGCTCAAAATCTGGTTCTGCATTTCCGGCCTTGTTTTACTGGCCTGCCACAGTTCCGTCATCGCCATTTCTGCGGCTGGATCCAGACTGCGGATGAGTGAGCGCAAAGCAGTCAGCGAGACATATGGATTGTCGCTCTCACTCAGAACTCGCAAGGCTTCCACGGATTTCGAACCGGGAATCAGATTCAGGTAGCCAGCCACTTCAATCTGCAATTCAGGCGAACCCCGGAATGCTTCATCAATGATGATTTCAGCCTGCTCGGGTGTCAAACGATCCGCTGCACCGGCCATCGCGGCGCGGCGAATCCCGGGATTTGGATGTCGCAGATCGGCCACAGCCAGTTCCGTGGGAATATGCCGATAAACGGGAGTCAGCGCGCTCGCGATCGCAGCTTCGGCAGTCGGTATCACCACTATCAGACGTCGAGTCTGTCCATACTGCCGATTGACGGCTTCGGAGAGGCCACCAACAAGAATCTGCTGAAACCGAATCTCCTCTCGTGGGAACGGCGGCGCGGCGCGAGGGATGAACCGCAAGTTCGGATCATTCGCGGGCGAGTTGGTGTCAATCATGGCGCTCAGCCACAAATTGAACTCTTCATGGAACACCGGCGGCTGTTCTCGCGTGGATGAAAGCAGGATCCGTCCGATCTTGTCGGCGGCAGCAGTCTTCAGGAAACGTTCCACGGGCCAGATCGAAAGTACATCCAGATCGCGATTTGTTGTGATCTGAAGCAGGCAACCCTGCGGGCCGAGTCGCGTCTGCTGCAAGCCGCATTGTTCGCGGAATTCCTCGTTGAGATTAGTATCCACCGGCTTCAGATCAATTTCATTTCGATTGGGCGGTTGCCAGCGAAGTATCATCGACGGTTCCTGACCGTCATATACGATTGAGCCAAAACCGACCCAGCCTTCCACTGACTTGCCGGGTGTGAGTGTGCTTCGAGGGAAATTCGGATGTGAATCGACGGACCCGATCTCTGCCGGTTCTCCATTGATTAGCAATTGAAACTGCTCACGGGCAATCGTTACGGCATCGACGGAAGAATTTTCGACCTTGACGGAGATGATTAGCCGAAGCGTAAATTCCTGCGAGTCACGACCAATGTTCAAAGACGCCTCGATATCGGGGACGGTCACCCTGAGTATCGACTTGACGGCACCGTCCGGTGTTGTGTCGTCTTTTTCGTCGCACGGGGAGGCGGATAGAAGGGGCGGCTGACTGAGACCGCCGATCAACAGTATCGTGATCACTGTCCGATTCAAAAACCTGCGAAGCATCGCTGCACCTCAAACTCCAAACAAAGGCGGTCGTGTGAGTCTCCCGGATCGAGCAAATTGGCGGCATTTGTACCCACGACCGCTCCGCCCGCCCGCGCTTCGAAGCATAACGATCCCGCACGACTCTGCGAATTGCAGATTCGCAAATCCGCGATTTCTGCAGCCTGGAAAGAGATTTGAGATTTCAGATCTGAAATCCTAATGCTGGTGGTCGTGGTCTTTGAAGAGATCGTTCGATTTCTCCCCGCCACCCAACACAAACGCCAGCAGATCGAGAATCTCTTCCCGAGTCAGTTTGTTCACGACACCTTTTGGCATAATACTCACTTCACTCGGCGTGCGGTTCTCGATTTCAGATCTGAGGATGATGGCGGTCTTTTCGGGAGTCGCAGGGGTATCAATGAGTTTTAAGGTGTCGTCGGTCTCTTCCACAATGAGCCCCGTGAGCACTTTTCCGGAGGTCAACACGATCACATTGGACTGGTATTTCTGGTCGATCTTTTTCGATGGGTTCAGGATGTGTTCTAGGACGTCTACCTTGGAGTATTCAGGCGGCAGTTTGGTCAGATCGGGGCCGATGGTGTTACCCTGATTGTTAAGCTTGTGACAACCAATACAGGCGGCGGCTTTGAAAAGTTGCTGGCCGACTTCGAAGTTGTTGGAGCGGTGAGCAAGGTGCATCACGTCGCCCTTCAGGTCGTCGAGTAGCCAGTCGGTGTTGCGGCCGAGGTATTTTAACAGGTCGTCTTTCATTTCCAGCTTGTTGGCTGCCAGGTAGGCTGCAGAATCGGCTTCCCAGGCCGCCAGATCGGCGACAACGTACAATGCTCCGTACATGCGTCGCCAGTGGCCGGGGTAGGTGCAGACGTAAGGATAAATTCCCGGTTCCTTCGGCACTTCAAAGAAGATGGAATCGGATTTCTCGGGCTGCACGAGTTTGCTGGCGACCAGAATCCTGTCGCTCTTCGGGATGAAGTTGCGTGCGGCCGCGTCGGGATCACGAGCGGTGGCTTCCGCGAGTTCACCGACTTCGGCCATGAAACCGGGCAGCACGACGGTAAAGTTGTGCGGCATGTTGTCGGTATTCGTCAGACGGAACTCGACAGGACGTCCTGCCTGAACGGTGATGGTTTCGCGGTCGTAGATCATGCGCTCGCGAACCGTGCCAAGTTGGATCAGCGGCACGACGACTTCGGCCAGACGTTTTTCGAAGCGGGCTCGCCCCGCATAGTCCAGCCGTGTTTTGATACCTTCGGCAAGTTGCAGAGCCAGTTTGGCCTGATCAGAATTGCGTTCACGTGGTTCGCGGCTGGCGATGTAGGAAACGGCGGCTTCGGCCAGATTGCCAAGCTGTTCCTTCGGCCATGATTCGGTTGGGATCGAGCTCAAAGACTGCAGAGAGGTGTTGACGGAGGCGCGTTCTTTCAACAGGCTGGCGAGCAGCGTTGTCTTGGTAACTTCGTTGCCGGGAACTTCCATCATCGCCTGGATGCCGAGATCCTGAATGGTCTGTTCGGCAGCGGAGACAAGGACATTCGTTGGGATCTCCTGCTTCTTGATGCCCGGGCCGTTCCAGGACATGTTCAGTCCATCACCGCCACCGTTATCAAAGTAGGTGGCGATGATCGGATGCAGTCCGGCGGTCAGTTTTACGGAGCCCTTCTTTTCAACCATCCCGTGCAGGCCGTCGTTATCGATGAGCAAATCTCCATCAATGTAGAATCGCGAACCATCGTCTGAGCTGATGAAGAAGTTGTACTTGCCGGGTTTATCGATCAACAAATGTCCGGTGAACATCAGTGCAAATGCATCGTGAGTCGTCAAAACGGGCTGATCCATCACGATTGTCGTCGCGACGCCAGTGGCTGATGGTGTCATTGCCTGAAGAGTTTCGCGAGCGACGTTGGGCGGATTGGGGGCGTAGAAATCAACTTTCAGGCCAGGCTGAGTCAACGGCGACGACCCTTTGGAACCAGCCAGCGTCGGGACAAGCGTGGCGATGCGGGCAAAAAGCGATCCTTTGGCATCGGAAGAGGAAACCAGCGAAACGGATCGCAGGACGTCGCCCAGTTTCAGCTGATCTTTCTCAACCGCCGTGAACACAGCATTGCCGTTGCCGTCCGCACTGATCCAGGCCGCGATGGCGACTCGACGCGTTTCACCCGACTTCGCGGTCGTGGCCAACGTCGCGATGCGGTCTCGCACCTTCGCCAGTTGGTCGGTCGGCTGGCTGGCAAGCAGTTGGCTGAGACTGTTCAGCACGCTAACGCTGGCTTTGGCGTTGAGTTCTTCGATGAGCGTGAACAGTTCTTCGATCTCCGCAACCGTCCTGAGCTTAGCAAGGCCAGACAGTGACGTCTTCAGAGTTTCCACGGGTACGTTCTCACGAGTCAGGATGGCTCGATAAACGTCCTCCGTCTTGTCCATCGTCAGCAAGTCATCGACACTGGCGTTGGAGAGCGCATACGCTTCAGCATTGCGTGACAGCTTATTGCCGGATGCGAGAGTGTCGCGAATCGCCTGTTCGAGATTGATAATGCCGCGAGCTTCGTTGATGACGTAGCTGAGCTGTGGATCCTGCTCAGTTTGCATCGCTGCAAAGACGATTTCAGCCGCGAGCGAGCCGCGGGTGTAAGTGGCGGCGACGACAGCTTCGGCACGAACTTGGGGCGATGGGTCGATGGCGAGACGCATTAGAACCTCCTCTCTCCCTTCTCCCCCGAGATCGGGGGAGAAGGTGGCCGTCAGGCCGGATGAGGGGGCTGACGCGGCAACTTGTTTCGCGGCTAAAACAGAATTCTTCTGTGGCCCCCTCACCATAGCCCTCTCCCCCGTTGGCGAGTCCCGGGAAATAGCAGGTTCATCGACTGGGGAGATGGAACGAAGGAGGTTCGCTTCGCGAATCGTGTCGCGCAGGACTCGCACAGCGGCGGCCCGGGCATCAGAAACCGGTGACCCAAGTAGTGCGGTGAGTAAAGCGTCGTTCGGGCGGCGGTGCTGCTGATGCACCCACAATGCCTCCACCAAATGCCGAGCGTGTTCCGGATTCTTCGCATCAAACTGCTTCACCCAGTCTTTCACGGCAGCGATGACTTCATCGGAATTGCGCCCCGTGATCTCCAGGCGGGCACGATAACGTTCCGCGAGTGTCGGCGATGCAAGAGTAGCCACAACGTCCGCAGTACTCGCTTTGTCGAGCTTCACGACTTTCTGAGTCTCGCGTCCTTCGGCAGTGACTCGATAAATGCGGCCGTGCAGATGGTCGCGGCTGGGGTCACGCAGGTTGTGCTGCATGTGGCCGATGATCGGGTTTTGCCAGTCGAGCACATACAGGGCTCCGTCGCCGCCGATCTCCATGTCGCTCGGGCGGAAGTTGCCGTCAGACGAGTACAGAATTGGCTCGACTTCTTTCGCGAAGAAACCAGCTCCCTGCTTTTCGAACGTGTACTGAGTCACTCCCTGGAAGCCGATCACGTTGGCGATCAGCAGATTGCCTCGATTGGCTTCGGGGAAATGCTGGCTGTCCAGAATCGCAATTGCCGGAACCGGGCGAACTCGCTTTTCGTAAAGCTGTCCTGGTGCCCCGTGGCCAGGCATGCCGATGTAGTTGCCAGTCCCGCCCGTGCCGTCGGTCGCAAACTGATTGCCCCATTGATCGAAAGTGTCGCCGTGCGGATTTGGACCGATCGGGAAATGGAAGTTGATATCAAACGTGACGGGATCCCATTCGTAAACTCCGGTGCCGCCGGTGCCAAATCGTTTGGTCGGCCCCCAGGGCGTTTCGAAGTTCTCCGCATGGAAAATCCCGCGAGAAAAATAGAACTTCCCGCCGGGGCTCATCACAAAGCCGTTCGCGGTGTGATGGGTGTCGGCAGAATCGAGTCCATGGAAAATGCGTTCGCGAACATCGGCTACGTCGTCACCGTCGAGATCTTTAAGGAACAGAATGTCCGGGGCTTGAGCGACCAAGACTCCACCATTCCAGAATTCGAAACCCGTAGGATTGTGCAGACCGTCGGCAAACGTGATGCAGTGATCGGCAACTCCGTCGTGATCTTCATCCGGGAAGATCAGCAGTTTGTCGTTCATGGCTTCGAGCGGATTCCAGTGCGGATAGGTCGGCCATGCGGCGACCCACAGACGACCGTCGGTATCGACCGCGCTCTGCACAGGATTGGCGAGGTCCGAGAACTGTTCTTCGGAAGCAAAGACATTCACCTTCATCCCGGAATGCACGGTCATCTTCTCGATGGCTTCTTCGGCTCCCAGAAACTTGTGGCGGCCACCTTCGAGCTGGCCAGGTTTGTTCGTTTTGACATCCAGGGGCTTTGGCAGATTGCTGTCGCCTGGTTTGGCCTCCCGTCCCTGAGCGGCTTCCCAGATCACGGTATCGCGATTGGCCGCCATGACTTCCAGAATCTCCAGTTCCTTCCGCATCACAACGAAATTGGTCTGGCCATCGACAAACTGCAACGTTGAGCGACCGCCGAAGACGCTGAAACCATCGGTGGCTCTATACACGTTGTGCCAGATTTGATTCTTGGCGAGCACGGCTTTGCGGATGGCTTCGAACTTCTCGTAGACCGGCGGTTCATAATTCTGACGAGGAAAAATTGCCTGCTCAATATATGTGCCGACTGTTGAGTTGCCATGGTCTGTCAAATGCACGCCGTTGATTGTTTTGGGGGTGAGGACAATCGCTAATTCATCTTCGTTATCGATTGCTAGTTTGCCAAATCGCCCTCGCTTCTGGCCTTCCAGATTTCGGATCAAACTATCATCCCAATTGGCATTTGACATTTGCGAGAGGTAAAACAGATCAGCGAACGGCAGGTTGTGTTCCGCCGCGATCTTCGCCATTTCGCCCGTGTACAATTCCAGATTCTTGTTTTGGTCTTTTCCATCCGGCAGATGAGGCCACTTCAGATCTTCAAAGGCCATCGGCGAACACAGCACCAGTCCTGGGGCCGATTCACCGTTGTATTTCTGGCTCAATGTGTGATCAATGAAGGCTTCCAGGTCCGTTCGGAACTGTGGCAGGCCTGCTTCACCAGCGTACGACTCGTTGTAGCCGAAGAATGCGATGATGACATCGGCCTGGACTTTGCTAAGCCATTCATCCGGCGAACCGAAATTCTCTGACCGAGGTCGTTCGGTCAGTGTATCCCCGCTGAAGCCAAGATCTCGCACGACGAGGTTGTGCTCAGGAAAGCGATAGTGCAGCATCGCTTCCAGGTACCCTGAATGCTGCATCCGATCCGCCAGCGTATTTCCGATCACGGCGATATGATCGCTCTTCTTCACTTCCAGCTTCAGTTGCTGTGCTGCAACTGTGGATTCAGCAATGAACACCAGAGTACACAGTAATACAATTCGGCGATCAAAACTTAGCACGGCCACACTCCTAGGATGGAGATACTGGAGGGAAAGGCGATATTCCCCAGAGCTTCGCATGTTCTGCGATGTGGTCAAGGAAGACTGTGCAAAACGGGCGATCCATTGGGCGCCAGCCATCGGTCATTGTTCTGGCCCGCCGGATCACAACGTGTCTTTCCCTTAGACTACTGCTGTTGAAGATACTCTTCCACCAGTTGCGCTTTGCGGAGCAGGTATGGGATGAACTGTTCGTTTGATTCCGTGAACCGACTGAGCGCTTTCATGTTGCCGATGAACTCCTCCGAAAACCGCAGGTGCTCCTGATCACGCCAGGTTTGGCCGAGATGACTGAGCTGCCCCGCGACGGCGGCAGTTTTTTCATTGAGTTCCTCATTGAACCGCCGCAGCATTTGCGCGAACCGACGGAGTTCTCCCGGATCTACTATGGCTTGTGTCATGGTGTACCTGTGACAGAGGTGGACTCGATTCCGCGCAGATCATTACTGCAAACACCCCCATCGGGCGTGACTCCGATGGAGGTGATTGCGAACGATGGCGGAGAAAATCCGCGATGCTCGATCGTTGGCTTCTCGGGATGCTCTGCATCAGCCGCCGTTACCGACCAATTCAGGCTGTCCCTGGCTGCTGGTCAGATAGTAATTGTTTTGAGTTGAGTTGGCACTGCTGCCGTTATACGAATGATCGCAGGCTTGAGCGACATCGTTGAGTTCGTTATTGACGGCATAGGACAGGCTCGCCAGACCGACGATGCTGCCGATAACCAGAATAGTACCGACCAGCACGATCTCCGACGACACGATTATTCCATTTTCGTCCTTAATCAGCTTCTTCAATAGTTCGCGCATCGTAGACACTCCGGTCTGCATGAGGAGGGCACGGGGAAATCTGACTCGTTCCGGAACAAACCAGAATCCGTTCGCAACTGCATCAGGCGCGGATTCAATTTGAAGTCTCGTTCAGAACGGCAGACATAATGTCTTTCCGCAACTTTACCCTACAGTTTTGGTGCGGAGCAAAATCGTCCGGATTCGCACGCAGATCGCAGCATCTCACTGAGCCGCACGACGAATGTGCCAAGCAGGCAATTCCGGGGATCATTGCGGGACAAACCAAATGTCACTCAGACGGCGTATCGACTTTGCGCCGATCATCCATCTTTTGGGCAATTTCCTGAATTATCATCGGCAAAAAGACGACGCCCGAATAATGATCGGCCAGCAACTCTACATGATGTCCGTCAGGCAGATTCGCTGCTTTTGCCAGTGCGAATGAAGAAGCCGGCGGCACGACGTCATCGAACTTCCCGCTATACAGCCACAGGTTGTCCGAATCAATGCGATGTGCTAGGCGCAAAGGTTCAATCGGACGTGACAGGTCGCGAATCTGATCACCCTTTATTCCGCTCGCTTCAAGTTGAGCCCTCACTTTCGCCGCATCCTTGCCGCCGTTTTGGACAACGTCGGCCAAATTACCGCCCGCCAACAGAACGAACACCCGCCCGTAGCCTCGATCCAGTCCGGCGACAGTGGACGTCACAAAACCGCCCAGACTTGTTCCCTGGACTCCCACGACATCCTTCTGCACGAGTGGCAAGCAGGCGACTACATCTCTGGCGCGTCGCACATCCGTGATGGCTTGTTTCATGCCGGAAAGAATGAACGGCACTTGCCCCGAGAGTTCTGACTGCCGATTTCCATAACCCGGCAAGTGAATCAGGAACGTATGCAGTCCCTGAGCATTCAAGCCCTTCGCGAAGATCCGGCCGACTGTCATGCCACGTCCTGATTCGTGGACAATCACGACCGCTCGTGCCGAAATGGGTTTTTGCATTTTGTCGCGAGCGACGTACCACTCCATCGAGACATTATCATTCTCTTTGTTGCCGGTACTGAATGGCGAATTGAATCGGATCAGCAGGTCACCGCGATCTTTGTCAGCAGCCTCGCAGCGAACTTCGAAATCAGACGGCGTCCAGCGAAGTCCCGTCAGGCACTCCTGAGCATCCGCTGCGGAATCTGCATCGCACTGCAATGTGTCGGCAGCCTGAAACGTCGCGCCTGCGGACGGAATCGTGATGTCAGCATTGTCGTCCGCAGTGCCGTACGAAGCATGGATGACGATGGCGAACAGACAGATGGTCGACCGAGGAAAACAACTCATCAATCACCTGTGATTCTGGAAAAGTCATCGACATGTCCTTCACCCATCAACTGAGCCGCCTGTTGAAAGGCCCTCTTCCATTGCAAGGCCAAGTCCTTACTCCAACGAGGTCCGTGGAATGCTCCCAAAGTCGTCAACAGAGAAGTTTCAAAGTGAAAATAGTCGTTCTTGTGGATGCCGCGCAAATAGTGTTTGTGTCCCAGAACCCGCAGGTCGTTCTGCACCGCAGGATAAGGCCAACTGCGATGATCCACAATGGTCTTTAGTGCCATAACCACCATTGCACCCTGACGCTCAAGATCAATACCGTCGAATTTGCTAATGATATCCGGGTGCTGACGCAGACCGACTTCCTGATCCTAGGATGCTGCCGGATTTTAATATTGCTTGCAGCTTGCGCCAAATCTTCCTACAACCTTCCTGTGGTACCACAGCGATTCAATCTCCTCGTGGGTGTTTGTTGAATGCCGACGAATGGGTCTAGGCGGGTCATGTTCATAAGTGGTGCTGCGTGGTGTCGCTTGAGGGGCGGTGAGTCGCCCGTGAGGTTTTCGCGTGCGGTTGGCATCTCGACGAATTCTGCTGGTCGGTGCCGGGCACACGAATCTGCATATTGTGCGGATGTGGATGCAGCAGCCGATTGCAGACGCCAGTCTGACTCTGATTTCACCGTTCGCCTGTGCCACGTACAGTGGCATGTTGCCTGGCACACTCGCCGGACTCTATGATCCTTCCGACATGGAAATCGATCTGCATCGGCTCACCAAATTCGCCGGTGTGGAACTGATTGTCGATGAAGCGATTGCGGTGGATGTGGCGAGAAAAAAAGTGCAGTTCCGGGAACGTCCCGAAATGATCTACGACGTTGCCTGTATCGGTGTCGGCTCAGTGCCACGGCAGATGGATCGGCTGGCGACGCATCCCGGCTTTGTACCGATCAAACCCATGTTCACCGCCTTGCAGCGCCTGGACACGGCGATTCAGCGGATCACTGCGGGACCAGTGAGGGTCGCAGTTGTTGGCGGTGGCGCGGCGGGGGTGGAAGTGGCTTTCTGCGCGGAACATCGCATCCGAAAATCGGGCCGAGAGCCGAAAGTCACACTGGTCGACGCGAAATCACAGATCCTAAACGGTTTTCGACCTCGCACGATTTGCCTTGCGGAACGCGAACTTCAGCAACGCGGCATCAATGTACGTTGCGGTGGCCGAGTGACAGGACACAATGGACTGGACCTGACAATTGAGAACGGTCACACGCTGACAGCCGACGTCGTGATCTGGGTCACGGGTGCTTCTCCTCCAGCGATGTTGCAGCAGATCAGTTTACCAACGGCGAAGTCTGGATTTCTGCGAGTTCACAACACGCTGCAATCCGTCGGTAATGAATCCATCTTTGTCGTTGGCGATTCTGCAGAAATCGACAGCGAAGGCATCGACCGAGCGGGTGTGTACGCTGTCCGACAGGGACCGATTCTTTGGCAGAATCTTAATCGCCGACTTAGTGGGCGCGAGTTAGTCGCCTACAAACCCCAGCGAGATTTTCTGCGGCTGCTGGCAACCGGGGATGGTCGGGCGATTGCGCAGTGGAAATGGCTGAGCGGCATTGGCGCGCACTGGTGGAGACTCAAGGATCGCATCGATTCAAAATTCATGCACATGCATCGACCGTCCGGTTCGATGAAGCCGCAGACAAGCATGAGTTCGCCAGCGACATTGGTGCCAAATGCTTCTCCAACATCCGATTCGCCCGTTATGCGTTGTCGCGGCTGTGGGGGCAAGACAAGCGCTCGTGTGTTGCACCGCGTACTCCAGCGACTGCGGGCGGAGTGGCCATCCGCTCCTCAGGAATTTCTGCAGAGCGACGATACTGCGCTGTTGCCGGGTTCGTCTGGTGCAAACGCCGTCTCGGTCGATTTCTTTCCGGCATTTCTGGATGACCCGTGGCTAACTGGTCGCATTGCCGCAATCCATGCGCTCAGTGATTTGTGGGCAAGCGGCGTGCAGCCAACTTCCGCTGTTGCGATGGTCACGCTGCCGGAGGGCAGTGTCGATCATCAGTCAGAAATGCTGCATCATGTCTTGAGTGGTGCCGTGCGGGAATTGACGGCTGCGAATGCCGTCCTGGTCGGCGGACACACGACGAATGGCGAGGAACTTGCAGTCGGGTTCACTGTCTTTGGTAAGACGCTCGATGCTGCGGCTGATCGACTGCCGTTCAGCAAGGCAAACCTGCGTCCGGGGCAGCAGTTGATTTTAACAAAAGCCCTGGGGACGGGAGTGATACTTGCGGCGAATGAATTGGGACGCGCGGAATCCCGTTCATTGTCCGCTGCGATTGACATGATGCTGCAGTCCAATCAGCTGGCGAGCCAAATCGCGAGGACAGCCGACATCACGGCAGCCACGGACGTCACTGGATTTGGACTGGTCGGTCATCTGCTGGAAATGTGTCAGCAGTCCGAAGTTACGGTGGAACTGAATGTTGGTGCTTTGCCGCTGATCTCCGGAGCTGCACGCCAGATCCTGAATGGGATCCGAAGTTCGCTGTACGACGAGAACATGGCCGCAGTGCAGGATTTCGTTGTCATCGACGAACGTCTGAAAGCTCAAGACTCACCACGAGAATCGCAGGTGGATTCCGTAGAACTCCTCGCGTCACCGCTTCGGCAATTGGACGTCATTTACGATCCGCAAACATCTGGTGGATTGTTACTGGGCGTCGATGCAGAACGAGCAGAAAACGTCCTGGCCAGACTTGCAGCGGCCGGCTATGTCGATGCGGCGATCATCGGATGTGTGACTGATTGCAGCAGTGGGCCATCCGACGGGGGGAGCACAATCGTCAGAATTCGCACAATTACCAGTTGTCGCTCGTAGTTGATGCGTAACGGGAAACATTCTCCTCCGCAGTGAGATTTCCTGACCAAGACTCCAGTGTGCGGCAAAGTACGCTGACGTATTTCCATCAGCGACGGTTCGAAGCCAGACATTGTTGAAGAGACTGCTATGTTGACCGCATTACAATTGTGGTTGCATCAGATCGAAAGTCTGATTATTCACAAATACCACACTATTTCACCGCAGGATTATTGCATAATGCTGTTGATTTGTGGTGCCGTTGGATTGACGCTGCTTTACACGAAGCATTCTTAAGGCCATCCGCATACAGAATTCCCGGTGAATCCTGCAGAAGCCGGGACACAGCATAAATTTGCACTGGGTCAGCGGCGAAAATCAGATTCATTTATTACCCGGGCATACAAGTCGCGAATTCGCCGCGTCATATTCTGATGTCGAAACTGCTCCACAAAGCGATCCCTGCCGGTCGCTCCGAGCCGTTGACGAAGCGCAGCATCCGTCGCCAGGCGAATCATAGCCTCCGCAAGCTGCGGTACGTTGCGTGGTTCAACCAGAAGTCCGGTTTCGTCAGGCACACAGACTTCCGGAGCGCCGTCGATCGCAAAACTGAGCACCGGCTTACCAGCGATCGATCCCTGCGGGATGACTCGGGCAAGCCCTTCCCAGACGCTCGTATGCACCACAACATCCATCACGTGCAGATAATCGCCGACGGCTTCAGGAGCCACCAGGCCGGCAAAGACAAAGTGCTTCGTGAGTCCCAGTTCTGCGATGCGCCTCTGAAATTCGGATTTCAGAATCCCGTCGCCGACAAGCAGGAACCGAACATTCGGAACCGCTTTAACCACCTGCGGAGCGGCCTCAATCAGGTACTCATGTCCCTTGAGATGAAACAAACGGGCGACCTTGCCCAGTACGATATCCGACGGTGATAAGCCAAGCTCCATGCGCAAAGTCGCAGGGTCACGGCTCGGCGTCAGAAATTGATCCACATCCATCCCGCTGTAAATGGTCGTAAACTTCTCACGCGGAGCGATCCCCGCTTCGACATACTGATCCGTCATGGCATCGCACACGCTGATGTAGTGCTGACACCAGCGAGCTGCCTGCTTTTCAGCCCACCTGTACGCCGTGTGAGCGACCATATTCTGACCATAATGAAACGAAGCCCCGTGGATCGTATGCACTGCCGGAATCCCCAGCTGATGTGCAGCCAGACGCCCCAAAATGCCACCCTTGGAACTGTGAGTGTGCACCAGTTGCGGTGCAAAGTCTGCGAAAGCGCGGCGGATCGCCTTGAGACAACTCCAATCCTGCAGCGGATTGAGGCTGCGCCGCAATTCAGGCAAAACGCGAAGATCCAGCCCGCGCTCGCGGGCCCTTGGTTCCAGCGAGCCTTCCGGACCCAGACCTGGGCCGGTAATCAGGCAGACTTCGTCATTGAACAGATGATGCTGATCATCGACATTGAAAAGCGTATTTTCCTGCGCACCGCCGATGATCAGTCGTGTAATGATGTGGGCGATACGCATTGAATCATCGACCTGCACTTTACGAATACAGCGATATTGGGCAGCCAAATGATAATGAATCAATCAATGCCCGTCGCTTGCAAACGTTGGTATCTCGCAGGAACATTACGTGAGTTCCAGACGGGTTTCGAATTCTCCCTAGGGAGCATGTTCTGGAAAATCCGGCAGCGAGCCAAAGAACTTGGTCTGCAGAGAACTCATGCGGCACGCCAAAAGGTGAATGAGTGACTGCAAACGAAACAGGGGAAACCAGATTTCTCCGATTTCCCCTGATTTTACTGGCTTTTTAAAAAGCCGCCGATCCGATTTGAACGGACGACCTACGCTTTACGAAAGCCGAAAGACTGTCTGAACAATGTCTAAATGTGGTAAAAACACTGGATTTTATGCGGTTTTTGAAATAGCATCCCGTCAGACAAGTGTCACCTGGAAGTCGTTTT
Organism: Planctomycetaceae bacterium; assembly: GCA_947476295.1. Classification (GTDB taxonomy): domain Bacteria; phylum Planctomycetota; class Planctomycetia; order Planctomycetales; family Planctomycetaceae; genus SXXK01. The sequence continues at coordinate 5,970 of CANJQC010000092.1, read as the reverse complement.
AGGTGACACTTCAGGTGACACTTGGCGAAATCAAATCGGGGATAGGCTGGAACTTATAATCCCAGCCGACAAAGCGGCATCCGAACCGCGTTCCCCGTTTGTTCACTTTCGGGAATCGACTTCCGGAAAGTCGAAACGATGGATCTGTCAGAGCATTCAAACTGCGAAAAGTTGTCGCGAGAAATCACAGGGCTGCTGCGAAGTATTTCAGCCAATGAGGATGTAGACCCGGTGCTGATTGTGATGTCGTGCGAGCTGATCCCGCCGTCAATTGGCGAGTGGTACGATCAGATTTTGCGGTCGATGCAATACACGACACCAGTAGCCTGCAGACCGTGGAATAGAATGAACTCCGGACTGGTGGCATCGACAGCAAACGAGATTTGCTCACTGCTGCTGTGTTCGTTCTGTCTCAAACTTATGCCAGATCGTCCTGTCTTTTTTTGGCCGTCAGATCCGCCCCAAAGGTTTGCTGAAAAGGTCACCGCATACGTGGCGGCAGTTGAGGAATCATTTTGGCAACGGTTCGACCAGGTTTGCGCGTCTGCGAATTTCCCGCAGTGGTCCCTTGTCATCTCGATGGCAGACACAGAACGGGCGAGTCTGCTTGAATCATCTGTTGCACCACGACAACTGGTGACTGTTCACGACGTGGCCGCAATGCTGACGGACGTGGATGTTAAGACTCTGCAAAACAATGACGTCAAAACATGGGGGGGCCATGACGGCAGAATCAATCGCTCCCGCGCATGGTTTTTAGACCGCATTCGGCCGATCATTGAACAGAAACGACAGTTCAGAGACGTTTGAAAGTCCCGGTTATTCCCGTTCGTTCCCGTTCGTTCCCGAACCGTCTGAGAGATCTTCTCAGGCGGTTTTTTCTGTTTATCGTCCTGCAATCGAACACACAACGTCGTGTGTTTCAACACTCGATTGCAGGACAAAATCAATGCGACAAAAACAGGATACGGCAGACACGCTGCAACCTATCGACGACGGCAGTGTATATCCGATGGCGGCATTCATGCGGGCGACTGGCTGGGGGCGTCATGCACTCAAGCACGCTCGCCAGCAAGGTCTGAGAGTCGTCAAAGTCTCGGGACGTTGTTTTGTCCGTGGGAAGGACTTCAGCGAGTTCCTCGGGTCACTGACGGCAGATAGTGAGGTGTCGCGATGAGATATATCTCCGCCGACGAAATTGCAGAAGCCTTCGAAGCCTATCGCAACGGCATCACGCTTGATCATATCGCTGGTCACTTACGGATCACTGTTGCGGAGCTGCGGCACGTACTGAATCTGCCTGCACTACAGCGTGAGACACCGCGATCTGATCCTGAAGCGGGCTGCGATCTGTGGCGAACGCATGAACTGGATTCCGTTCTTTAACGGACGAAGCCCGCAACGCGGGAAACGTTGCAGGCTTCGGAATTCTTTGGCCGTTTGAACTTCGTGGAACGAACGGCATTCAATCAACAGACCATGAAAGGCTATTCACATGACCGGAAGATTTGGAAGTATTGTAAACGGCGGCGACGGGAATCTCGACAGCATTTTCAACGATTGGGACAAAGTTCAATCGGCTGATGATTTTGGGACGCCGTTGCCGGCGGGAAAGTATGTTTGCGTTTGGAAAAAAGGCGAACTTACCACAAGCAAAAAAGGGACGGTCAGTTACAAGCTGACACTGGAAGTTGAAACGGGAGACCATGCCGGCCGGAAAGTCTGGAACGATATCTGGTTGACACCCGCAAGCCGGCACATCGCGAAGCGGGACTTGGAAAAGCTGGGCATAACAAACCCCCGCGAACAATTGAGCCAGCCAATTCCAAAATGGCTGCGGTTGCAGGTTCAGGTGGGACTGCAAGCCGACGATTCAGGTGTTGAGCGGAATAGTGTTCTGAACTTCAAAGTTCTTGAGAAGTTCGAACCGGAAGCCGATCCATTCGCGCCGCAAGCTGAAGAGCCAACAACGCCTGCGGCCGATCTGTTCGCCCCAGAAAGCGAGGGCTGAACGATGAGCGATATTCAAAAGCTACACGCTGAAATGAAGCAACTGAACAGGCGGAAAGAACAACGCCAAAAGCAAGCGGACGATGACGACAAACGGCGCGAGGCTATCAAAATGGAGGTTGCCAAAACTGCACTGCGGGCAGTGATCGGCATACCCCTGATAGTGAAGATGCGGGATTCCATCTTTCACGGGTGTCATCCAGCGATCAGGGGAAAGCTGGGCACACTCAAAAAGGTGAATCGGACACTATGCGACCTCGACTTTGAGGGTGAATCATGGCGTTGCGACATAAAGCATATTCTGATTGTTGACGATGAACACTACGCGATCGCGTGCAAGGCAGCGGGATTGAACCCAGATGGGGGGTATCCAAATGACTGAGGCTTCAGAGTTCCGCTTCGGGTTTAGAACGTTGTCACGGGACGGTGAACGCCGGGAAATCGTTTTCAGTCCTGCGTTCACGGCTCACATTTCCGCCGATCCAAAGGCGGCAACGCCAGGTGAATGTTTCCTATCCCATTTCCAATTCCCGGATGAGTTCCGGCAGCACCTTAAAACCACAGGCAGCACAAAGGGCTACGCGGGGCCAACGTGGGTTGAATGGTTGATATTCGATATCGACGTTGAAGGCGACATCGACGAAGCCTTGAAGCAAGCCAGACAGCTTGCGGCGTGGCTGGTGAATCGGTTTAAGATCGAACCCGATGACGTGATGATTTTTTACAGTGGCAGCAAGGGCTTTCACATCGCCCTGCGAAGTTTATTGTGGGACGGTCAACCGGCAGTTGAGTTCCATCGATACGCCAGGCAGTTCGCGGAAGTTCTGGCAGCGAATGCAGAAGTAAAAATTGATACGGGCGTTTATGCACGAGTGAACCTGTTGCGGGCACCGAATTCACGCCACAAGAAAACGGGCCGGTTCAAGGTTCAATTGACGTTCGATGAATTGCAAACCCTGACGCCGGATGAAATCTTCGTCATTGCGGAGAACCCCCGCAAAGGATGGATCCCGGAACACACGCCATTCTCTCAGGAAGCTGCGGATTGCTGGGCGGAAGCCTGCAAAGCGGTGGACGATGACCAGACGGCGACGAAGGAACGCAAGGCAGCGGGCGGCAAGGCGTCAAAGCTAAACCCGACAACCTGGGCTGTTCTGACGGATGGTTCTTTTGTGGGCGACCGACACCGCGAACTCTTTTCATGTGCGGCGAACTTTGGGGAATTCGGTTCGGTCGAGGAATTGACGTACGCCATTTGGACGCCAGTGGGACTGAACGCGGGGCTGACGGCTTCGGAGGTTCAGCGGCAGATTTCCTGCGGACTGCGACACGGAGGGCGATCCCATGAGTAACCTCATTCGGGCCGACCAGTTGTTCACGAGCTGGAAGCGGGATCTGCTTTCAGGCAAGGCCCCGGTTCGCTGGGCGTTGGCCGACGAAGACAGTCCATTGAACGCGATCAAAGCCGAACCGGGCTCGGTGACCGGGCTCGGTGACCGGGCTCGGTGGCGGGCCGGGATCGGGCAAAACTGCGGCGATGATGCAACTGATGATCGACGGGCTGCGGTTGTCCGACGATCTGCGGGTTCTGGTGGCGAATGTTGAAATGTCGCCAGACGTTCTGTTGAATCGGCAACTGGCCAGACTTTCCGGAATCGATCTGAACACGATTCAGGATCGAAAGTTCACGCCGGAACACATCGAACGGCTTCAGGCGGGGTTCGCAGAACTTGAAACGATTTGCAGGCGTTTGGGATTCGTCAGAGGGCCGTACACGCTGGAGAACGTTGCACGTGCTGCGGATGAACTGGAACCGGAGATTCTGGTTCTGGATTATCTCCAGCGGTTTACGTGTTCCGCTTCGGAGGATCGGCGGGGGGGTCTTGACCAGTCCATGAGTCTGATTCGCCGGTTCGCTGATTCAGGTTCCTGCGTTTTCGTCGTCTCCGCACTGGCTCGCCAAAAGAACGCGGCGGGCCGTTCATCGTATGACGCCGAAACCTTGACACTATCGGCGTTCAGGGATTCAAGCGAAATCGAATTCGGGCTGGACAACGCCTACATCCTGACAACGGGCAAAGAGCCCAACGAACGAACCCTGAAGCACCTGAAAGCCAGAAACGGCGAATGCAAGGATATCGCCCTTGAATTCGACGGGGCCGTTCAGCAGTTCAGCGGCACGTTCATCGATGACGTTGCCACCCAGGCGTCAGGCTGGTGGCCAAAATGACGGCACCGAGACGCCGATTGCCAGTTGTCACCCGCTTGCGAGTTGCTGGCGATGACGGGGAAAAGCCAGAACGAAAAACACAACACACCCCAACACCGAAGCGGGACGCGAACCGATGGCAAGAATTGAACAATTTTATCGACATCACGATGCGGGATCTGACGCCGGCACAAACGGCAGTTTGGCTGGTTCTGTTTCGAGACGAACGCAAGAGCGTTTCGAAGTCAGCACAAACGGACATTGCCAGACGATGCGGGGTGAGTCGGGAAAGTGTTTCGCGGGCAATTGCCGAACTCGAACGCCGTGGACTGATTCAGACGTTGCATCAAGGCGGACTGAATCAGGGGCTTTCGTGGTATCGGGTGACGGCACTGAACAAGGGGTGAACACACGTGACGGCTACGTCACACGCACATGTGACGTGGCGCTACAAAACACGGTGACGTGTACGTCACATATCCCAGAAGGGATCCAGAAGAAGCTATCCGCATTCTTGGGGAATGCAGATACCCCCATTCTGTCTGCCCTAAACCAGAACCGAACGCCACCAGCCTGACGGCGGGCGTTCGGAATCGCAACACAATCTCATCACCGAAGTGGATTCGTTGACGTCTGCCATAAGCAAACCCTATGAACCGACAAGATCCATCACCCGCAATGTTCGACGAAACCGTTTCCTTCGCCGATCAGCGAGCACCATTCGCAGGATGGCAACCATCGCCGACACAGATCGCGGACTGGTGCCAAGAGATTCTCGACGGGCTGACGCCAGTGGAGCGCCAGAGACGCTTGCGATCGGATTTACGACCACAGGTCCGCTGTGCTGACGGGACGCTGTCAGACGTGTCTGCGGAGGCTTACGACGCACATCAGAGGGCTGATGATGGGTGACCCCCCGGCGGGCTTTAGGTTCCTCCTGGCGTTTTAGTTGTCTGCGGTTCGGAAGAAGGCCCATTTCTTGAAACACATAGTCCGGCGCGAAACACGAAATATTCCCGAATAGCACGTCCTGAGGTACAATCAATGACCAGTCCCACACGCAAGCGAAGCGACCGATCACGGAAGCTGACTCAAACCGAGAAGCTGGAGATCGCTGAACGGGCGAAACGGATAGTACGTCTCACCGAATCGCCTGGGGACTATGGGGCAAACTGCGCCCCGCTCACTCGCGGCGACTGTGTTTTGATCGGCAAGGCCGTGCGTTCCGGGTGGGACGTGCCGGAATCGAAACGCCAGGAGATTGTGCAGCAGATGCTGGCGGCGCTCGACACTGACGACGATCGCCTCGCGCTCTCTGTGTTAAATTTGATGATCGCGATGGAGGCGGCAAATGCGGAATCTTGACCGTTGCGAACAGTGCCAGCGTGGCAGATTCAAAATCTACCACACTCGAACTCGCGGCTCGTCCCGAACGCGATTCTTGAAATGCGATCACTGCGGAGTCACATCGAAAGAGAGTTTTGCGGTCGATCACCTGGGGCGAATTGTTTTTGATGCTAGTACCTGGCGTGGTACTGCGATTCACTCACCAGCGGCATCGGTCGAATAAAGTTCAGCAGTCACATCACACTTCACAGGGAGTCAGCACAAATGAAGACAATTCAAATCGATGCACCGCTCGGAACTTTGCCAGGTGAACTTTCAGCCAGATGGCTTCGATCACAATTGCCGACCGATGGCCAGGACGTTGTACTCGCGGTTCATTCCGAAGGCGGCTCGGTTCTCGAATC
>CANJQC010000091.1 GCA_947476295.1 Planctomycetaceae bacterium | reverse complement strand
CGTCCTCCGCAGAAAGCGTACGATCGTTCGTGATATAGAAGAAGTAGCGAATGTCGGGGTACAGCACTCTGTCGCCTTGCTCGACGGACAAGTTCTTGCGAATCACAACCATGCGATACATCTTGCCGCAGGCTCTTGGCTGATATTCGAATTCGGCAATGTCCTCACTCAGCAGTTTGATGTTCTTGAACTCACGATGACACTATCGACATACGCGGCCGCGCCTTCATGACTGGGGCGATTGCCGGGCCTGTTCATGATTCGCAGTGGTTCCTTCGTATTCGCCAGCGATATCAGCAGTAGATGATAGCCCCATCGACTCTCGTAATTGATGTCCATGCCTTCTTTGCATTCGCCCGTGGTCTCGACGGTGTGCCCATCCATATCAACAATGGCACGCTCAACGAATTCCTGCGGCTGACGAGCCCAGACGATGCGTCGCGCATCATCAATCGCATCATGCAGTGCGTCGATGTCGGCCTTGGTTTCGAATCGGCGACAGAAGTCGCCTGCCGTGGTGGGATCAGGGATCCGCGTCGCGCCGATCAGGTTGAGGTACGCTTCATCGTTTCGCTTCAGTTCCAGATCTTCCAGACATCGTCCACCACTGAGCGCATTGTAAGCAATGTTGAGCACATGATCGGATTCGAAATACGGAAAGTGTGTCTTCTGTTTAGCGACAATTGTTTTTCACGAACCGCACTTCCAATTGTCGCCGAACAGTATCTTCAAGGCAATGTCTTTTGGCCAAGACGACGGACAAGGGTGTCCATCCTATAGTTCGCCAGCGGCGATTTAATCACTTCGCATCGAAAAGCTCTACCGGGTTGATTTTGAACTGCAGCATATTCGCGGTCTCGCGTCCGTTGTCGCCGCCCTTGCGCTGCATAGTGATGCGACCAATCTTCAGGTTGCCGGCTTTGGTGATTTCGACATCCCCGTCGCCGAAGCACTTGATTGCATCTGCGGATGATCGAATCAGCCATTTGGGTTCGTCGGTCGCCTTGAACGTGACCATCATCCAGCCAGCGGCATGAACACCGTCACCGGCGAACAGGTCGGAAACAATCTCGTCCTTGTTCGCCGTGAAGAAATCTACAACGGCCTGCTGAGCATCCGGGTCCAACTCATCCAGATACATGCGACTGGGGTCGCGGCTTGATTCATGTGGCGGCGTCTCACCGACGTACAGCTTCAACGCCTCAACGACGTCGGGTGGCATCGCCCACATTTTCGCATAGGTCGCGAGCCAGCGTTTGTCGATCTGATTGAAACCGTTCGGACTGCTGACAAGCTTGATGGAAATCTTTTCGACTCGTTCGCCGGATTTCGTCGTGATCGTGACTTCGACGTCGGCTTTTTCTCCGTGCGGCTTCCACGCCATGACTTTGTCGATATCCGTAATCTTGTGGTTCATCGCCTCAAGCCACGCACGAGCATCCGTGTCAGCGTTCCAGTGATTGAACTTGTCGCGGATTTCGTCCTCGTTGCGGAAGCCGTCTTTCGCGGTCTTCGAACCAAGCTCAACTTTTGCTGCGTCTGCATCCTGATCAGGAACGCTGCAATGACTCCCGCGTCCGAGACACGGGGAACATTCCTGTGCTTGCACAACAAGGCAGGAAGTCTGCGATACCAACAGAAAAATGAGAATTGGTTTCGTGGTCATTCTCGTAACTGCTTTATCACGCATCGTGGCAATGTTTGGGCATGAATGTTTCCGCTTGCCGGAACTTCGCTTCGGTCCGTCTACTACTCTCGTGCCATTGCGAAGAGCGATTCAACGTCCATCCGGAATCCCTTCAGGACCCTTGATACGGCGTGTTCAGTGCGGCCCGATCGGATCACCTCGCGATACTCGCCGTCACGCAGGTGGAGTACCTGGATCGAGTCATTGCGAGGATCAATCATCCAATATTCGGCAATACCGGCGGCCGCGTAATCGCGACGTTTGTCCACGAGGTCACGATCCGGATCGTCAGGGCTGATGACTTCGACGACCAGATCTGCCGTTTCCCAAAACTGTTCCTGTCGCCGTTTTGAATTGGCCTGGGACACAAATAAGACGTCAGGTTCTCGAAAGTGCCGCTCGCTGATTCTGACGCGAGTCGGGGCTGACATGACGATTCCAAGACGGGCCTGTTCCACAAATCCATGCATCTGCAGAAACACAAGTCTCCCAATGAACTGAGACAGCAGCGATGGCACGGGCAGAACCTCCACATGTCCGTTCACCAATTCCACCATGCGATTGCCCGGCAGGGAAAAATAGTCACCATCCCGCCACTCGCCCTGACGCGGAAATAATTCCAGAATCGCAACGCTGGCGTCATCGTTGGTTGTGTTGACAATTGACATGGCAATGACACTTCCACGAAGATGAGCAGCGAATCGAAAAATGGTCTGACCGCGGAGTCGAGTCATCGTATCGTAATGCCGCCAGACACTGCCGTGAAGTACAAATCGCATAATGTTTGGCGCAGTCCTGTGTCCTAGCTGAGTTTCTGGAGCCCATTTGATGCTGCCACCTGGAAATGACCGACCAATGAATCCGGCTCTCGATCGACGTCAGCTTCTCGCATATGCCGGCTTCGGTGCGGCTATGATGACAGCGGGTGGATCGACTGCCGTTGCGGCACAGCAGGCCACGGCGACGGTTGAACGACGACGCTACAACATGAAGAAGTCGATCAACCTCTGGGCGTTTCCATACCCAGCAAAGATGACGCTGCGTCAGTGTCTGCAGTTGGCGAAGGATGCCGGATTTGACGGCATCGAACTGAACTACGATCTGGACAGCGACCTGTCTCCGAAGTCCGGCTCGAAGGAGTTCACGGCGATTCGGAAAATGGCAGAAGAAATCGGCATCGCCATCAGCGGAGTCTGCTCATTCTTGTTCTGGCCGTATCCACTCACCAGCAACGATCCCGCCGAGAGAGCCCGCGGCACGGAACTCGCGGGCCTGATGACTCAGGCGGCTCATGATCTGGGCACGAAGAACCTGCTGGTCGTACCCGGAGCTGTCCACATGCCGTGGCGCGCCGATCACGATCCGACTCCGAACGACGTCTGCGACCAGCGCGCGAAGGAAGCCATCGCCAAACTGTTGCCGAATGCTGAGAAGCTGGATGTGTCGCTGAACATCGAGAACATCTTCTTCAACGCCTATCTGATGTCGCCGTTTGAGATGTGTGCCTTTGTCGATCATTTCTGCAGCGAGCACGTCAACGTCCACTTCGACACTGGCAATATCATGGAGTACCAGTTCCCCGAACACTGGATTCCGATCCTCGGCAAACGCATCCGCAACGTGCATCTCAAGGAGTACTCAAAGAAGAGCACCGACCATTCGCTCGAAGCCTTCCGCCCGCTGCTCGACGGCACCACCAACTGGCCCGCCGTGATGCAGGCGTTTGAAGATGTCGGATACGAAAACTACCTGACGTTCGAGTATTTTCACCCGTACCTGCATCACCCGGAGGCGTTGATTTACCAGACCGGGGACTCGCTGGATCGGCTGCTGGGAATTAAATAGGCGAGTGGCAGGGCGTCAGCACTCCGGAGCCGACCAGCACAACACAGGTTTTCTCGCTGCGTTGACTTCATCGGGACGGCAGATGGCCGTTGAATGTGGTGCGCCTTTGACGAGGTCAGCGGGTTCGCTGCAGATCGTGCGAAGCGCGGTGGCGAAGGCGTCGAGGGTTTGCAGAGATTCGGTTTCCGTGGGCTCAATCATCATGGCTTCTTCAACGACGAGCGGGAAGTAGACGGTGGGTGCGTGGAAGCCGTAGTCGAGCAGACGTTTGGCGATATCCATCGTGGTGACACCCGATTGCTCCTTAATCTTGCGGGCACTGGCAACAAATTCGTGCATGCAGCGGTCGCCATGGGGGACTTCCAGAAAATCCTTGACTTGGCTGAGCAGATAATTGGCGTTGAGCACTGCGTTCTCGGAGGCCTCACGAAGGCCCTTGCCGCCGAGCGTGCGGATGTAGAAGTAGCCTCGCAGCAGAATGCCGACGTTGCCGAAAAATGTGCGGACCTGACCGATGGATTTGGCGGGAGTCGATAAGGAATACTCATTTTTTGCGGCGTCGTACGTGACGACGGGAGCGGGCAGGAACGGGGCGAGGAAGTCACGCACGGCGATCGGACCGGCTCCCGGACCACCGGCTCCGTGCGGTCCGGTGAACGTCTTGTGGACGTTGTAGTGCATCATGTCGCCGCCAAAGTCGCCGGGGCGAGTCTTTCCGAGGATCGCGTTCATATTCGCCCCGTCGATATAGACGAGGCCACCGACGCCGTGCAGCATCTCGGCGACTTTGGCGATGTCGCGTTCGAAGAGCCCAAGCGTGTTCGGGTTGGTTACCATGAAGACCGCGGTTCGATCGTCGAGCTGTGTTTTGAGTTCGTCAAGGTCCACAAAACCATTGCGGCCTCCGGCCAGCTGGACACATTCAAACCCTGCCAGCGCGGCGCTGGCGGGGTTCGTGCCGTGAGCGCTGGTGGGGAAGAGAACTCGTGTGCGTTTTTCGCTGCGGTCTTTGAAGTATGCGGCGGCGGTCAGCAGTGCTGTGAATTCTCCCTGTGCCCCCGCAGCCGGATGCAGGGAAATGCCTGGCAGTCCGGAGATTTCGGCGAGCATGCCCTGCATTTCGAACAGGATGCTGAGCAGTCCCTGGATCTGATCTTCCGGTTGATACGGATGACTCGTGGCGGCCTGCGGCAGGCGAGCTAGTCTTTCGTGTCGCTTGGGGTTGTACTTCATCGTGCAACTGCCGAGCGGATAGAAGTGCGAATCGACGCTCATGTTCAGAGTCGATAGATTTACGAAATGTCGCACGACATCGGGCTCGGCAATTTCCGGCAGCGGCAGCGGTTCGGTGGCGAGATGCACGTTATCAATGCCGGGGATTGATGTGACGGCTGGAACGTCGCTTTTCGGGAAGACAATGGTGCCTCGCCCGGCTTTTGACATTTCGAAGAGGAGTTGTGTGGCGGTTTGGTTTCGCATGATCTGAAGTTTTCAGTTTCCAGTGTTCAAAAACGAGGGTTGGAGAGCTTGTAGGCCGGACCAGGCGCAGCGCCGTTCCGGCAATTCGCGGACGTGCCGGAACGGCGCTGCGCTTGGTCCGTCCTACAGTACTTCTTTCAACGCCTTTGCGAGGTTTTCAATCTCAGCTCGTGTGCGTTTTTCTGTCAACGCGACGAGGAAGCAGTTTTGCCAGCCGTCGATGTTGGTCATTTGAAAACGTGCGAGATCCGGGCCGACGTTGATTCCTTCGTCAGCGAGAGCGCCGAGGACTTCGGCGGCGGGTCGCGGAGTCTGCAGCAGGAATTCGCGGAAGAACGGTTGCCGGAACTTCAGTGACACGCCGGCAATACGTGTCAGCAGATCGGCGGCGTAGCGGGCTTTCTGATGACAGAGTGTCGCCATTTGCTTCAGGCCTCGCGACCCGACGGTGGCGAGGAAGACGGTGGTTCGCAGGGCCAGAAGTCCCTGGTTCGTGCAGATGTTGCTGGTAGCTTTGTCGCGGCGGATATGTTGTTCGCGCGCCTGGAGGTTGAGGGCAAAGCAGTCTCGGCCTTTGCGATCGGTGGTCTTACCGATCAGTCGGCCGGGCATCTTGCGGATGTATTCGTTCCGACATGTGAAGATGCCAAGCAGCGGGCCACCGTATTGCAGCGGTGTTCCGAGGGGCTGGCCTTCGGCGACGGCGATATCAACTCCATAGTCGGCCGGTTTTTTCAGGAGGCCGGGGCTAACGGCGTCGAACGCCAAGATGGAGAGAGCACCTGCTTCATGGGCGATCGCCGTCAGGGCTGCGACGTCTTCGAGACAGCCAAAGAAGTTGGGATGCTGAATGACGATTGCCGTTGTTTCTGCGTCGATTGCAGCTCGGCATGTCTTCGGATCGATCACGCCGTTCGTGTGTGGAAGCTCAACCAGTCGCGTACCAAGGCGTGCAAAGTATGTTTGCAGCACTTGCCGGTATTCCGGATGCAGAGTGCCCGCGAAAATGACCTTCTGATGGCGCCCGTTGATTCGCATGGCCATAAACACGGCTTCACTGACGGCCGTTCCGCCTTCGTAGAGACTGGCGTTCGAAACGTCCATGCCGGTGAGTTGCGAGATCAGCGTCTGATATTCGTAGAATGCCTGCAGCGTCCCCTGGCTGGCTTCAGCCTGGTATGGCGTATAGGCCGTGTAGAATTCTCCTCGCGATGTGATTTCATCGACAACGGCCGGGATAAAATGGTCGTAAACACCGCCACCGAGGAAACAGGTTTTCAACAACGTTCCGCCCTGCCCCAGCCGTTGTTCCATTTCCTGCTGTAATGCCAGTTCGGATGCTGCAGGCGGAAGGTTCAGTTCACGTTTGAGTTGCATCTCGGGCGGAATCTGAGCGAAAAGTTCGTCAACGTGCTGAATCCGTATCGCGTCCAGCATGTGCCGTCGCTGTTCTGGAGTATCGAAAAGATAGGGCATGTGCGGAATGGCCGATGTTGAGTGAAGAATAACCCCTTTTTCAATGCCTAGTGAGTCGCACTTTCACAGTACTTCTGATACTCGGCGTAGCTGAACAGGTTGTTGAACTGTGATGGGTCAGCCATGCGGAATTTCAGAATCCAAGCTCTTTCGTAAGGGCTGTCGTTGAGCAGCGTCAGATTGTCGGGAAGATCTTCGTTGATGGCAATCACTTCGCCTCGGATCGGAGCGTAGACATCACTTACGGCTTTGACACTTTCGATCTCGCCCATCGATTCCCCCGGCGAAAACTTCTTTCCGACTGCAGGCAGCGACAAGTAGACTATGTCGGTGAGCAATTTGACAGCAAACTCTGAAATGCCGATCGTCGCAATGTCGCCATCAACAGCGACCCATTCATGAGTCTTCGCGAAACGCAGGTCGTCGGGTTTCATGGCATGAAGCTTTCAATCAGTGAGAAGGCCATCGAGAATCAAATTACTACGGCAGGTTACCCGGCGGAACATGCTTTTCATTTTCGCAAAACTGACTGGCGACCTCGCGCTCCAGCTCTGCAATTTTCTGCAAACGTCGCGCGTGGCGACCCTCTTCGAATGGAGTCTTCAGCCAGATTCGAATCACCTGATCGGCCAGTTGATCGCTCAACTGATCGGCCGACAGGCAAATGACATTAGCGTCATTATGCATGCGACTGTACTCTGCCGTGACGCTGTCATGGCATGGTGCGGCGCGCACTCCTGCGAATTTATTCGCAGCGATACACATGCCGATGCCAGTGCCGCAAATCAGGATACCGCGACTCATGTGTCCGTTGGACACTTCACGGGCGACCTGAGCAGCAAAGTCCGGATAGTCAACGCTCTGGGTCTCAAATGGACCAAAGTCGTGGACGTCGCAATCCAAGCTCTGCAAAAGCTGGGTGAGGCGCGACTTTAACTGAACGCCACGATGATCACTGGCAATGCCGATTTTCATTAGAGTTTACGCATCTTTCCTGAACAGTTCATCTATCAAAAGCCGCAGGTTTTCGCTGATCTGCTGCGCACAATAACGGTAATCGTCCAGCGTTCCACCGATCGGGTCCGCAATATCGGTTCCTGATCGACAGAGCAGTTGAATTCGGTCTGACAAATCCGGACGTGCCTCCAATAGTGAACGTCGATGTCGATCCGTCATCGTGAGCACCATAGTGGATTCTTCGAGCATTGGAGCCGAAATTTTCTGGCTCAAATGCTGCGACAGATCCAAATCGTGTTCCCGCATGATTTGTACCGCTTCTCGGGTTGCTGGATCACTTTCACCTGCTGAGATCCCCGCAGAGAAGACATCGATCCCACGTTCTCGCAATTCCCAGTCCCGACAGTCAAGTTTTTCAGTGACGAGTTTACGGAATATAGTCTCTGCCATCGGGCTGCGACATGTGTTCCCTGTGCAAACAAACATAACACGCAGAACAGCGAATGTCGCTTGACCGCTGTTGGTCACGTTGGCCGTCCTTTGTCAAGAGAATGAAAGGTTTCATGGAAAAAGAGCAAGATAGGCGAGTAGACGAATCGAATACCGGCACGTCCATTTTCCACGTTTTTGCCTCAAATCATCGCGGAAAAAGGCTCCCATCTCAAGGTGATTGCTCAAATTACTCCCAGAAATCAACGTAACAGATTTAGTAGCACCGTCATTTTCAATTCAGTGTCCGGCTCGTTACGATTCCGACAACTTCTGCAACAATCAATGGGATCTGCAACAATCGAAGGGAAGTAAGGACTGATATTGTGTGGATGCCGCCCTTCACCAGGATCAGAAATTTAAAGAAAGCTGACGAACGTAAGGATAGAGTTCGAAGCCTGCATGTGAAAGCTCGCCAGCATCTGAGACGACTGGGAGAGCTTCGAGGCATGCGCGCCCTGCCGTCCCGAGACAAATCATTCGACTGCGGCATCTTGGCGGAACTAGAAAAACCAGACGACTGATTCCTTCACTTCCGACGCCGAATCCAGCGAATGGGCAGCGTGATTGCGAGCAGGATCGCGATGACGATCCCAGTAACTCCAACGCCGCGCAGGATCTTTGAACCTTCAATGCCTCGTTCGGCCAGAATCAGAACCGATGAACCAACCAGCAGTCCCGCGATCACAAGACCGACGGCGATTGTGCCGCTGGCGTGTTCCAGAGTGTCGTCGTTCAATCGATCCATGCCGTGATGTCGCAGGTTGACACTGAACTCACGTCGTCTCAGTTGATCAAGCACATCGCGTACTTCATCCGGTAGATCTTCCATCAGCGACAGGTACCGCTGAGCACTGGTCAGCAGTCTGTCGCGAGTTGCAGTGAAGCCGTAGCGATCGCGGATGAGCTTCTCAATCTGCGGCCGACCATGTGCCACAAGATCAAACATCGGATCGATTTCCCGCGCGGCACCCTGAATCGTCGAGAGTGCTTTGATCAGAAACACAAGATCGGCCGGGCATCGAATACGATACCGACGCATGAGGGCAAAAAATTCATTCAGCAATCCGGCCATGTCGAGCGATTCGATTGTGCCGCGTTCGAAACGCGCGATGAAACTCCATGCATCGCGCCGAAACGCTCGGTCAAACTTCAGCGTTTTATCGGCATCGCAGAGTGACATCGTCGCTTCAAGAACTTTGTCCAGATCAGAATTGATCACCGACATCACCAGAGTCGCCAGTGACTGCATCGTCTGTCGGTCTATCCGCCCGGTCATGCCGCAATCGATGAAACAGATCCCACCATCGGCGGTGGCAATGATATTTCCGGGATGCGGATCGGCGTGGAAAAACCCGTGCTCAAGGCATTGACGAAACACAGCCTCGGAGCCCTTTTCAACGATCGTTCGCCGTTGTTCAGCCGACATCGTGGAAAAATCGGTTTCAGACAGCAACGTGCCCTGCACATGCTCCAGTGTGAGGACTCGGCGAGTTGTAGAAGGCCAATACACGATCGGAAAATGAATCTTTGAGTCGTCGGCAAAATTCTTGCGAAATCGATCCGTCGATCGACCCTCGTAAAGCAGATCCACTTCGCGCGACAATTCCTGCTGGAACTCGCGAACCGTTTCTTTGGGACTATATCCCAGCTCGCTGATACGATTTTCTGTCAGTCGCGCCAGTTCCGTCAGAATGTCGATATCCGATTCAATCGTCTCTTCAATCCCGGGCCGCACAATTTTCAGGACAACATTTGTGCCGTCCTTCAACACAGCGCGATGAACCTGCGCGATTGAGGCTGCAGCCAGAGGAACCTCGTCGATGGACTGAAAATGTTCGTCAAGTTTTTCGCCAAATTCTTCTTCAAGGCGTTTGCTGATTTCGGCGTAAGGCACCGTCGGACAATTCGAGCGCAGGCTTCTCAATTCCTCGGCGAGTTCCGGGGGCACCAGATCCGGGCGCGTGCTGAGCACCTGACCAAGTTTGATGAAGGTGCCACCCAGTTCCTCAAGCGCTTCCCGCACGCGGACCGCAAACGGTTTGGCAGGTGTCGCGGCTTCTGGTTTTGAACGCAGCAGGATTTCTTGGCCGCGTTCGATCATGCGCTCGATTCCGGTATCCGACAGGAATTGCCGAAACCCGTGCTTCGCCAGCACCGCGATGACTTCGGCCGCACGCTTTGTGTTTCGGATGCCGCGTCGAATCCCGATAGGATCACTCACGACTGCGGGTCCGCAGAATCACCCGAGCTGGTCTTCTCTTCGGACTTCTTTCGACGGTCAGGATCCAGTAATTCCGCCGCGCCCGCCAGAGCTCCGCTCACAAAACTCAGCAACGCGCCAGCGGTGAGCTGACTGCCACGCAGCGCCGTGCCTGCGGCTTCTCCCGCAGTCTGGATCGGGTGCTTTGCCAGCGCTTCCAGCGACGAAGCTACCACTGGCTTGGCAGCAGCCATTGTTTGTTCCGCATGTGACTTTGTACTTTGATACGCTGAGCCGGTTTCTGAACTGACGCGCCCCGCGAAGTACTTCGCAGTATCGACAAGAATCTCTCCGATGCTGCTCAAATCCCTCTTCGCGCGCTCGACGTCCTCGGTCGCAAACCGCTGGCCTCGAGCGGTTGCGTCCTGCACTGCGTCCTGCGTGGTTTGTGCGACAGACTTAAGCCCCGTTCCGATGCCGTCGATTATATTTTTCACCACGCTTTCGGCCTTTTCGGGCGCGGAACGATTTGCGATTTCCGATGCTGTCTCTAGCATTCCCTGAATCGCATCACGAGCCGAAGTCACCGGGCTCCGCTTTCCGCTGAACAGATCCACGACGATCTGCCGAACCTGGTCTGCCGTGTCCCTGCCTGATTCCACAGCTTCGCGGACAGCTTCAGAGACAGGCTGAGCTGCGTCGGCGTTACCAGATTCGGGTGTTACCTGAGTTTCATTCGCCATGTGGCTGAGCTTTCGTGTGTGTGTTGAGGTACAGGCATTAGCCTGCCGCGTATGTTGGTCTTCCGTAGACAAAATGTCCGCCACATGGCCATGCAACGAAATCGAGGCCAAAATGATTGTGCCGGTAAAGTTTATATTCAATGGCGAAGCGATCTGGGCCAAATCTCGGACATGAATGTGCAAGCTACGGAAGCACAGATTCTACCGCCGAAGTTCGTTGGAGGCAAATTGCGCTGCCATATCACTTTGGCAGCGCGAAGCTCAGGTGCATTCCAAGTGTCGCAGATGAAGTGTGTTCCACTCCTCGTGCGTCATCTTCCCAAACGCCGGATGTACGGCTTCCATGCGTTCTGACTTCGTGCGCGCGACGGCATGGCGTAGGTCGTCCAGAGCTTCCAGGAGTGAACCGGCATCTGGAAACGCACCAGACTCGGCTGCTTTGGGTAGGTTAATCCCCGTAACGAAACGACATTGATCGATGACTTGCAGGTGTCCGCCACGGATCCGGCATTTGAATATCTTGACGGGTTTCGCTCCCTGCTGGCCATCCCAATGTTCGACAACGGCGAATCCCTCAATGCCGTGATACTCCTGCATCGAGCAAAAGCTGCATTTGATCCCGAACAGATTCCCGACCTTGTTTGTCGGAGTAACCTTTTCGGCCGCGCGACAGGAACACTGGTCCTGAAGTCGCACCTGGAAGCGGCCTACAAAAATCTGGATCACAAGCTGAAGTCCGTCGCACAGCTTCAGCGTGCTCTGTTACCGGCGGAACTACCGAAGATTCCTCGCCTTGAGATCACTGACTGCTATCAACCAGCCAGAGCCGGTGGTCTGCCATTGGGGGTTATGGAAGACGCGGAGTACAACGAGTCTTCCTTCTATTTGCAGTTCGACGATCAGATTGTGCTGTACACGGATGGAATCACCGAAACGCACAACGCCGCAAATGAGCAATTCGGCGAATCGCGGATTGATGATGTCCTTTCAAAATGCGGACTCGACTCCGCTGAACTCATGCGGAATCTGTTGACCGCCGTCGATGAATTCGCCAACGGCATCCCACCCCACGACGACCGCACGGTGATTGTCCTGCGAGCGACGAGAAAGCTTCTGTAATCATGGACATGTGCGCGACGATCGTGCCATGAAAGTAGGTTAGCGCGATGTCAATCGTTGATTTTTGGGTAGGCCGGACCAAGCGCAGCGCCGCTCCGGCAATTGCCAGACACATGCCGGAACGGCGCTGCGCTTGGTCCGGCCTACAGACTCTTCGATCCACTGCGAAATACACCATCGCTCACGCGATCGCAACGGTGCGTTACGCTGCGCTGCACGCACCCTACGCTTGAATAACGTCTCAAAACTCCGCATGTCCCGGAGTTCTGGGAAACGGGATCACATCGCGGATGTTGGTCATGCCGGTGATCAACAGCACCGCGCGTTCCAGGCCGAGGCCAAAGCCCGAGTGAGGGACGGTGCCGTATTTTCGCAGGTCGGTGTACCACCAGTAATCGTCGGGATTCAAATGACATTCGTGCAGACGGTGAATGAGCACATCTAAGCGTTCTTCACGCTGGCTGCCGCCGATGATTTCGCCGACGCCGGGGACGAGGACGTCCATGGCTCGCACAGTTTTTTCGTCGTCGTTGCAGCGCATGTAGAACGGCTTCAGCGTGCGAGGATAGTTAAACAGAATCACGGGCTGGCCGAAATGTTCTTCGGTAAGGAATCGCTCGTGTTCCGTCTGCAGATCGCTGCCCCAATCGACTGCGTAGTCGAATTTCCTGCCGGACTTCTGGATGATGTCAATGGCTTCGGTATAAGGCAGGCGGATGAATTCCCTGCTGCGGATGTTTTCGAGTTTTGCCAGCAGGGTTTTGTCGATGCGTTCGTTGAAGAACTCCATGTCGTCCGGACATTTTTCAAGGACATCATTGATCATCGTCTTGATGAACGCTTCGGCCAGATCCATATTGTCCGGCAACTCGTAAAACGGCATTTCCGGTTCGACCATCCAGAATTCGGCCAGATGTCGCGTCGTGTTACTGTTTTCGGCTCTGAATGTCGGGCCGAATGTGTAGCAGTCGCCGATCGCTGTGGCGTATGTTTCGGCTTCCAGTTGTCCGCTGACGGTAAGTGACGCCGGCTTGGCGAAGAAGTCCTGTTTCCAGTCGATGGTGTCAATCTGTTTTTTCGCGAGCATCGCCAGATCCAGCGTTGTCACCTGAAACATTTCGCCCGCACCTTCGCAGTCGCTGGTGGTGATGATCGGCGTGTTGAGATACAGAAATCCGCGAGTCTGAAAGAAGTTGTGAATTGACCAGCTGATGCAGTTGCGAACGCGCGCGACCGCGCTGAACGTGTTTGTGCGAGGGCGCAGGTGAGCGATTTCACGCAGGAACTCCATGCTGTGTCCCTTCTTCTGCAGCGGGTACGTCGTGGCATCGGCGACTCCCAGCACGGTCAGCGACGTTGCATGGAGCTCAATTCGCTGGCCTTTGCCAGGAGATTCCTTCAGTGTGCCCTCGATCGCGACGCTGGCTCCAGTGGTGACTTCCCTGATCGACGTCTCGTACCCCGGCACCGTGTTTTCAACGACGATCTGCAGGTTTTTGAGGCAACTGCCGTCGTTGAGTTCAATGAACGAAAACCCGTTTTTAGAATCGCGGCGTGTCCTCACCCAGCCTTTAGTGATGAGTGTGGTTCCCGGTTGTCCGTCGCGAAGCAGACTGGCGATGCGTATGAGTGGCATAGATTGATAGATTTTGGATTTGAGATTGGGGGTAGAGTTGCAGCGTTCTTATGTAGACAGAATGTCCGTCGGATTGTCGAAAGACTCTGTCGAAGCGAAGGCACCTGTCACTCAGGAATCTTACGACTGTGGGACGCTTTCTGGTGAAGACTCGGACAAGAATGTCCAAGCTACAGGAATCGCACCTTTGGATGACAGTCCATTCTTGAACATTCCTATCGTTTTTTTGTGACCGATGTAATCGCTCCGCTGAGCTGCAGTTTGATTTCACCGGTACACTTGGCTGCGGCAGGGACATTGACGCGCAGATGAATTTGTCCGCTCTTCTGCGGCATATGTTCCAGACCGCCGTTGACAACGAACGGCTCACCGGGTTTACCATCGGTGACGACAACTGCAATCAATGCTCCGAACGGACCGACCGCGACATGATCCTGAGCCGGATCTTTCGTCGGCAGTCCGGTAAGCGGAATGGTGGTCGAATAGTTCATCTTATATTCACCAGTTGCCGTGAGTCGAAATGCTTTGCCTTCGGTGACTTCACAGATAGGATTGCCCCAGCCTTTTGAAACGTCGAACTCCAGCATAACATCATTTTCCTGCATGAGTTCTTCGCCGATCCGGTCCATCTCCTGCTTCAGGCCCTCCATTTTTGGATTGATGCGTTCAATGCGTTTCAAAACGGTGAGTGCCTCTTCTTTCTCTCCATTGCTTAGATATTCTCTGGCGACTTCCATGTATTCCTTGAGCAGACTTTCTTCGGCCTTTGCAACGCGAATCTCCAATTGCTGACTGTTAGGTGCGCCTTTGTCTTTGCTGCGGCTGCCTTGGGCCAAGACTGTCAAAGATGCAACTAGGACGGCGATTGCGATGATTGCCGGTGCCAGCACGGTGACCAATTTCGGACACGTTACACTGAATTGCTGTTTGGAATTTTTCGAGGTGGTTGTGGTTGATGTTGTCATTGGGTTCTCCGAGTTGGATCGGTGATGGTATCTTGAGACCGTGGGCGAAGAATCAAGATTGTAGTTCTTGGTGCGGTCAGCTCCTTTCTTATGCCACTGGGGGAGACCCTGTGCGGCAGAAAATGACACAGCCTATACGTTGAACGATATGTCAGGAAGGCTCGTGGGAACATGGTCAAACGCATGAATTTTCATGCCATTTGATTGAGCTAGGTCGAGTTCGCTGGCCAAAACGCACCTTTGAAGCCAGCATACGCTGTGTCATCCTCGGGGATTATCGTTTTTTCGATTGTAATGAACGCTGCTGGCCTGCCTGACCACCCCCATAATTGACGCCGATTTCTACTGAAGGACTTGCCTCGTGATCGCACTTCGTTCGTTATTCTGGCTGCCGTTGGTTCTGCTCACCAGTTCCGCTTGCGGTTTTCAGGCTGCAAAACCGATCGCCTCGACGCCGGTTGTCAACTCTGAAATGCCCGATCGTACTCCGGAGACTGCCGTCGCCGGTCTTGACGTTGCAGACGGAGTTGAACTGAAACTGTTCGCCGCTGAACCAATGCTCCTCAGCCCGTCGAACATCGACATCGACCATATGGGACGTATCTGGGTTTGCGAAGTCGTCAACTATCGGCGGTTTGCCAACGGCACCAATCCTGAAAGGGTCGAAGGAGACCGAATTCTGGTTCTGGAAGACACTGATGGCGACGGCATGGCCGACAAGGAAACAGTTTTTTATCAGGGACGCGATATTGATTCGGCTCACGGAGTCTGCGTACTGGGCAATCGAGTGATTGTCTCCGCTGGTGACAGCGTGTTCAACTTCTACGATACCAACGGGGATCTGAAAGCCGATCGCAAGGAAGTCATGTTCACCGGCATCAAGGGGACTCAACACGACCACGGCATTCACAGCTTCCAGTTCGGACCCGATGGTCGTCTGTACTTCAATTTCGGGAACGCTGGGCAGGAACTGCATAATCCGGACGGTTCGATTGTCGTTGACGTCGCAGGCAACGAAGTGCGAGCCGCTCGTAAACCGTATCAGGAAGGTATGGCGTTTCGATGTGAGCTGGATGGTTCGAAGCTCGATACGCTCGGCTGGAATTTTCGAAACAACTGGGAACTTTGCGTTGATAGCTTCGGTACTGTATGGCAGTCCGACAACGACGACGATGGCAACAAAGGTGTGCGTATCAACTATGTGATGGAATACGGCAACTACGGCTACAAGGACGAAATCACGGGGGCTGGCTGGCAGACACCTCGCACGAACATAGAAGTAGAAATTCCTCGCCGCCACTGGCATCTCAACGATCCGGGCGTGGTGCCGAATCTGCTGCAAACCGGAGCGGGTTCACCAACCGGCATCCTGATGTATGAAGGCGACAAACTGCCCGAGCGATTCATCAACCAAATGATTCACTGCGACGCCGGCCCGAACGTCGTCCGCAGCTACGCTGTGACGGATGACGGTGCCGGCTACAAGGCGGAGATCAATGACATCCTGAATGGGACTCGCGATCAGTGGTTCCGCCCCTCAGACGTCTGCGTGGCTCCGGATGGCTCGTTGATCATCGCCGACTGGTACGACCCAGGCGTGGGCGGTCATCGACAGGGCGATGTCGATCGAGGCCGCTTGTTCCGAGTCTCTTTGCCCGATCAGAAGTATTCGGTGCCGAAGCATGATTTTTCAACAGTCGAAGGAGCCGCCGTAGCTCTGAAGAGTCCTAACAATGCGACTCGCTATCTGGCGTTCACGAAGCTGAAAGAATCCGGTTCGGCGGCGGAAGCAGTGCTGGCGAAGATGTTCGAGTCTGATGCAAATCCCCGCTTTCGTTCACGAGCCCTGTGGTTGCTGGGTCAGATCGACGGGAAGACTCAAAAGTATGTCGATCTTGCTGCCCACGACAAGGACAAGGACATTCGAATTGCCGCGATTCGGCTCGCACGGCGGATGGGAATGGATGTGATTCCGGTTGTTGAAAAGCTGGTGAAAGACGAATCGCCTCAGGTACGTCGGGAGTGTGCGATTGCGTTGCGACCGCTCACTGACCATGCGAAACGTCAACTGTGGATTCAACTCGCCGTTTCACAAGGTACAAATGATCGATGGTTCCTTGAAGCAATGGGAATTTCCGCTGACGGACATTGGGATTCGGTGTTACCAGAGCTCTGGAAGGCCACTGGCAAATTGATTGATCAGCGAAATTATCCCAGTGGCGGGTGGATAAGCGATTTGGACCGGAGGAGTCGAGACGCTGAGAACGGACGGAGATTTGTGATGGGGATCTTGCTGGATGGGAGAAGCCGTGCGGACCAGACTGTAAAACAATTGGATCGGCATCGCTCGGAGATCCTCAAGTACTTTCGCGCTCTCGATTTTCAGCCGGGGAATGCAATGGCAAGTGCGGTCGGACTGCTACTTTCAAAGAATGCCGTGGAGTCGTTCGACCCTGCATTGGCAGATCTGATTCTCGGCGAAGCATTGCAACGCATGGACACTGCCGCTGCACGCTCTCCGGAAATCCAAGCAGTGCTTGCTGCCACTCTTGAACGATTGTCCGGCTCATCACAGTTCGTGCAACTCATAAAGAAGAGTCAGTTCGAGAAGCGTTACCCAGAACTGCTAGTCCTTGCGCAATCCCATGCTGCTGAGCAAGTCGGCGTCGAAGCCATGGCGGCTCTGTTCGAACTTAAGCAATGGGATCTCATCAGCAATGCACTGAAGGGCGACGACACCTTCGCTGCAATCGCCACTGCTGAAGCAATGGGCAACTCAGCCAGCGGAGCCATCAATGGGCCGCTCCTGGCAGTTGTGAAAAATGCTAACGTCAACATTGACGTGCGTCGGGCGGCTGTGAAGGCAGCGTCAAAGGTCAACAATGGCGCGACAGAGCTGGTGAAGTTGGTTGACGAAAAAACTCTCGATCCGGAACTGGAGCAGTCCGTGGCGGCGGCACTGCACAGTGCTCCGTCACGGCAGGCGCGTGAGCAGGCTCAGCGGTTGTTCCCGCTGCCTCCATCAAAGGACGACATGCCGACTTTACCCATCGGCGAACTCACAAAGCTGGAGGGGAATCTGCCCAATGGAAGAATGGTGTTCTTTTCAACCGGCACCTGCCACAAGTGCCACGTCGTTGATGGCATGGGCCGGGAGATCGGGCCGAACTTGACGGAAATTGGCAGCAAACTCAGCCGCGAAGCAATGTTCGAATCTGTGCTCTACCCAAGTGCCGGCATCAGCCACAACTTTGAGCTGTGGACGTTCGTAATGGCGTCAGGGATCACGGTCAACGGAATGCTGATCAGCAACACCGACGAAGAAGTCAGCATCAAAGGAGACGACGCTCTGGTGCGAACCTTTAAGAAATCGGACGTCGAAGAACTTGTCAAACAAAAGATCAGCATGATGCCCGCCGACCTGCAAAAAACCATGACGACTCAGGAACTAGCAGACGTTGTGGAATACATGCAGTCGCTGAAGAAGAAGTGACTCGTGAACAACGACTGGTGAGCGGTGTGGCGTCAGCCCACCGGTACAACTGCGACTTCGCCAGTCTACGAGCCGCATGAATCGCAACGTACCGGCAGACTGACACCTGCCGCTCGCCGGTTTACGATTACCGACCGCCGTAGTCGATCAGCCGCGCCAGTTCAGACCGCATTTCTGAACGATGCACAATGCGATCAACGAAGCCGTGTTTCAACAGAAACTCGCTGGTCTGGAATCCCTCCGGCAGATCAATCTTGCAAGTCGCCTGCACAACACGCGGCCCAGCAAAACCGACCAATGCACGCGGTTCTGCAATGATAATATCACCCAATGAAGCAAAGCTCGCGGCTACTCCACCCATCGTCGGGTCGGTCATTACAGAAATGAACAAGCCGTTGGCACGACGAAAACGTGCCAACGCAGCGGAGACTTTACCCATCTGCATCAATGACACTATGCCTTCGTGCATCCGAGCCCCGCCGCCCGAACCGCTGATAATAATCAACGGCAACGACAGTTCAGTGGCTTTCTCAACAGCACGCGTCAGTTTTTCACCGACGACAGAACCCATGCTGCCCATGATGAACGCAGAGTCGGTCATGGCAAAAACCAGAGGACGACCTCGCATGTATCCGCGTCCCACGGTACAGGCATCCTTCATGCCCGTCTTCTTCTGTTCGTCCGCGATGCGTTCTTTGTAGCTCTTGCGATCCGTGAATTCCAAGGGATCGCCGGACGTCATTTCCGCGTACCACTCTTCAAAGCTGTCCGGGTCCAGCAACTGACGAATCCGCATCGTAGTCGGAACGTAAAAGTGATGTTCACATTCCGGGCAGACATTTTGATTCTGTTCAACCTGTTTGCGGAATACAGTCGCACCGCAACCGTCGCAACGCAGCCACAGTCCTTCGGGAACTCCACGTTTCGGTCGTTTCACAACTGGCCTCGTCGATGTCTCAGTATTTTCTACCGCACTCATTGACCATTCTCCTTTGAGCCAACGATCTGGACGGAATCACAAATGGAACTGTCGTCTCCGGCCATAAAGCCTGTGGACTCAAATGTGCTGCACTCAATGATCTGTATCAGATCCTTGGATTCTTCGCCACACAAACACGCCGCTTTACTGGGCCGACGATGCTGGAGCGTACAGCGAATCACGGTTGCCAGCGGCTCCGGAGCCACTATGGCAAAGACTTTGTACTTACGGATCGCTTTGCGGAGGACCCGCTCCAAACGCTGGCAGGCATCGGAAAGTGTCTCACCTTCTGGCGGACAAATCTCCGTCGTATCCTCTTTTGCCGATCGAAAAAGGCGAGGAAATCTCTTGCGGATGTCAGACTCCGGCAATCCCTGCCATAGTCCTTGATTGACGTTTTTGAGGTCATCAAGTTCCTTAACCTTCACTCCAGCCTGCGCTTCAGCGACCGCGTGTGCCGTCCCGCTCGCCGGGTCATCCGGTGATGTCAGGACCGCTTCGACTTTGACGCCGCTGGCCTGAAGCTGTCGAATGATTTCGCGAATCTGTTCCTGCCCGCGTTGATTGACGGGCATGTCCAGCATGCCAAGGACGCGATGCTGATCATCGTAGTCGGTGCAGCCAGCTCGAATCAGAACAACCGTAGACATAAAATCTCGTTCCTCAGCAACCCGACCGCGTTCCGTTCGCAATCTGTTGAAGTTCAGCTATCGCAGCCGTGTAGCAGGGTTCATCAAAGACGGAACTGCCCGCGACAAAAATATCGCAGCCAGCCTGTGCACATTGAGCAATCGTGGATCGGCCAATGCCCCCATCGACTGAAATAATCAGGTCATCACCAGCCAGTGACCGGGCATCCCGGATCTTGGTGACGACATCAGGAATAAACTTCTGGCCACCGAACCCCGGATTCACACTCATCACTAGAAACAGGTCACATTCCTTGAGAAATGGCTCAGCAACACTGAACGGAGTTCCCGGATTGATCGCAAGACCAGCCACAACACCCCTGCGACGAATTTCACGCAGCAATGATGCGGGCTCAGGCATGGCTTCCAGATGGAACGTAATCGCTTCGCAGCCTGCATTGACGTATTCGTCTAGGTATCGAGCCGGTTCTGAAATCATTAAATGAGCGTCAAATGGAGTGTTCGTGAGTGGACGAAGCCGCTTAATCACCATTGGCCCGTAGGACAGATTGGGGACAAAGTGCCCGTCCATGACGTCCAAGTGCAACAGCGATGCTTCGGCGGAATCGAGCAGTTCGATTTCACGACGAAGATTGCCGAAGTCACACTTAAGCATCGAGGGAGCCGCAATCGGCCGCCGAACCTTCAGATGGCTCAGCATCTCATCACGAGTAAGCATTTAGAACTGCCGCAAACAGGAATCGAGCGTCTGGTAGAAAGGTAATCAGACAGGATCCGTGATGCACGACGCTCACGGCGGACGCTCCCGAACGTTCCCATTGGAAGCCACAATTGTCTGGTTATCGAGTTTTCATGTCCAGTGAAACGTGTTGATTCTGCCTATCCTGAAACAGAATATATTCATATGTTCAGTTTTTTGCCGATAAATGCGCAGGTCTTGCCAAATGCACGGGATTTGCGGCGTCATGAACCGTTCGCATGTTCAGTACTCACCGAGCAAAGCTCTGGCGAGCGGCAGGGCGTCAGCTTGCCGGTACTTTGCGCCGCGGGAGGTTCGACGGCGTTCACTTCAGGAATCTCAGATGGCCGTACCTGCGGGCACCCGCCGCGTCTCTCGCCTTTACAGGCAACGCCGTGAAGGAGTTATTCGCTGTTAAACAGTACGATTCAACCCGCAACGGGTTTCACAACAGAGCCTAGGGTCGCAGCCCAGCGGCGCACCCCGGGTTTGTCTGTGAAACCCCTGTCGGGGTTGGGATTCGACATCTTCTAAAACACGGAGATAACGCCATTTTTGCTTCCAAAAAAATTTTACGGCGTTGCTGCACAGACATCACGGATCGGAAGTACGGCGGTACTTCCGCAGCGACTCAAGGTACTCCGGTGTGAATCCTGCAATTTCAAACTTGCCCGATTGATAGCTGACGACTTTCAGGCTGGCTCCCGGCAAGTTGACAACAGATTTTCTTCTGAACTCCCAGGCCCAACCACCTGCAACAAGCAGTGTCACTCCAGCAGCAAGTATAACGATGGCTTGAGAATGCCTTCCTGGATGGTACTCGCGAGTCAAGAGGAACAAAGCAAAACCAACTCCACAAGCTATAGCGGCTAATGCGTATGCTCGTTTCCGGAGTGTGAGATGTACTGTAGTATGAACAAAGGTCATTAAGACACCTGTTTGGCATATCGCTAACGAACAGAACAACGCAAGCCAAAAAATGACTCGGCACGCGATTATCAACCACATCATGTACTGAATTCGGTCCAGGCTCACTGCTGGGTCCGGAATCACGTATGTCACTAGGACATAATTCAAAGCGAACGCAATCAACAAGAAGAGTAACGCCAAATAAATGACGACTCTCGAAAACATTGGCATCCATATCAGACGAACAGAATTCAGGACCAAATCGTCCGTCCTCCCACTGACGAGACAAATCTTCGGTAATTCCAACTGCGTTCGGCAACGGATGCCCTTCTCAGTCAACTGAAACTCGCGGTGCAGTGCGTCTTGCTGCGGCAGAGGCTCTGCCGTTGGTGCCGAGTATGGATTGTGAGATTCTTGAAGCATCATCGTTCGCTGGCAATAATCATGTTTGATCAGAACTCAATGCCATTTCTCAGTTCCGGTGGCGACTGTGCGATTTTATGCCTGCCACTAAACTCCGTGCATGCAATGGTTCGCTCTGAGTCTACTTTCTGCGGGCTTCCTTGGATTCTACGAAATCGCCAAGAAAGTGTCTGTTCGCGAAAACGCCGTCCCGCCGGTGCTGTTTTTTAACGTGACGACGTCAGCGCTGCTCTGGTTACCTGTGGTAATGATGTCGCGGACTGCCAGTCAGTTTATTCCGTTTGAGATGATGAGGGTAGACGCGATCTCGTGGACCGCGCACGGCCAGTTGTTCCTCAAAGCGATCATCGCCGGAACTTCGTGGATCTTTGCCTCCTTTGCGCTCAAGCATCTGCCGATGTCGATCGCCGCTCCAATCCGCGCCAGCAGCCCGTTATGGACGATACTCATCGCAACGCTCGCGATGCACGAGCGCCCCTCGCCAATACAGTGGCTGGGAGTCGCCATCATCCTGATTTCCTTCTGGGCGTTCTCGCTGGTCGGCCGAAGAGAGGGCATTCACTTTCACCGGGATCGCTGGGTCGGCTTCATGCTGCTGGCCACACTGTTGGGATCAATCAGTGCGCTCTATGACAAGTTCCTGCTGCAGAATGAAGATATGCGCCCATCGACCGTGCAGGCATGGTTTTCGATCTATCTTGTCGTGTTTATGACACCGCTTATGATTCACTGGTTGCTGCGGCGCAGGAAATTGGAAGCATTTCAGTGGCGCTGGGCCATTCCAATGATCGCGATATTGTTATTGGTTTCCGACTTCCTTTACTTCTCCGCCATCGCAGACAAGCAGGCGATGATCTCGTTGATATCACCGCTGCGAAGAACGTCCGTCATCATTGCCTTTGTCGCGGGAGTACTGATCTATAAAGAGAAAAACTGGCGGGCGAAAGGTGTCTGTATTGCGACGTTGCTGATCGGCGTTTACGTGTTGAGTCTTTCAAGATCGTGAACGAAATTACTCGAACGCATACTGCTGACGCAAACATGGCCAGACCAACATTTTGTCCACGGCGGATCTGACCATGAAAGTTTGCGAAACAATTAAAGTGGGCTAATAGCCACTGTAGCGATGCGAATCCCCTTTAGGTATCAGGTACATCGGTGCCTGCGAGTGCGGCGTCCGGTAAGCTGGCTGCGATCGATAGACTGGAGCAGCATCGTTGGTCATGTCGCCAAGTGCAGGCAAGTTAACCGAGAGCGCGGACCGCTGCGG
>CANJQC010000090.1 GCA_947476295.1 Planctomycetaceae bacterium | reverse complement strand
TGCCCAACTCCAGATTTCCGTCTGCCAACGGTGGCCAATACTGGTTACTCCGGATGGGATTGTTTGAACTCCAGCGACCAAAAGAACCCGCAGACGACTGGGTCTGGTTAATCGACCATACGATTCAGACAGGACACGGCAAGATTTTCGTGGTCTTCGGTTTTCGATTGTCATCCTGGAGGCAGAAGGTTGCCGACCGCCTTGAGCAGGATTCTCATGCTTCGGGTTCGCTCGAGCATGCGGACGTTTCGGTATGGATGATTGAACGAATTGACACGTCAAACGGAGCTGTGGTTTGTTTCTGGACAACCCGTGCGATGGGCTGCAGAAGGCAGAGATCACGGTCAGTCCGGAAGCGATTCAGGAGAAGATGGACTGGCTCCGAAAACACGAAGAATCGATTGTTCAATGGTCCATCATGATGGAGGCTGCAGGGACGATTCTGAAGTTCGTTCGCCTCAACGGTTATCATCAAACAACACCCGAGGATTTAGAAGCTCTGCTGAGCCGGTTCATGACCGGGCCGGCTCGGGGAATGATCGATGAAGTGCTGAATTTTGTCCGTGTGCAATCATCACGAGTTGGCAATGACCGTTTGCCCGGTTCGACGGAAGTTCTGGAGTCGCTGATCGGCAAAGGCAAACAACTGACGGGCAGCACGAAGAACGGCTACACCAGATCGATCCTGGGAATCGCTGCATCCGTGATGGAGATTACGTCCGAGACTGTCCAGACTGCACTGCAGTCCATCAAGGTCCGCGATGTGAAGACATGGATCAAAGATAAGATCGGCCTCAGCCTCCAAGCCCGCAAACAACGTGCGATTCCAGCTTGCTGCTCCGGAACAAAAACCGCATAAACACACTGCCCCGAAATACCAGACTTTTGCGCAGCCCAAGGTGGGACCAGCGGAGCGCAGGCCCACCACATCGGACAAATGGTGGGCCGGCGCTGTCGCTTGTCCCACCCTACATACAGCGTAAGTTCACAAACTCGCCAGCCGTGTCGTGGTAAGCTGGATCTCTTGACATTGAACCCTCATATTCAGGATAAACACGTCAGGGCCAGACGCGCGATTGACAGTCATTTCTTCTTCGGTGGCCGATACTGATGAGTCGGCTGACCGAAGACGGATTCAGCGGCTTCCATCAGCGTCTCCGACAGCGTCGGATGGGCATGAATTGAATCCGCAAGATCGCGAGCTGTTGCACCCATTTCGATGGCAAGCACGGCTTCGGCAATCATTTCTCCAGCACCGACACCGACGATACCGATGCCGAGGATTCGCTGCTTAACCGGTTCGATAATAATCTTCGTCAGGCCTTCCGTACGAGCCAATGTCTGGGCTCGACCAGACGCGGCCCATGGGAATCGATGTACGGTGACTTCTTTGCCCTGAGCCTTCGCCTCAGCCTCAGTGATGCCGGCCCAGGCAAGTTCCGGATCGGTGAACACGACTGCCGGGATCGCAATGTTGTCGAACTCCACCGGTTCACCCAGCAATGTTTCCGCAGCAATTTTCGCTTCGCGTGTGGCCTTATGAGCCAGCATAGGTTCGCCTGCGACATCACCAATCGCCATCAGCTTCGGGTCAGCCGTTCGCTGGTTTTTGTCAATCTTGACGAAGCCCTTCTCGTCGATCTGGACTTTGGTTTTCTCAAGTCCCAGCCCTCGGCTGTTTGGCCGTCTTCCGACGGATACAAGAACACGATCAAAGGTCTGCTGCGGGGCGACGCCTTCACCTTCCAGACTCGCCACGATCCCGGCTGCAGTCGGTTCCAGCTTGGCGACCTTCGTGTTGAGATGAATGGCTTTGAACTGATGAGCCAATCGCTTCTGCAACGGAGTCACCAGGTCACGGTCGGCTCCGGGCAGTAACCCGCTGGTCATTTCCACAACAGTGACTTCCGTGCCCAGTGCCGCGTAGACCGATCCCATTTCAAGGCCGATATAACCGCCACCGACAACCAGCAGGCGTTTCGGGATATCTTTGAGTTCCAGCGCGCCGGTGGAATCCATGATGCGATCGTCGCCAAGTGCGAACATCGGCGGCATGGCGGGCTGTGAACCGGTCGCGACGATGCAGTGATCATAAGATATCGTCTTTGTCGTGCCTTCTGCGGTTTTCACTTCGAGCGTGTCTGAATTCAGAAAAGTGCCGCGGCCTTTCAGTAACTCGACACCCCGCGCTTTGCAGAGACTTTCAATGCCGCCGGACAGATTTCCGACGACGTTGTTCTTGAACATCCGGAGTTTGTCGAGATTAATCGTGGGTTTCGAAAATGTCACACCACAAACTTCAGCTTCCGCGGCTTCATTAATCAGCTTTGCGACATGCAGCAGTGCCTTCGACGGAATACAGCCGCGATTGAGGCACACACCGCCGGGTTTTTCCCCTTCGTCAATCAGCACGACTTTCATGCCGTGATCCGCCGCTGCAAACGCTGCGGGATACCCGCCGGGACCACCACCCAGAACGACCAGTTGTACGTGTTGATCAGCCATTGAAACCGAATGCTCCTGAACCGTGATTGCACGCAATACGCATGCTGTTTGATTTGAATGTGAGTCGATGGAGCGCGCATCGACAGCGGAACGGCGCTACCCCAACCCCAATGGAAATTTCTTTGTAACCCGAAGCGTTAGCGAGGTGCTTTAGCTGTTTATTTTCACTGAGAATTCCCTCGCTTACGCTTCGGATTAGTGAGGCCAGCATCAAAGTGAGTGCCATTGGGCGCCACCCGCCATTGATATTCGCAATAATAACACGCCAGACAGCTCCGGTGGCTAGCTGTCCTTTGGTTTATTCACAATTATCATTTCGTAGTATGTCAATTCAATGCGTCAGAGTGTTGAGTTCCCTGCGTTCCACAGCGAAGGAGACGTGCGGACCGAATCTCTATGGGGCTGCACGGCGTTCAGTGTAATTGCAAACGCTGGCCGCAGGGACTATGGTCCGCGTCGAGCAAGTCGGTAGACTGGAGGCGTTTCTGACAGACCGCGCTGGAGTGAACGGGCCTGAATGCCTCGGAAGAGAAAACTGAAGTCTGAAATCATTTCCGGCATGTCACCGTAATAGATATGACCGCTTTCGAACCATCCCGTTGTCAATTGCGAAACATCCACAAGATCAAACAGCCGCTTCTTTGCACCGACCCGCGAGTATTCATTCAGGAAACCAAGCGGTTCAAATCCGTTGACGGCCTTCGAAAGTCGGAGAGCCTTGTCCTGCGTCGATGCATAAACCGTGAAGCGACGACTGAATGGAAGAATTCGTTCACCAGTACGTTCCACAAATTCCCTCGCATTGATATCCGGAGCGGCGAGGGCGACCTGATCAAACAGCGGCGTTTGCTCAGTTCCAGCTGGCCGTCGATCATC
This sequence comes from Planctomycetaceae bacterium, assembly GCA_947476295.1. Taxonomy (GTDB): domain Bacteria; phylum Planctomycetota; class Planctomycetia; order Planctomycetales; family Planctomycetaceae; genus SXXK01. The sequence goes on along the minus strand of CANJQC010000090.1, from coordinate 19,884 downwards.
GATGGTCTTCAATGCCTCTGTCAGTACAAAATTCCCCATGCTGTGCGCGACAAGGTGAATACTCTTCGCACCGGAGTACCTGCTGATGCCAGCCAGCACAGTGATCAGATCTTCGTCAGATTCTTCAGCGCGGCGGAGATCTTTGAGGTAATTGGCTTTCTCTTCAAAGCTTTCCGATTCTGCACCTGCAGGCCAGCTGAAAAACATCGACGGTCCCTGATAATTCATATCGTAAGCCATTTGTGCAGTGCGGCGTGCGGCGTCGCGAAACGTTGCGCAGTAGCCATGAACAAAAAGCAGAAGTTGCCTGTCCGGTGATGCGTCCACTGCGGCACGAAGTTTCTTCCAGAATTCGGCGTTCGGCAGCAGGTCAATTTCCATCAGCACCACATGTTTCGCTGGATCCTGTGAAAATTCCAATCGCAAAATAGACGGCTCCGGAAGCGATCCCGGCATCCGCTTGTATGGAATACTCACTTCGCATGTGCCGTAAACAAGGTGGCCTCGATCATCGCCAAAGTAGAGGTCAGGATCCTGTGCGGCGGCCTTGACACGGTCAGGCTCGCGATTCGTGGCGAAGTAAACTCGTTCCGGTGAATATCCGTGCCGCTCCTGAGTAACACCGGAACGCAGGATTTTTTTCCCAGTGACGCCAAGTTCGGATGCGGGCTCAGGAAAAGAAATGCGATCATCCCGCGCCATTGAAGGTGGCCAATCTTTCTTCGGACTCGGTACTCCTGATGGTGACGGCATGGCAAGGGGCGGTGGATCAGGAACCTGATCCGACGATGCGCCGCCAGCTGGTTCGCTTGCCGCAGGTTCAGTGAGATCAGCGAAAGGCGGGGCACTGGATGCCGACGCCTCCACAGAGTCGTCAAACCCGGTGTCATCTGATCCGATAATTCTGCCAGTTTCATCCGGCTCAGATTCGGGCGCACGGCTGTCTGATTGTTGAGCGCAACCAAACACCAGCATCAGCACCGATGCTGCGACGAGCTTCATCCATGAATACGTCATCGTTACCTCCACGGCTTTCAGTGACTCGACCGTCCACGTTTGCCATTGGGCTGACGCCGCGCCGCTCGCCAAATGTCGAACTCGTGGATTATCGCACAGATCGCCTTTGTTGCCGATAGTATTTCAGGCCGGGCAGGAAAAACGTCAGCGCGGACATCACACCGAACAGAGACACGCTGAAATTCGGCAAATCGCTGTGTTCGACAGCTGCCATCACCAGCCCGGTGGCAAACATCATTGCCGACTGAATATAAAAACTTCCCGATAAAATTCCGGCTTTTGCAAGGAAAACCATCCCAGCAATGGCTCCCAGCACTGGCGAAAACTCCAGCACGGGACGGTGCATAATCGATTCCACCCAAAATAACATTGACGACGCGATCATGCTTCCGCCCCACACATGAGCAATCTGTCGTTCAACTGCTGTGATCGGACCTGCCCGATGACGCAGATTCCAGAAAATCGCAGCCCAGAGACCCAGTCCCACGACCCACAGGCCGACGAATGGCCAGCGTTCCGTCACGCCCTGAAACTGCATAAAGTTGGTAATCAGGCACAGCATGAGCACGACCAGACTGTGCCACATCCAGAGCAACCCCCAGTTCTGCAGAATCGCCGCATGATGCGACTCGCGAAACAACCGCGTCATCACCTGCGCGATTGTCGAAGATCGAGCACTCACCGGCTCGTTGTTCAGCCAGGCTCGCAGATCATCCGCCAGCGCACCGGCAGAGGAATATCGCAGATCCTGCGGCTTCTGCAGACACTTCATCACCACCATTTCCAGATCCGAATCGACAGCACGATTCAGCATCCGGATATTTGGCGGATCCTGTTCGATCACCATGAGTACGGTGTCAAGCGGCGAAGCGGCCTGAAACGGCGGACGGCCGGTGAGCATCGCAAAGAGCACCGCTCCAAGGCTGTAGACATCGGTTGCCACATCGATCGAATCTGTCTGACCAGCCGCTTGTTCCGGCGACATCCATGCCGGCGTTCCGAGGATGGCACCGCTTAGAGTCAGATTGGCAATGTCGGAACCCATGCCACCGGAGGCCATTGATTCTTCTTCAACATTGACACGCTTGGCCAATCCGAAGTCCGTGACGAACGGCGTGCCGTCGGTGGCGATGAGAATGTTGCTGGGCTTCAGGTCTCGATGCAGCACACCCGCACGATGCGCTGCTCCAATGGCTTCCACAACCGGGACCAGCAACGCCACGGCCTCGCGGGGCTTCATTGGGCCGTTCATCAATTTTTTCGACAGAGTCGTGCCTTCGATAAATTGCATACTGAACCACGGTTGCCCGTTGTGTTCGCCGACTTCGTACACCGGCACGATGTTCGGATGACTGAGCCGCGCGGCCGCCAGCGCTTCGGCTCGCAGACGCGCTAAATCCTGTGACGCGGCGAACGCAGCATTTGGAATCATTTTGAGAGCCACCGTGCGTTGCAGACTCGCCTGAAACGCGCGATACACGACGCCCATGCCGCCTCGCCCGAGTTCCGCTCGAAGTTCGTATTCGCCAATCGAAGTACCGATCGCCGAACCAGCGGCGATGGAGCCGGTTGTTCTCGGCGTTTTCGAACCACCGCCAGGCAGGTAATTCAAATCCGAAGATTGCAGCATTGCGATATCGTCGGCAATCTGAGCCGTCGCACAGAGTTCTCGAAGATCTGTCGCTAAATCTGGATGCTGCTGAATCGCCTCGGCCAGTCGTTGCTGCGCCGCTCCGCTTCGTGAATCCTGCATCAATTGATCGAACACCACCGCCAATCGTTCGTCGCGATCATTGCTGGCAATACCGGACATGCCTGAGTCTCCTTATTACAGACCGTTCAGCCTCCCCGCGCAGACATGAAGGGGACGTTCTGTTCTGCCTGAAGTCGTGGAACTTCGCACTGCATTGTCGCCAATCCCACATCAACGAATCCGCATCCATCGCAGTCTGACAGATATCGAACAATGTAGCCATCACCGCGCCGCGTGATGAGCACTCCTCAAACAGCACGGACGAAAAGAAGACCGTCTCCACGATCGCCATGCACGGTGGCCGCTACAAGAACACACGTCGCGGCTACTTCATCCATATGCCCTCCTGGAAGGCTCTTCTCGACGGAGCGAGACGGCTACATTTGGAGTCCCGTCATGCGGTTGACAATTCGCTGTAAAAAAGACCGAAAGTCTTCACACAATACGAAGGATCTGGAAAACCAAGGTGGCGTCACTGATCAGGCCTGCTGACTGAAAACGGTCTGGTGACACCTTTTTAGACTCAGATCAAGTCATTTTTTTCCACGGTGTTCCGCCGAGCTGTCCTACGATCGGCCTACGATCGGCCTACGATCGGCTGAATGAATTCGAGGGCCTCAGTTGTTGAGGGCCGCAGAAAATCGAAATCACACCCTTCGTCGGCCTGCAGCACATGGTCAATGTAGAGTCGCGGATATCCTCGCAGATGACGTGATGCTGGCGGTTGCCACTGGGATCGTCGAGATTCCAGTTCCGCGTCATCCACTAATAACTCCAGGCGACGGCCCGGTACATTCAGTTCGATAAGATCGCCGTCCTGAACCAGAGCCAGAGGACCACCTGCTGCCGCTTCGGGTGCTACATGCAACACCACTGTGCCAAACGCCGTGCCACTCATCCGCGAATCACTGATACGAATGACGTCAGTCACCCCGGACTGCAGCAATTTGGTGGGAATTGGTATCGAGCCCCACTCGGGAAATCCCGGGACGCCTTTGGGGCCGGCGTTCTGCAGCACCAGCACACTGTCTGCGGTGACCGGAAGATCTGGTGAGTTGATTCGGGCCAGCATGTCCTCATAATTGTGAAATACAATCGCCCGACCAGTCCGCTCCATCAGATCGGGAGATGCGGCCGCCACTTTGATGACGGCTCCGGAAGGGGCGAGATTTCCGGTCAGCACAGCCAGTGATCCGCCTGCGGACAATGGCTTTTCTGAAGCAGCGATCACGTCTCGATTGAAACTCCGGGATCGGTGGATATTGTCTCCAACCGTGCGGCCGTTCACCGTCAACGCATCCAGATCGAGCAGATTCCGGATTTCTGCCATCACCGCCGGAACTCCTCCGGCGGCATCAAATGCATCCATCAGATGACGTCCGGATGGCATGAGATTGACCAGAAACGGAGTCGTTCGTGCCAACTCATCGAACCGCGATAGCGGCAACCGGATTCCACGTCGTCCAGCCAGCGCGACCAAGTGTACAACGGCGTTTGTGGAACCACCGAGTGCCAGCAGAGTCCGAATCGCATTGTCGAATGCTGCCGGCGTCAGGATTCTTGATGGTCGGAGATCCTCCCGCACTAATTGCACGATTCGTCGCCCTGTGGCAGTGGCTGCCTGGAGCCGCCGCGAATCCGTGGCGGGAATCGATGCTGTACCAGGAAGCATCATACCCATCGCTTCGGACAACGACGTCATGGTGGACGCAGTTCCCATCGTGTTGCACGCACCAGTGCCACAGCCGTAACTCGCTTCGATTTCCAGCCACTCCGCCATCGACAGCCGTCCGGCGCGCAATTCATCTGAATACTTCCACAAATCCGTTCCGGAACCGATTGCCGTGCCGCGCCATTGTCCAGTTGAACGTGGTCCGCCATTGAACTGGATTGCAGGAAGATCGGCACTGGCCGCCGCCATCAGTTGTGCCGGAGTCGTCTTGTCGCAATTACAGAGCAGCACGACACCATCGACAGGATTTGCACGCAGCGTTTCTTCAACGTCCATTGCCATGAGATTGCGATACAGCATGGCCGAGGGTTTCATAAACTCCTCACCCAGCGATATCGTGGAGAATTCCAGCGGCAGACCGCCTTCGAGAAGTACTCCCCGGCGTACGGCTTCCGCGATTTCACGCAGGTTCCCGTTGCAGTTATTGAGTTCACTCCAACTGTTTGCGATGCCAATGACGGGCTTGCCGGCAAAGTCGTCGGGGTTGATCCCCATGGATCGCAATGCTGCCCGATTCTGAAATGCGATTTCTTCCCGACCTGCGAACCATGCGGAACTACGAAGTGAAACTGCGATCGACATGTAATTCCTCGGAAGTCATGAGATATGAAGCCGCGGGTGGTTGATGAAAGACACCATCCTACTTGTGGTCACCTTTCATATGTCGTACGGCACGGTAGACCATCAGATAAATGCCGCTGCCGAAAACACCTATGATCAATCCTGCAAAAGCGCCGATCAACGCACCAACGTACCACGGCAAACCCGAATCGCGATTCAACGCAGCCAGAACAGCACCCGCCGTCGCCAGAACAAGCACAGACACAAAAATGCATTTCGCCTGGAATTTGTTGTCGCCCTTCCGCGTGTTCAGACCAAAGACGGTGTCTGAAACAATGTTGTAGGCAGCATGTCCGGCTGACAGATCTTCCGATGGCTTATTTTCCGGATGAGGATCGCTCGAAGGGTCTGGCTTGTACGGATTATCATTCAGCATTAAGTCACTCCGAAAAGTATTTGCAGGATCACTGCGATGAGTCTTAAAACCACGTTCATTCCTTCAACACGAAATCGATGCACATTACGGCGGCCATCACCAGAATCCTTATCGGATGCTCGGGCGGAACGTCATCCGAAATTGAAATCATGTAGTTGTCGGCAGACGTAAAAAGTTCTCTCCCAAGCCCCGCCCATTTCTTCGACACACGCGCGAACTCTTTGTCGCCTCGACGAAATGAAAAATCCCAGCTTGTCCACTTGCCTTTCAAATCACAGATCGGCTCATCGTTCGCCCCCAGCACACTGAACGCGCCGCCGATGGAAAAAAACTTCTGCTTGAAACCGCCAATTCGATTTCTGTTTTCGTCCAGCACATTGACCTTCGAAAGAAAAACAGACACGCCGCGCTGCACCGTAAGCACAGGCTCGCCGCTCGGTGTTCGCAATGTGATCTCAAACGGAGTCATGCGTTTGTAGTCAGTGAAACGCAGCATCTTGGTAAAGAAGCCAAGGTTCTCTTCGCGACAGTCAATAATTTTCTGACCTGTCTCCGGGTCAAATACGTCAAAATTGCTGGCAGCCTTGAACATGCCAACATGTTCTTTGACCAGAAACAAATTACTGTGGAGCACCTCATGCATAGCGGAAAATCCTTTACTGAGCTGAAACAATTGGAACGAAATCGTCGTTCAATTACGGGGTTTATCGCATTGAGCGGTCCGCTTCCACCGTCGAAGTTCAGTTTTTCGTCATCCCGCCTGCCATCATATCGTTGACAAGCGGGCCAACATCTGCGGTAATCGAGGTCCGCACTTGTGGACCCACCCCTGACTGCACCAAATTCTACGTAGCATATTCCGTTGAGGAATCATATGACTTCTGATGCCCGCCGCTTACATCGATCCTTCGCGATCTTCTTTCTCGTCACCGTCTGTTCTGATGTCCGAGCCGCTGATGAAATCAACTATAACCGCGACGTGCGGCCGATTCTGTCGGACACATGCTACAAGTGTCATGGTCCCGATGCGGCAGAACGGCAGGCCGGACTGCGACTGGATTTGCACGACGGTGCGGCAGCAAAGCTGGAATCCGGTGCTACGGCGATTGTGCCCGGTAAGACCGACGAAAGCGAACTGATCGCGCGGATTCGATCCACAGATCCGGATCGCGTTATGCCGCCCCCGGCCAGCGGAAAAAAACTGACACCGCAGCAGATCGCCGCGCTCACGAAATGGATAGAGCAGGGAGCCGAATACAAGGGCCATTGGTCATTCATCCGGCCACAACGTGCCGCTTTGCCCACCGTCCGCGACGAAGCCTGGTGCCGAAATCCGATTGATCGCTTTGTCATGGAGAAACTCGACGTGACCGGTTTGAAGCCATCGGCAGAAGCAGATCGAGTCACCCTCATCCGTCGCGCCACGCTGGATCTCACCGGACTGCCCCCAACTCCGGATGAAGTCCAGGCGTTCGTCAGCGACGCCGAACCGGATGCCTACGAAAAGGTCGTCGATCGATTACTCGCGTCGCCGCGTTTCGGCGAGCAGATGACGCGCTACTGGCTGGACCTCGTGCGGTACGGCGATTCCCACGGACTGCATTTGGACAATGAACGAGCCCTCTGGAAATATCGCGAATGGGTCATCAACGCATTCAATGCCAACAAGCGATTCGATCAGTTTACGGTCGAGCAACTGGCGGGGGATTTGCTGCCTAGCTCCACGATTGACCAAAAGATTGCGACGGGATTCAATCGCTGCAATGTATCGACCAGCGAAGGCGGTTCCATCAACGAAGAAGTGCTGGTTCGCTACGCCGTCGATCGCACCGAAACGATGTCCACGATCTTCATGGGAATGACATTAGGATGCGCCGTCTGTCACGATCACAAGTTTGACCCGGTCACGCAAAAAGAGTTCTACCAGCTCTTCGCGTTCTATAATGCTTCAGCCGATGCCGCGATGGATGGCAATGCATTGGCCCCACCACCGACGATCAAAGTGCCCACGTCGGAACAGACCGCGATGATCGCAGACCTGGATGCGAAGATCGCATCAGTTAAGGATCAGATTACTTCGGCACTGGCTGCCATTGACTATGCTGATCCCGGTGCCGGAACCCTCCCGGTGCCGTTGGAGTCAGCCGAGTTCATCTGGATCGAAGACGAAACTCCTGCTGGGGCTCAGTTGCAGGGCGACACGCCCTGGGAATTTGTCTCCGCTCCGGATCATCCGGTGTACACGGGATTGAAATCGACTCGCCGCAAAGCGGACGCAATGAGTCAGCATTTCTTCACAGGTGTCAGTCCTGGTCTGAAGATCGGTGAAGGCGATAAATTGTTTGCTTACTGCTGGCTCGATCCGACGAATCCTCCGAAGACCATCATGCTGCAATTCAACGACGGCAGTTGGAATCATCGAGCGTTCTGGGGCGAAGACACGATTGTCTTCGGAGCAGGTGATGTTCCCGAGCATCGACCGATGGGTTCGTTGCCTCCGACGGGCCAATGGGTTCGCTTGGAAGTCGATGCGGCACATGTAGGTCTGGCTGCAGGGGCGGAACTCAATGGCTGGGCATTTACTCAATTCGGCGGAACCGTGTATTGGGATCATGCGGGAAGCGTCACGAAGACTCCGCAAGGTACTCAGTCGTTCGAATCGCAGCTTGCCTGGGAAGCGTATGACCGCACGATTGAAAAATCGACGGTGCCTCAACCGGTGCGTGATGCGATCAAGGCAGAAGCTGACAAACGCACGCCCGAGCAGTCAAAACTCATCCGAGACCATTTTGTGCAGGTTGTGCATCCGAAGACTCGAACGACATTTGAACCACTGCAAAAGCAGTTGGGCGATTTGACTAGGCAACGCAACGAAACGGATGCGGCCATTGCCATCACGATGATCATGGAAGACCTGCCGCAGCCTCGCGAGACATTTGTACTAAAACGCGGTGAGTACAATAAGCCCGGCGACAAGGTCGAAGCGAACGTGCCTGCGATGTTTCCGCCGCTGCCTGATGATTCACCGAAGAATCGGCTGGGCTTAGCAAAGTGGCTGATCGATCCTTCGCATCCACTCACCGCGCGAGTTGCCGTGAATCGCTATTGGCAACAGTATTTTGGCACGGGGATTGTAAAAACGGCGGAAGATTTTGGAATGCAGGGACGTTGGCCGACAAATCCGAAATTGCTCGACTGGCTGGCAGTGGAATTTGTTGAAAGCGGCTGGGAGATCAAGGCGTTTCAGAAGTTGATTGTGATGTCCAGCACGTATCGGCAGTCGTCATCCGTGTCCCCCGAATTGTTGACGCTCGATCCAGACAATGAGTTGCTGGCCCGCGGTCCGCGTTTCCGCCTGGATGCCGAAGTCGTTCGCGACAGTGCGTTGGCGATGAGCGGCTTGCTGACAGAAGTTTACGGCGGCAGGAGTGTACGACCTTATCAGCCAGATGGCATCTGGGAATCCGTCGCGTTCGTCGGCAGTACGACTCAGAATTATAAACGAGACGACGGCGATGCACTCTATCGACGCAGTCTGTACACATTCTGGAAACGCACGGCACCGCCACCATCACTGATGGCCTTCGACGCGCCGTCGCGAGAAACCTGCGTCGCCCGCCGCGCTCGCACGAATACACCACTGCAGGCGCTGGTACTGATGAACGACACGCAGTACGTCGAAGCGTCTCGTCGTTTGGCCGCAAGGATGATGACTGAAGGCGGCGATTCGGCTGCAACGCAACTCATCTTTGGCTTCCAAATCTGCACAGCCAGAATCCCCGCCGAACACGAACTGCAGGTACTTACCCGAGTCCACGCTGCACAACTCGCTCACTATCAGGGCAGCCCCGCCGAAGCAGAGAAGCTGCTGGTCATCGGCGCATCACCTCGCGTTGATGGCCTTGACCCCACCAACTACGCCGCAATGACGATGATGGCCAATTTGATCCTGAATCTGGATGAGACGATTACGAAGGACTGATCAGGCCTGATGTCGATGCGAAATGGCAGGTCGTTCGTTGTTGGTTTTGCTTGCGCACTGATCACCTTATGAATCGTGTCCTGCTCCCCAATTTGTTCTTTGAAGAAGAATTGCAGTCAACAGTAAAGCTAGGTTCAGCAATCGCCCGACAGTTGGCAGGGGAACTTGGTCCGTTGATTGGATTGCTGGCAGGAGAGAATCCTGCTGCAGGTTCCGAGTCGCATTATCCATCTCATACTCGTTCAATCGTGGTCGTTTCTGAGGACTCCAGGCCGGACGATGTGCCATCAGCATTGCAGAGTGTTGAGTTTCTGACGATCGATGAACTTGCCGTGAGCAAGGGGCTTGTATCACAATCAGATTCTGAGAGTGCCGCAGTTTGGGATGCTGTTCCTTGGGGATGGAGTGATTCCGCTGTGGCCGTACTTCAAAAGGCGGGTCTCCGCGTCAACGCGCCGGACATCGACGTTGTTCGGTTGATCAACAGTCGACAATTTCAGTCGCAGTTCGATGCAGCGATTGACATCTTTGGCGTGGAACGATTGGATTCCTTCGGGACGTTGTGTCGTACGCTGCCTGAAGTCAATGCGGCCATAAAGGCCGCGTGTGAGTATTCTCAACGAGGCTGGGTGATTAAGGCAGATCTAAGTCATGCGTCTCGAAATCGTCTGCTGGGAACATCGAGTGTGCTCAGAAGTGAGCACAGGGCTTGGCTCGAATCACGATTTGCATCCAGCGAATCTGTGTATGTGGAACCATGGGTGGAACGCATCTCAGAATGCGGGCTTCAGTTCTTTGTGCCGCAAACAGGAAATGCGTTGGCGACAATTCAATTCGTTGGTGCTGCAGAAATGCTGACTGATGATGCAGGACAGTATCGAGGCAGCATTGTACGGTCGACGATTCATGACGCCGTCTGGCAACCGGCGATTGATCACTGCCTTCAGATTGCCAGGTCGGCAGCGGCGCAGGGGTATTTTGGGCCATTGGGATTTGACTGCATGGTTTTCCGATGCCCGAAGCACGGTCATCGTTGGCTTCGTCTGTCGCATGACATTAACGGACGTCTCACCATGGGCCGCGTTGCGCTGTCGCTGCGTAAGTTTCTGGAACCCGGAGAAACCGGAATCTGGGTCCATGCGGCAAATTCGGGGCTACAAAACGGAAATAGAACTGACGAGGTTTCTTCCGGCAGCGTACGCATTATTCCAACCAGTCCCGGTTGGATAGGTGGAGGAGCCGCCAGAAATGGAACGGCTCTGTTCGTTTCTGCAGATTCTGACCGACTCAAGGCAACCTGTGCGCAGATTCTGGGGCAAAGTGTAAAAAAGATTGCAGCTTCGGGAATTGATCGGCACTCGTAAAATTTCGAATGATGCGTTATATCGCGTCGAACAGCCGAGAAAACCAATGTACACGACGAAAGATTTTCCTCAATGACCGAACCTGCAGCCCCTCAATCTCTTCGACCGTGGTCACCGGAATGGTATGCACTCCAGAAGAGTACCCTGGGGGAATCAACTTGCCGTCAGTTGGGCTTTTACATTATCCCGCCGGAGTTGCGACTATCGGTTGTGATCCCGGTTTACAATGAGGAAAAGACGCTGCGACTGCTCATCGATCGCGTTCGCGAAGTTCCGATTCGCAAGGAACTGATTTTAATCGACGACTGCAGTCAAGATCGTTCGCGCGATGTGCTTAAGGCACTGGAAGCTGAAGGCGGCAATGATGATTTTAACCGCATTCGCATCTTCTTTCACGACGTCAATCAGGGCAAAGGTGCCGCACTGAAGACTGGATTCGCGCACGTCGATGGTGATATTGTGATCATTCAGGATGCCGATCTGGAATACAATCCGTCTGAGTACCCGCGGTTACTTCAGCCCATTGTCGAAGGCAAAGCGGACGTCGTGTATGGAAGCCGCTTTCTGGGCGACCAGGCGCATCGGGTCCTCTATTTCTGGCACTATCTGGGCAACCGTTTTCTGACGACGCTGTCGAACTGCTTCACCAATCTGAATCTGTCCGACATGGAGACCTGCTACAAGGTGTTCCGACGCAGCGTGATTGATGACATCACGCCAAAACTTGTGCAGAATCGATTTGGGTTTGAGCCCGAGATCACAGCAAGGATCGCTCGTCGCCGCTTGCGCGTGTTCGAAACGTCGGTGAGCTACGCCGGACGCACATATGCCGAAGGTAAGAAGATCGGCTGGCGCGACGGTTTCAAGGCACTCTGGTGCATCATTCGTTTCGGAATCGCCGACTGATTTCGCTGCTCGGACTACATTTCTGCATGCGCGAAATCATCGCATCGAACCGGAAACAACCCGGAACACGGGCAACACGAAACATCAGAATTCTCCGTCGGAATAATTTGACAGCTGTTGTTAGACTCCCGCATCGTCACATCGGCGCAGATGAGTATTTTTCAGGACAGCGAACAACGTGAGCGGACCGTTGGTTTCGCAGCGGCAACTCGCATTTGAGTCAAACGCTTTCAAGTCTCGTCAGGAGAAACAACGTGATGCGAACTATAACGACACTCTGTCTTACCGTGGCCGGCAGTATGGCCGTCTCTGTTGCCGGTTTGCTGGCGATTCGGGCTGTGGTACCTCCAGCTTACCTGCTGCCGAGCAATGAAATCTGCGGCGGCTACCTGCAGACGATCGGGACAATTTATGCCGTCCTGCTGGCGTTTGTTGTTTTCGTGGTTTGGACTCAGGCGAATGATGTCCGCCGACTGATCGAGCGGCAAGCGGATGAGCTGGCCGATGTGCTCCGAATTACCAAAGCTTTCAAAGGGTCGGCTGCATCCAGCGTTTTGGTGGCTGCACGAGCTTATGCACGAGAGGTTGCGGACAAAGAGTGGCCCTTGCTAACAACGGGGCAGTCCAGTCGCAAAGCGCAGGAGTTGCTCGAGCAGACCTGGAAAGCGCTGACAGCGATCGAGCTAGGGACCGCGCGGGAGGAGGTCCTGTTCAGCGAGGCTGTGTCACGATTTAGCGAGTTTGGGGACGCCCGTGCGGACCTGCTTCATTGCGGCCGTGTTCGGATACCCGTGCTGCTCTGGCTGCTGCTTCTCTCCGGGGCGGCCGGAACAGTCGGATCGATGTACATGTTCGGTGCCGAACAGTTCTGGCCGGTTGCCGCAATGACGGCCTCCTTGGCCGGAGCGGTCTCGTTTATGTTGTTCCTGATCCGGGATCTCGATAACCCGTTTCAGGGAGATTGGCAGGTCAGCCCGGCCCTGATCCTAGCGGCCGCAGATCCGACAGACATTCAAGAATAAAAGGGGAGCGACGATCTGCAACAATCTTTGCCTTCCGGGAAGCAGCCCGTCTTTTCGGGCTCCGCGGATGTCAGCGATTGTCTGCAGCAGACCATCACAATGTGTCGGAGGCGAAGTTCTGATGAGCCACGGCAGAAACTCCCGGAGTTTTTCCCGGACTGCCGGAGCATTTCAACCGATCAGTGTGCATGGCACGGAGATTGCTTGAACTCCGATTCGGAAAAGCGAGGTTATGCTCGGCTGTTCGAGCAGGCCACTCTGGATCGATCTCGAGCGTACGAACTCAAAAATGAACTGGACCGCCTTGGTCTCTTCATGGACTACGAGGACCGGTTCCTAGATCTGTTTCGAGAATAGGCTGGGCAAAAAGCCTCTGATGAATTCTGCAAACCGTGCCATCGAAGTTTCATGGTCGTCGCACCCAAAAGGTCATGTGCGAAAATGGAACTGCAGTGTGCGGTTTACGATGAACCGTGCAAGCTGGATCATGGATCCTGCGGTCTTCCGTTGATGAAATGTGCTCACCGATCGCTTGATACTCGGAGATCTGCACGGGCCAGATCAACGACGACGAGAGATGGCACCATGGCATGAAATATGCGGGTTCAAGGCGTACTACACAATGACCGTGTCCATTGTGGATCGGGAACGTGTGGGACAGTTACGCTCGAAGGAGAGATCAATGAACAGCAAAGTCGGCATTTGGGTCGATCACCGAAAAGCCATTTTAGTCCGCATTTCGGACTCCGGTGAGGAGACGATTCGTGTCCAGTCGGGGGCAGAAAGTCAGCTCCGTCGATCCAGCGACCACACGACTGGAAATTTCGAACCACTGCAGGTCCCTTCCGACGATACGCGCGAACGCAAGTACACTGCTGAGTTAAATGGGTTCTACGACGAAATTATTTCCCATCTGAGTCATGCGCAGTCGATTCTAATTTGCGGTCCTGGCGAAGCCCGTAAAGAACTCAAGAATCGGATGGACGCAAAGCATCCTGTGGCTGGCAATGTTGTTCTCGAAGCTGTGGACAGCATGACCGATGCCCAGGTCGTTGCCATGGTTCGCAAGCACTTCCAAGCGTGACGATCTTAAAGGTCGGTGGTATCGCCGCAGTTCTGAGCAGCGTGTGATCCGTCCGTGCAGAGTGAAGAGGTCGGGAGTTATTCAGCTATCCAGACACGCGAGAGAAAAACATCCGACTTCCCCGGTCTGTCGAAGTAGGTAGTTGCTCCTTGGCACACATCGTTAGGACTGACAGTGCAAACCGCCATTCATGCTGAACATCGCCGTCTCGCGCCCACGACCACCAGCAACCCCGCTCAGAGACTCTGTTTCCTCAGCGTCTCATAAAGTTTCGCCGGTCCCAGCAGGATGTCACGCAGACCGTCGCGCACAACCTCTGAACCCAGTGCTTGGGTACTCATCGTAGTGTGAGCTTCCAGAGCGTCGATGATGGCATTCATGATTTCCGTCTTCAGGTCCGGCGAATTGGCGAACTGTTCTTTGCTGTTGTTCGTGGCCTGCTGAATCAGGGTTTGCGACTCCAGCAATTTGCCCATGATGCCGTTGTTCACGTAGACCAGCTTGTCGTTGTCCGTCAGTTCGCCTTTGAACAGGTCGTTGACTTTGGAAATGATTGCGCTCAGGTACGCCTTTTCCTTCTCCTGAACCGATCCGCTGCCTGCTTCCGTGATCGGAGCCAGCGTTGGGTATTCGCCGTCCGCCAGTTTCATCGCCTGCTTACCTTTGTTCTTCAGGTTGTGGTGAGTCAGGACGACCTGAGACAAATCAATTCCCTCACGCTCACGGCCGAACTTCAGCAGCCGGAGCAGTTGTTTGTAGAAGATCGTACGCTTTTCGAAGTCGGTGTTGCCGTAGTCGAAAATCTGCGACAGGAACGTGTAGGCTCGCTGGTACGTCGTCATGTCCGTTCTGAACAGCAGCAGGGCGTTCATGATGTCTGACGCGGCCTGTGCGGCTTTGTCATCCTTGGCTTCCTGAGCATCTCTGTACGCGACCTTCGCAGCGGCGAACCGTTTGACCAGCCGATCAGCGACGGGAGCCACAGCAGCCTGGAGATCACTCTGTTTGCTTTTCGGGTTCAGTTCGACTTCGACCACGCGATTGACTTCGAATTCATCGTAGTATCCAGCGGCGTCCAGTTTTGATCGCAGATTCAGGACGATATTCGGATCTGTGGCGTCAGACAGTGTCGCCGTCTCGTAATACGTCTTGAAAGCAGCCAGGATCTCGTCTGGCTCGTTCACGAAGTCTAGGACGTAGGTTTTGTCCTTCTTCACGCCGTCGCGTTCGTAGCTGCGGTTGAGGCGTGACAGTGTTTGTACGGCCTGAATGCCGGCCAGACGTTTATCGACATACATGCCGCACAGCAGCGGCGCATCGAAGCCGGTCTGGAACTTGTTCGCCACCAGCAGAATCTGGTATTCGTCGCCCTTGAAGGCTTCGCGGATATCCCGGCCTTTCAGGTTTGGGTTCAATTCTTTGCCGGTCTCCTTGAACGGTTCTGGCCCTGATTCCTTGTCATCGACTTCCCCGGAGAACGCCACCACCGTCGTCAGTGGATAGCCTTTGTCTTTGATGTACTTGTTGATCGCCAATTGCCAGCGTACAGCTTCAAGGCGACTGCTGACTACCACCATTGCTTTCGCCTTGCCGTCCAACAGCGGCGCCACTGTTTCGCGATAATGCTCAACGACGATCTGAACCTTCTGAGCGATGTTGTACGGATGCAGACGCACCCAACCCATCAACTTTTTCATCGCGGCACTGCGTTCGACTTCCTTATCGTCGAACTCTTTACCATCGTTCGCCAGCTTGAATGCCAGCTTGTACGACGTGTAGTTCTGGAGGACGTCCAGAATGAATCCTTCTTCAATCGCCTGCCTCATGGAGTAGACATGGAACGGTCCCGGCAGATTCCCTGGACTCGCTGGTTTCGACGGATCAGGACGACGCCCGAACAATTCCAGCGTCTTCGCCTTCGGTGTTGCCGTGTACGCGACGTAGGTGATTCCCTGATCATCGGCCCGGCTGGTCATCGTCGCGATCAGGATGTCTTCACTGCTCACGTCACCGCCATCGGCCAGTTCCTTCTGCTCTTCGGCGGACAGTACCTGCTTCAGTTTCGACGCGGCTTCCCCGGTCTGCGAACTGTGCGCCTCGTCGGGAATCACGGCGAAACGCTTACCACCAGTCGCTGCCAATTCCCGCACGGCTTTGATGGCGAACGGAAAAGTCTGAATCGTGCAGACGACAATCTTCTTATCGCCGGACAACGCTTCGGCCAGTTCGGAACTCTTGCTGCCGACATCGCCTTTAATCCTCGCCACCACGCCGGTTGTGCGTTCGAAGCCGAAGATGGCCTCCTGCAACTGGCTGTCGATCACGTTGCGGTCAGAGATCACTAAGACGGTATCGAACACCTTCTTGTTATCGGCGTCATGCAGATCCGCAAGGAAGTGTGCCGACCATGCAATCGAATTCGTCTTGCCCGATCCGGCAGAATGCTGAATCAGATACTTCTGCCCCGCACCTTCCGCCAGTATCGCGGCCTGAAGTTTGCGAGTCACATCCAACTGATGGTAACGCGGGAAGATGATCGCTTTTAGGTTCTTCTTGTCGTCACGTTCAGCCACCAGATAGCGCCCGAGGATCTCCAGCCAACTGTCGCGTTCCCAGACTTGTTCCCACAGGTAGGCCGTCGGATGGCCGGTTGGATTCAGCGGATTGCCTGCCGCTCCATTGTCGCCGAGGTTGAAGGGCAAGAAACGAGTCCGTGTGCCATCCAGTCGCGTCGTCATTCGCACTTCGCAGTTGCTGACGGCAAAGTGAACCAACGCACCATTGGGAAAGGACAGCAGCGGTTCCGGGTTTTGGCCTTTGGGCGACGGGTTGCGGTCAAATCGGTACTGATCGACCGCATCATCGATGCTCTGAGTGAAATCAGTCTTCAGTTCCACCGTCGCGACCGGCACGCCGTTCAGGAACAACACCAGATCGATGCTGTTTTCATTGTGCAGTGAATACCGCACTTGCCGCACGACTCGCAGCGTATTCGCGGCATAGCGTGACATGATGTCGGGGTTCATGGCCAGAGCAGGCTTGAACTGAGCCAGCTTGATTTCCTTCCGCAGACCGAGGACATCGAAGCCGTGCCGCAGAACATGCAGTGTGCCCTGCTGATCGATGGACTGCCTTAGACGGCTCAACAGCGTTTCCCCAGCGGCGGCCCCGTGATTCTTCGTCAGAGAATCCCATGCGGCAGATTGTGTCGCCTGGACCCATGCCAGAACGTCAGCGGGAAACAGCGCCAGCTTGCGGTCATACTCGGCGGAAGCCTTGTCGGCGTAATGCCAGCCATGTTCGGCCAGATGTTCGCAGATTTCGACTTCGAAGCTGATTTCTTTGTGCAGGCTCATGGGGTTTCCCAGTCCTCACAGGTCAAATGAGGAACTCGGGAAAACTCTGATGTGTTGTTGGTGACAAGGATCAACTGATTCGCTCGGGCAATCGCCGCGATTTGCAGGTCATACGGACCGATCGGTAGTCCACGCTGATGAAGTTCGGCACAAATTTCACCGAAATGACGCGCGGCAGCGATGTCGAAATCGAACATACGAAAGCAGCCAAGAAACTGATTCAGCCGTTCCAGCGTTTCTTTCTTTCGTTGCGATTTGGCGGCACCATAAAGCAACTCCGCTGCGACCACAGAACACAGACATTTGTCGGAGTCCGCGACGGATTCCAAACGTCGCAGCAGAGACACGCTGCGCCCTTGGAGAAACCGGATGCAGACGTTGGTATCGAGCAGGTACATCATGGCAGTTCCAGACGCGAGTCGAACTCACCCTGAGGATCGCGGTCAGGAAAATCGCCAATGGAACCGAACAGTTCTGTCAGCGAGGCTTTGTTGACTTCAGCAACCAACGGGCCCGAGACGGACTTCGAGTTGTCCGCCGGTGTGTCATCAATGGCAATAAAAATGACTTCGGTTTTGCGATGGCGCAGTTCCGGGGGCACCGGAATCACGTCCGCAAGGTTGTCGTGAATCTGACGAATAGCAATCATGGAAATGTTCCCGAAAATGCGGGCCTAATCTCAGGGGACAGGAGAACTGTGAATTGTACCTGTGACAAATCGAAAGTAGCAGGCACATGCAGGGTGCCGAAGCTGTTGTTCCGGTCTGCGTGATCCGCAGGCCGCACTCGGGAAGCGACTGCGACGATGCTCATGCGGCCTCCACATCGGCAAATTCACGCACGTCGATTTTGCCGGTGACGGCAGCGGAGATCAGGGCCGTGCGGCGTTCTTGAAAGAGTTCGATCCAACGCTGGGCCGTGGGGATAGATGCCTGAAACAGATTGCTCTCGCGGAGACGCGGAGGCGCGGAGGAAGAGAGAGATGGTAGTAAGTTCATTTAGTCTTCTCCGCGTTCTCCGCGCCTCCGCGTGACATATCACGCACGTCGATTTTGCCTGTGACGGCAGCGGAGATCAGGGCTGTGCGGCGTTCTTGAAAGAGTTCGATCCAACGCTGGGCCGTGGGGATAGATGCCTGAAACAGATTGCTCTCGCGGAGACGCGAAGGCGCGGAGGAAGAGAGAGATGGTAGTAAGTTCATTTAGTCTTCTCCGCGTTCTCCGCGCCTCCGCGTGACATATCACGCACGTCTATTTTGCCGGTGACGGCAGCAGAGATCAGGGCGGTGCGGCGTTCTTGAAGCAGGTCGATGGCGTGCGTGGCTTCGGATTCGAGTGAGTCAAACGCACCGGACATAGTCGCCAACTGCTTCGATATGTCCTGTTGTTCTTTCAGTGGCGGTTGGCAAACGAAGAGGTTGCGAACCAACTCCTGACTCACTTTCTTCATCGTTGCACTTGATCCTACAGCGTTACATTCGATTTGTGATCTCACATTTTTGGAGCGAAGCGAATGGACCAGAAACGCCGGGTCAAATGCGTCTTCCTTGGCACGGAATCGGTAGACCAGATCGCAAAGCAACAAACGGGACCGAACGTTTTGTACGAATGCGGCCATACCGACAAGATCGAGCGTGTTTCCTCGACTCATCAATATGTCACCGTCGTGAATTTCGTATTCAACCTGTGTATGGAAGTCGAAGCATTCAAAGATGTCTCGTACTGCCAGTGAAAACGCCTGAATGTAGGCAAACAGGTTTTCCCGGATGTTGTCCTGGTCACCCATCAGCTTTTTCATGTCCAGCGGCGACGTGTTGTAGAACAACTGCCCGGACTTCTTGAGCAGGAAGGGTTCCGGATTCAGGCCCGCTGTTTCCCGCTTTTCCTTCTCCTTCAATACGGCCTCTTTCGTGCCCTCCAGGACGCAGTCCAATCGCCTGAGAACCGTGAACGGCAGAATCACCTTGCCGTAGTCGGATTGCTTGTAGTCGCCTCGCAGAAGGTCTGCCACGGACCAGATGAAGGAGGACAGGTTGGTTTGGTTCATGGTGCGCTTGGTTTTGACGGTAAGACGACGGCACGGCTCGACATGGAGGCAGGTTTGCCCCTAATGGCAGACAGCTTATCGTGTGGGTGCGGTGTGGGGTAGCATGGCGGGTTGACAGCATGGCGGGTTGACACCGTTCACCAGCTTGCTCTTTCACGAATCGCAGATGGTTGACCTGAAAGCACCAGCAGGCACAGCACCAGCAGCATGGCAGAACCCTGCACTTGTGAAGGCGGGAACATACGACGAGAACGGGAAGGTGATCGGCAAGGACGCTGGCAACCAGATCACGGAGCCAACAGAAGAGGCTGAAACATTTGAGCCGGAGATCGTGACAATCAGCAGTCCGCAGCAGTGGGAAGACTATCTTCAGACACTGGCACCAGCAGACGACGCACGACTTGCTGACCACGCAGCGGCATCGTTCACCGAATACAAGGCTGATCAGCAGGCACCAGTAGCACGCCGTCAGCTTGCCATGTTCTAGACCGACTTCCCCAGAAGTGCCGAAATCCGTGTCGGCGGGAAACTTATTCGCCGTCTTTTTGAATTAACTTCTTGAAAACGCCTGTGTTTGGGAAGTCGAAACGTGATGTAGTGAGAACTCGGTATCTGGCGGGTATGA
>CANJQC010000089.1 GCA_947476295.1 Planctomycetaceae bacterium | reverse complement strand
AGGTTTTATTCAGGAATTTAGAACACTAATCTGCGCTGATCTTCACTAATCCGGATTAGCGAAGATTAGTGCAGATTAGTGTTCCACATCTTTTTTCCACGCAAATTGGTTGGGCGAAAGCACTCGCACATAGAAAACGTTAGTGTCAGCAGAGTTTCATGGCACTGGGACGCAGCTTTCACGCCGTTGGCGTAGAGTTCAATACGGTATTGACGACCGTTTTCATTGATTCACAGGAACTTTTCACAATGACCAGCGACATGCTGACTTTGATCGATCAGGCCGCAAAAAATGGGCGTTTGACAGGGGATTCTCCCGCAAATCTGCGATCCTGGCTGACTCGAGAAAGTGTCGCCCAGTACCGTCCGCGTATTGTCCAACTGATTACGGGCTGCGAATGGGAAAAACTGGACGCAATGTTCTGGACGGCCATCCCATTCGGCACGGGCGGTCGTCGCGGTCCAATGGGCGAAATGGGGCCCGCTACGATCAACGACCGTACGATCGCTGAATCTGCACATGGCATGGCCGTTTACTTGCGTTCGACTGGATGCGCAACAGGTGGCTCCGGAGTGATCGCGCACGATACGCGAAACAATTCAGCCCACTTCGCAAGGATCACAGCTTGCACTTTTGCCGCTCACGGCCTGAAAGTTTTCCTGTTTGACGGACATCGTTCCACGCCGGAACTTTCCTACGCCGTTCGAAAACTCGACTGCAACGTCGGTGTTGTGATTTCGGCTTCGCACAATCCTCCTGCCGACAACGGCTTTAAGGCATATTGGGATAACGGAGCCCAGGTCATTTCGCCGCATGACAAAGGCATTGTGAAAGAAGTCGAAAAAGCCGATGTCATTCCAACCGTGGACTTCGCTGCGGCCGTCGCGGACGGACGTATTCAAATTGTGGGCTCAGACATCGACAGGGACTACGTTGCGGAGGTTCTGAATCTCTCCGAATCTCCCGGACGATCCATCAGTGCCGTGTACACTCCTCTGCACGGTGTGGGCGAAACAAACGTCTACGCCGTGATCAAAGCTGCCGGATTTCAGAATGTCTCGATCTTTGAACCACATCGCGCGCCAGACGGTAATTTTCCAAACGTGCCGAATCATTTTCCGAACCCGGAGAACCTTGAAGTGTTCAGTCCCGTCGTGGATTGGATCAAAAGCACGAATAACTCGGCGGAACTGATACTTGCTTCCGACCCGGATGCTGATCGACTGGGCGTCATGGTGCGAAATTTGACTGGTGAATTCACAGCACTCACTGGCAATCAAGTGGGGGCACTGATTACGGACTTTCTGTTTCGCAAACGAAAAGCCTCCGGAAGATTTTCGCCGCAGGATTACGTGGTCGAAACATTGGTGACCACGCCGTTGACAAGGGCCGTCGCCGGACATCACGGTGCCCGCTGCTTCTACGAATTGCTGGTCGGTTTTAAGTACATCGCTCAGACAATGGAAGAACAGGGTACCGATCACTTTGTGTTTGGCACTGAAGAATCGATTGGCTTCCTTGCGGGTTCATACTGCCGCGACAAAGACGCCAGCGTTGCGGCATTGTACATTCTGGAACTGGCGGACGAACTCAAGGCCGAAGGAAAATCGCTGCTGAATCAGCTGGATCAGCTTTACAAGGATTGTGGGTATCACTGTGAAGGCCAAAAGTCGATTTACTGCGAAGGGCCAGCCGGCAAAGCCAAAATCGACGGCCTGATGCAAACGCTGCGTGATGCTCCGCCAGACCGGTTTGGGTCGATACTATTCACGGAAGCCCTGGATTACAGTTCCGGGCGATGCGTTTCGATTCCATCAGGCACTCCGCTGCCTGAGATCATGCATCCACGCGGCGACCTGCTGGTTTATAAATCAGACGCATCACAGTCCGTCAGATTTCAGATTGCGGGACGTCCATCAGGGACCGAGCCAAAAATTAAGTTCTATCTCTTCTGCCAGTCAGACGTTATCAACGGCGATCTGGACGCTGCTCGCAGTGCGGGCGACAAGGTCATGCAGGATGTGCAACAGGCACTTGGTGACTGGGCTCAGCAACAATTGAAAGGTTGAGTGCGGTATTAGGACTCTCATTCGGAACGCTGCGGTCGTGCTTCCTGACGCCGTTGAACGACTTAATGTTCTGGTGGAGGGCCATCGCATCGCGTCCATTGGCGCGCCAGATTCTGCGAGAGCGGATGAGGTGATCGACGCGAACGGACTGCATTTGCTGCCTGGGTTAATTGATGATCAGGTCCACTTTCGTGAACCAGGACTCACACACAAGGAAGACCTGCACTTTGCCACGCGGGCCTGCGCAAAGGGTGGCGTCACATCGTTTCTGGAAATGCCCAACACGAAGCCGACCACGACAACGCTGCAGGCACTGGACGCAAAACTGGCAATCGCCGCGCAGAAGTGTCACGTGAACTACGGCTTCTATGTCGGAGCCACACCCAACAACCTAGAGGTGCTTCAGGCCGCAACACGTACACCCGGCATTAAGATCTTTATTGGTTCCAGCACGGGAGATCTGCTGGTTGATGCACAACCAGCTCTGGAACGAATCTTTGCCGAAACAACTCTGCCGATTTGTGCGCACTGCGAAGATGAGACAACAGTTCAGGCGAATGCCGCACGACTGAATGGCGGGAGCGAAGTATCAGATCACAGTCTGATTCGCGATCACAAAGCGGCACTGATCGCCACCAAACGCTCGGTGGAGCTGGCAGAACGGCACCGACACCGATTCCATGTCTTACATGTCTCGACTGCCGAAGAAGTGGAATTTCTGCGGGGTACCAGTGATCTGATCACCGCCGAAGCGTGTCCGCATCACCTGTTCTTCAACGTCGATGACTACGCGAGACTCGGTACGCTGATTCAGATGAATCCATCTGTCAAGACATCCGCCGACAATGAAGCCGTCTGGCGCGGATTGCTCGACGGGACTCTGGAAGTTGTCGCTACCGATCACGCGCCACATACGCTGGAAGAAAAGCGTCAGCCGTATCCGAAGTCGCCCAGCGGTCTGCCAGCTGTTGAAAACTATCTGGCACTGTTGTTGAACGAAGTGAATCGTGGTCGATGCACATTAAGCCAGATCGCTGCATGGACTTCTGCCGCCCCCGCTCGAATCTGGAATATTCAGGAAAAGGGTCAAATCCGTGAGGGCTATGATGCGGATCTGGTCCTTGTTGATCTGAACAAGACCCAAACCATTCTCAATGAAAACCAGCTGACGAAATGTGGCTGGTCTCCGTGGCATGGTGAGACTCTCAGCGGTTGGCCCATCCGCACCTGGGTGATGGGCCGGACTGTATTTGCCGACGGCAAAGTGATCGACGGCGTTCGTGGCGAAGAGATCCGATATTGTCGCGTGAATACATGACTTGCAGGTCGGGTATTCCTGGTTCGATGTATTTCATCGCCATTCGACGGACATGAATGTTCATCCTACGTAACCACAGCCGCCGGATTCGGGAGAATCTGGCGGCTGTTGTCTGTACCGCATCCGCATCACAGCGAACTATTCCACTTCGTACTCGCTCGCCAGTGTTGACAGCGCATCCTTGATGTCAGTTTCCTGCATTCCGCCTTCGCGCACAATTTCTGCGCTGGCCGTGTTGTTGCCGGTGAGTTCCTTTGCCGTCGCACTGATTCGCCCGGAGGCGTCGTAAGCATAGGTGATCTCAATTGGAGACCCCTTAGGCAAACTCGCCGGCAGGTTAAAGACGCGGAAGTCACCGATGAGCTCGCAAGCTGCCGGATCGATCGCATCGCCTTCGAGAATCTCAACGTGAATCCGCTGCTGCCCGTCGCTGTTTGTTCCGAAACGCTGCTTGACGCTGTTCGGGACCGGCGAATTCTTCGGAATCATAATGTGATTGATTTTACGCGTTTTGTCCTGTGGATCGCTGACCTTGATCCCCAGCGAATGCGAATTCACGTCTGAAGTCCTGACGGAGTTCAATCGCTTCTGAATCGCATCCACGATTCCGCCGGAATTGATGCCGTGGCGAGCCTGCAGAATGGCCGCATGAATCGCCGCTCCTTCGGCAACCGCTCGTTCCGGTGCCAATGCACGGGACGGCTCTTTCCGGCAAACTTCCCGCAGCATCTGTTCGACGACTGGCATGTAGGTTGAACCACCGACCAGTACGAGTTCGTCCAACATTTCCGACGTCACGCCGGCCTGCTGCAGCACCAGTTCCGTCGTATCTTTCGTACGCTGCAACAGGTCTGCCGTCATGCGTTCAAATTCAGTTCGTGATAGTGAAACAGACAGCGTATTGCCTTTGTAATAAACGCTGATTGGCACCTGCGTTTTCGTACTCAGATCCCGTTTTGCATCTTCAGCCTCCTGATGAAAACTAAGCATTGCCTCAGGGTCATCACCCGGATTCACATTGAACTTGCGTTTGAATTGTTCAACAAGGTGGTCGGCCAAACGCTTACTCCAGTCCAGACCGCCGAGCATCACGTCCCCGTCTGTCGCGATCACACGGAAGTTGGTCGGTGTGTAACGAACAACGGTCACGTCGAACGTACCGCCCCCAAGGTCGTACACCATAATCGTACGTTCTTCTGACTTCAGATCGGCCCGACCCAGTTCACCACGGCTCCAGGCGTATGCCAAAGTTGCCGCAGTTGGTTCGTTGATAATATCGACCACGTTCAGACCCGCAATACGCCCTGCATCCTGAGTCGCTTTGCGGCGCACATCGTTGAAGTAATACGGGACAGTGATCACGGCATTCGCGATCGGCCCGATAATCTTTTCAGCGTCCTGCTTCATCTTTTTGAGAATCAACGCGGAAATAAACTCCGGAGTCAGCTTCTTGTTCTGATAAAGGACAAAGAAATTTTTGTTGCCCATTTCACGCTTGATCGCTTCGACAATCGACTTCGGATCAGCAACAGAAATACGTTCAAACGATGGCCCAACCACCACGCGGTCTTCGTCCAGCAACACCACCGACGGTGTAATCTCACGCCCATCGGAGTTTTTGATTACGACGGGGTTGCCGTCATGGTCCAGCATCGCGATCGCGCTGTAGGTTGTGCCCAGATCGATGCCGACCGTATGTCCTTCAAGAAACTTCATTGCAGCCCTCGGACTCTTCAGAATTTAGAAACAGAATTCTCGCTTCGTCTCTCACAGACGTTATTCAGGCAGATTACGCTTGCGAACATCGCGAACGAACCCATTCGCCCCTTTGCATCTGTGGCAGCCCCCCCAGAATACCGCGATTGTGAACAGAACGCATCCGAGGAGGAGCTAGAATTCTGTCAACCGTTCACATTTGATTCAAGCGCCGGGACGTGCTAAATACGTCTGAAAGCCAGACCCAGTCTCCACCCCCGACATATTCGGAACCAGAATGACTCCGCGATGGGAAAGCATAATTCACTCAATTGGCGAAATTCCCAGCCGCCGCAGACCGCAGTTGATGACAATCGCCCCAGAGAATGCCAGGAGATTCTGGTGCGAATGAAATTCGTCCGAAGCCCAGTTTTTGCGCCAGTCTGAAACGCAATTGAAGGTTGCTGTTCAGTCAAGTCACGGCGGGTGAGGTCGCGGATGATTGTTAATGCAGGTTTTCTTACTCTGTCGGATCCGGCTTCGGCGGATTGAGATCTTCGAATTCCTGAGGAAGTTGAGGTCCCGGTTTGCGAAGCTGCGGGAAGTCATCCAGATTAAATGCATTCTCTGCAGCCTCGCCGGAATCTTTGTAACGCTGGTTGTTTTCCTGCGGTCTCAGGTCGCGGGGATAGCATTCGTTCTCGAAGCAACGACCGTGCGTTCCTATGCTGGCAAACTGTTCTTCCACAAAGCGGATACCGTGTGTCTCGAGGATCGTGCCTGTCTGAAGCTCCAACCCGGCGAGTTCGGTGTTGTATGCTGTCAGAGTCTGTGCCTCGGACGCAATGGCGTTTCCCCAGTCGGAAACAGCCTGGAGATAATTCAGGAGAATCGCTCTGCCTGAAAAGACCAACGCGCCTTGATACACGAGATTTACCCTGGCCGCCTCGCGAGCGTCTCGGAACGCTTCGTACTGCAGGAAGTTTTGATCGACGGAACGAAGCGATGTGGCCAGCAGATGCTCAATCCGATGCAGATTCTGCTGAATATTGGCACGATCTTTTGCAATCAGCAATTCCTGATTTCGCACCTGAGCGCGGGACTGACGCAGGCTGAGCGGGACGGAAAAATTGACTCCCATCGTCCAGCTGTTGTTCTCATCAAGACCAGAGGACAGCCTGTTGCCGTTGAGTATCCGGCCGCTGAGACCATTCCACTGCTGCAAGGCAACCGCGTCAAGTTGCGGTTGCGCCAGATTACGATTCTGCACCAGTCTCTTTTGATCCGCCATCAGGATCAGATTCAGTTCAATCAGATCGGGGCGACGTGACTGAGCGGTCTGATTGATTTCTTCCCAGACAAATTGAATCTGATCGCGCGTGGGGGGACTGGATGGTACGATTCGTCCGTCATCTTCCGGTGGCAATCCAATCATGTTTCGGAGTGCATCTTCACGCTGCAGGACGTTGGCACGCGCTGCAATCAAATTCGCCGCGTTGTTTGCATAGGCCAGTTTCGCCTGTGCGATGTTTCCTGCGTTTGCGTCTTTCACCTGGGCTCGTAACCTCGCTTCACTGATGTCTACGCTCACTTTCAACAATTCCCGTTGTTTTTCGCGCGCCCACAGTTCGGTCCGCGCCTGCACCAGAGACCAATAGGCAGAAATTGTGCCGCGGACCAGTTCCTGCATAGCGTCCTTGAATAGAAAGTAAGACTGTTCCTGCTGCAATCGCGCGATTATGATCGGAGCAGTATTGGCGTCGCGTCCAAAACCGGCCAGCAAAGGCTGTGTGTAGCTGAGTGACGCTGCAGGCGCGTTGCGGTTCAAAAAGCCGGCGACTGTCGGGTTATCCCACGCATTGGCAAACCCGAGGTTGATAGTGCCGCCTGTTGTGTTCTTATCACTCAGCCCGACGCTGCTGTCGTTGCCGCCAGTCTGACTTCCAATGATCGCTGTCCCGAGGCCGTTGAGTCCCGGGAATTCGTTATGACGAAATGAACTGTTCGCAGAGAACACAGGATCGAACACCGCCTTCGCCTGATCGATCGGCGTTGTGGCGATCGCGGTATCGTAGATTGTCTGACCGGAGGAGACGGCGGAAACTCCAGTGAGAACACGAATGACTTCCGAATGCTGCAATGTCAGGCGAATGGCTTCGTCGAGTGTCATCAGACGCTCAGACTGCTCAATCCCTTCTGTGGCAACGGTCACTGGCGCGGGGCCCGTACTGCGGTGGAAGAGCGAAACGCTGTCTTCCTGATGCCAGCGAATGTGGCGTTCGTCGTCAGGCAGCAATTGCGCGTTGGCGACCGACGAGCCAGCCGCAAACGCAGCCAGCACGAACAGAACCATCCTTGGCGCGTGTTCGAAGCGGGAACTCATGCTGCCTGGAATCGACGTCGGAGCAGCGATCGAATGACTCATTCCGCCTGTTCGGGCTGCACCACAGAAGTCTCTTCTTCGGCTGGTATGGTTTCGAACGCATGTAACGATTCGAAGGCCTCTTCGAATCGAGTCGTATCCATTTCAATCTTCCCATCCCGCATAACCAGAATTCTGCGGGCATGGCGGGCGACGTTGAGGTCATGCGTCACCAGAATGACCGTAATTTGACGTTCTTCATTCAGTTTTTTAAAGAGTCCGATAACTTCGCGGCTGGTTTTCGAATCCAGGTTACCGGTTGGTTCGTCTCCCATCAGCATCGATGGATTCGTGACCAGCGATCTCGCAATAGCTACGCGCTGCTGCTGACCGCCCGACAGTTGGCCTGGATGGTGATCCAGACGATCTTCCAGGCCGACCATCGCCAGCATTTCCCGGGCACGTTTCTTACGAGCTCGGCCTGACATACCCGCTCCGTAAAGCAGCGGCAATTCCACGTTTTCCAGCGCCGAAGTTCGGGCCAGAAGATTGAAGTTCTGGAAGACGAATCCAATGTGCTTGTTGCGAATCGTGGCTCGTGCATTTCGGTTGAGTGTTGCGACTTCCTGCCCGTCGAGCAGATAACTGCCGGTAGTCGGTCGATCCAGACAACCCAGGGTGTTCATCAAGGTCGATTTCCCGGACCCGGATGGTCCCAGCAAGGCAACGTATTCCCCACGCTCAATAAAGAGTTCCGTCTCGCGCAAAGCATGAACCTGAACTTCGCCAAGATCGTAAGTCTTGGTGATATTTCGCAATTCAATCAGCGGCATGGAATTCTTTCAAAACAGGCCAGGAACAAAACGCACCAGCGACGCTGACTTTGTGCAGAGCAGCAGGCTGCAGCGACTTTTGCCGATGCACACATCGAATGTCGGGAATCACTTCGGTACGAGTTAGATTCTGTTCACCAACAGCACAAAAACAAGAAGGCTGGGAAGAGATTGCTGGTCACAAAAAAATTTTTGGTCATCCACATTGTAGGCTGAAAAACTCAAAAACCCTCGACTTCGCGATTCATTCTACAACATCACCGTCCTTAGCCGGGAATTGCAGGTCGATACCATCTAAGCCCCCGATAGAGCAATTACCACACCGTGTGGGCTCAGGGATTTTCGTCACAACATTCGCTGATCGCAGTGACTCCGGCGATTGTTGATGGCAGATAGATCGGGCTCTTGTCTGTTTTCGTTCGGGAGGAATGAAGGCTGGCAGGAACTCACGGATGAGAGCGAAGGAAAAGCAATGATAAGGCGATCATGGAAGTCGTTCCTCACGGGTATGGCTATTGTCGGCGGGATGACGGCGGCAAACGCCGCTTTCGCCGCAGACGGCTGCTGTACTCCTGCCGGAGTTGGCTGTAAACAGTGTGAACAGATTTTTGCGGACGCTGGCACGAAGCTTACTGAGCAGTTGGCAGGGATGAGTTGCTGCGGCAATGGTTGCTGCAACTCAGGCAGTTGCTGTGCTCCGACATCGGTTTGCGATCCCGGAAGCACCGACACCTGCGGCGACGCACTGGCAGACGCCTGCGGTGAAAGCTGTGGTGAAGGTTGTGGAGAAGCTGCCGAAGGTTGCGGCCTGTTCGGTGAACACGGCAACGGAATCACTTTTGGTGGCTGGACGCAGATTGGCTACCAAGACGGACCGGACGGTGCTTTCACTGGTAACGGAGCGTTCAACGACGTCAACTTTGGACCAGGTGCAGGATTCAGCAACGCCAAAGAATGGAACAATCTAAATCTAAACCAGCAGGGGTTGTATCTCAACAAGACGGCCGATGGCAGTAATGGTCTTGGCTTGGGGTTCCGTGCTGAAATGATCTACGGTGTGGACGGTAACGAAGCTCAGTCATTCGGGAACAACCTTGGCCGATATGACTACACCGCGCGTGCAAACCACGGGATTTACGAGTGGGCACTTCCACAGTTATACGCGGAAGCTGCTGTCGGAGATCTGTCGGTGAAAGTCGGTCACTTTTATACCCCGGTTGGTTACGAAGTGATCCCGTCAGGCGGTAACTTTTTCCTCAGCCGCCAGCTGACGTTCTATAACAGTGAACCGTTTACTCACACCGGTGCCCTCGCTACCTATAAAGCCGGAGACAGCCTGCAGGTTCTTGGCGGCTGGACCGCAGGTATGGACACAGGGTTTGATCGTTTCAACAGTGGTAGCAACTTCCTCGGCGGATTCATCTATAACGTATCGGAATCGACGGCGTTGACTTACATGACGTGTACAGGAAACATGGGTGCACGTGGCGACGGATCAATCAACAGCATCGTCCTGACACAAAGCTGGTCCGACAAGATTTCATCCGTGCATCAATTTGACGTTCTTGCATCGAATCTGGGCACCGACTTCGCGACGACCGGAATTACTGACAACTCGACCGGCCAGATCAATTACCTCTTCTACACCATCAACGACAAGTTAAAAGCTGGCGTTCGACAGGAGTGGTACAAGGCTGACGGGACTTCCTACAACACCATGACCTACGGCGTGAACATTTCGCCGATGAAAAATCTGGTGATTCGTCCGGAATACCGCCAGATGTGGGCACCTGGAGCGAATAATTCCGCCTTGGCTCCTGGCCACGACACGTTGTTCAACTCGAACGTCTTTGGAATCGACGCGATCGTTACCTACTGATCTCAGCAGACTGACGGCGAGTTGAACCAGTCGACAACTCAAAAACTATCACCGCAGCGGAACCTTGTTGTTCCGCTGCGGTTTTCTTTTGGCAAATCTTGCAATGCCGTGTCTCGGCCCAGGTGCCGCGAGCGAATGTGTTCAATAGACTCCACATGGGGTTCAACGAGTCATGAGCCGTTTAACCCGACGCCAACGGCGAGGCTGCTTTCCATTCGATCTGCCTCGCCGTTCGCATCGGGTCAAACAAGCCGTTGGCATCCTCGATATATATTCACTTACCGGTACAAGGCGTATTTGAGAGTATTCACTATTCACTCAAGAAGGGAGCTACCGCAAAGGTGTCGCTCGAAAAAGCTGATGCGCTCGTGATTCGACAGGTAGATTTCAGTGAATCCAGCCGGGTCGTCACGTTCTTTAGCCGTGAATTTGGTAAGTTCGCGGCTTTAGCGAAGGGAGCGAAGCGGCTCAAAGGCCCTTTTGATGCTGCTCTTGACCTGCTTTCCGCGTGTCGCGTAGTCTTTATCAGGAAATCTTCCGGCACCCTCAATCTGCTTACAGAAGCGCGCCTCATCAGCCGTTTTCAGCCGCAGAATTCTGGGGCCAAAGTTGGTTTGAGCAGTCTTTATGGCGGCTATTATGTCGCGGAATTGCTGAGCGGACTGACCGAAGATTTCGATCCGGCACCGGAGGTCTATGATCTCGCGATCTCGACACTGTCGGCCCTTTCTTCCTCCGAAAACCTATCTTCCCCCGTCATTATTCATTTCGAAATCTCTCTCCTCCAGCGTATCGGTCTGCTTCCAAATCTCTTTGAATGTTCCGTGTGTGGTGAGGCCGTGGAGAAGGGCAGCCAGTTTGCACATTGGGTCAGTCAGGGGGGTGTACTTTGTGGAGCCTGCCGTCGTGAAGAGTTTGCTGGCGTCTCCATCTCATCAGGTTCTGTAGAAATCCTGCGTCGCCTGACCCAGGAACCTCAGGACAATCTCCGCAGCATTGAATTTACAAAAAAACAGTCAGAGGAGTGTCACAGGCTTGCTGTGTCGGCGATTACGCACGCTCTTGGGCGTCGCCCATCGACACTGCGATACATTCAGATCTGAAACTTACGCTTGGAAAAGGCCTTGGAAAAGGGGTCAGGAACCAATAGTGCGGAGCACCCTTTGGGCCATTTGGCTATTGGTTCCTGACCCCTTTTCCAAGCACCCTTTGGGCCATTTGGCTATTGGTTCCTGACCCCTTTTCCAAGCCTTGACAACCTGGACTTTGACCACGCATCAGGAAAACGTGTACCATGCAGCTTCGCAGGATGCTCGACCGCCGAAAGGAATCGGCCCGTCGATTCCGATCTGACGATCGGCTCGACGCGCGAAGCCCTGCGCTTCAGGTTCGGTCGCGAAGTCTGCTGATTTCCGCTGTGCTCTTGCTGAGCCTGTTGTCAGGATGTTCGACATTTTCGCGTGATGGCGATTCCGGATTGCTGGATGTCACCAGCATGCTCAGCCCCGGATCCATTCGTGGACCGCTGGAACGAAAGCTATTCGGCGAAGACAATCCGCTGGAAATGGGACGTCGATTTTCCGACGAAGAACGCCACGAAGTACAGCAATGTCGATTGGCTTTTGAACGCGGCGACTATGACCGGACAATCAAGCTCAGTAAGAAAGCGGCAAAGAAATTCAAAGAGTCGTCACTCGGAGAGGAAGCCCAGTTCTATCTTGCTGAGTCCTGGTTCGCGCAGGGAAAATTCGGCAAAGCGCAGGACGCTTACGATCAGTTGTTCCAGGACTATCCATCGACACGTTATGTGGAGCCGGCTACGCGGCGGCTGTTCGCAATAGCGCGTGAATGGCTGGAGATCTCAGATCCCATTGCGAAGAATGCGATTCGCCAGGTAAGCGGTGAAAAGGTCATCGAAGAAAATACGCCAGCGAAGCCTCCGAGCGATCCGACGCTCCGAGTGCCGATTCTGCCAAATTTTCACAACAAGTCGCGTCCGACGTTTGATACGCAGGGCAATGCTTTGAAATGTCTGAAATCAATTTGGATGAATGATCCGACTGGACCATTAGCCGACGACGCTTTGATGCTGACCGCAACATATTATCAGCGAAAGCAGAACTTTGTCGAAGCAGATCGTTACTTTGAAATTCTGCGTGATGAATACACCGACAGTCCGCACTTGGAAGACGCCTTTGTGCTTGGCGCACATGTAAAGCAGTTGAGCTATCAGGGCCCCTACTACGAGGGACGAGAACTCAAAGGCGCTCAGAAGCTGAAGGAACAGTCCCTGCATTTATTCCCGGCATCACACGAACGACAACAACTGCGGACGGACCTGCAGAAGATCTATCTGCAGGAAGCCGAACGGGCGTGGTATGAAGTGGAGTACTATCAAAAAAAACGCAAACCACGCGCGGTAGCGATAGCCTGTATCCAGGTAATCAATGAATTTCCCGATACGTCCTATGCCAAAGATGCACGCGCGATCCTGAAATCCATTGATCGCCGCGAGCTACAGGGACTTCCGGAAGTTCCTGAGTTCGTCGAGTCGATGCCTGCCACAGAGTCACCGCCATCAGAACAGTCTCCTCGAAACGAGCAGGGCCCTGTGAAGTCGGTGAGTGATTCTACGGGCGGCGAGAACCGTGGCGGTCCTGTTGTGCTTCCCTAAGACGATGATGCGGCTCATGTTTCGCAGAACTCTCAATTCGATCCTTGTTTTCAGTATCGTTGCGATTGCTGGGTGCGGATATACGCTTGGAACACAGACACTTCACGATGTACGAACCGTTCACGTTCCTGTCTTCAAGTCCGAATCGTTCCGCCGAAATCTGGATTACCTGCTCACGGAAGCTGTGCAACGGGAGATTCGTACAAGAACACCGTACCGGCTTGAAGATGCTGACATTGCCGACACCATTCTGAAGGGCAAGATCGTCGAAATTCG
Source organism: Planctomycetaceae bacterium (assembly GCA_947476295.1). Taxonomy (GTDB): domain Bacteria; phylum Planctomycetota; class Planctomycetia; order Planctomycetales; family Planctomycetaceae; genus SXXK01. The sequence continues at coordinate 10,176 of CANJQC010000089.1, read as the reverse complement.
CAAGTCGGTGTTGAGCGAAACGCGTTACGACGATCCACGCGAATTACAACTGATGGTTGGAGCGGAAGTGACATGGGTCGATCGCCGCAGCGGACAGATTTTGCATCAGCAGACATTTCCAATCGGCCCGGAACTTACACAGCAGGCCAGCAATGTCAGCTTTGCACCGGAAGTCGGTCATTCCCTCGCGACAGCGCAACAGGAAGCTGCAACACGCCTTGCCGCTCGCATCGTCGATCTGATGGAAGCTCCTTGGTAGCCGTTGGTGAAGTGTTCGGTTGACGAAATGAGCGCCGAAGACTTAGTTCACCCGTGCGAAAGACGGTGATTCAGGGCCAAAAGCCTTGATTTCCTGTCAGATAGCTGTCATCCTTCCCGACTTCGCTGCTACCCGGCGTTCGCAGGGAAGTGAATTTCTGCCGTTTTTTGATCTCAGTTCAGTGTTTTCGGAGTTGTTGAGATGCACATTCGCAAAGGCGACATGGTTCAAGTGGTTTCTGGTGACGATTCAGGAACTCGTGGCACTGTTATGTCCGTGGACCGGAAAAATGGCAAAGTCGTCATCGAGGGCGTAAACAAGGTCTACAAGCACGTCAAACGCGGCCATCCAAAAAGCCCGTCAGGCGGTCGCCTGCACAAAGAATTGGCGATCGATGCGTCTAACGTGATGCTGATCTGTCCGAAAACAAACAAACCGACACGAGTGGGTATTAAAATCAATACCGACGGCAGCAAAGAACTGATCGCCAAACGCAGCGGTGTTGCCATTCGTCAGGTGATGCAGACGAAGAAGAGCTGATCAGCAGCGGCGGAATTTGCTGTCCATCCTCGACAGCCATCAATAAATACAAAACGAGCCGTGAAGCAATAACTTCACGGCTCGTTTTTTTTGTTCAACATCGGAAAACCTAACTGCCCCGTGACAGACTCAATTACGTGAGTCGTTCAAGGACGTTGTCGATCAGGTTATAGTGCTTGGCCTCTTCCGCTGACATGAAGTTGTCGCGATCGGTGTCGTCTTCGATCTTATTGAGCGTTTGACCGGTATGTTTGAGCAGAATGTCGTTCATCCTGGCTTTTATCCGCAGCACTTCCTTGGCATGAATTTCCAATTCTGTTGCGGTGCCTTCCATGCCAGCCAGCGGCTGATGAATCATGATGCGGGCGTTCGGCAGAGCGTTGCGTTTGCCGGGTGCGCCTGCTGTCAGAAGAATGGCGCCCATGCTGGCGGCCTGGCCAATACAGTATGTTGCCACATCACAGCTGATGTACTGCATCGTGTCGTAGATCGCCATGCCGGCCGTGATGGAACCGCCAGGGCTGTTGATGTACAAGTGAATGTCAGCTTTCGGGTCATCGAATTGAAGGAACAGCAATTGAGCGACAATACTGTTGGCAACATCATCATTCACGCCACTCCCTAGGATCACGATCCGATCCTTGAGTAAGCGGCTGTAGATATCCATCGCGCGTTCGTCGCGACCGTTCTTTTCGATCACATAAGGAACAAGTACTGTCATTTCCGGAATCCAGCAGAGATGAATAGTTCAGGGCCAGGACAGCTGCAGCATCGCATCCCGCGATGAGAATTGAGTGACTGGTCAGCGATTTTCTAATTGCCAGCCTATTTCTTTTTTTCACTAGGTTTACGATCAAGAATCTCATCGACCAAACCATAAGCCTTCGCTTCCACAGCCGTGAGATAGTGATCACGCTGCGTGTCTTTGGCGATTTTTTCGACCGGCTGCTTTGTGTGACTGGCAAGGATTTCATTGAGCAACTGTCGGGCAGCCAGAATGTCCCTCGCCTGAATTTCGATGTCCGAAACCTGCCCTCCCACCTGACCGTACGGCTGATGAATCATGACTTTGGAATGTTTCAGTGCGAAGCGCTTTCCATCGGCACCGCCTGCCACCAGGATCGCGCCGCCGCTGGCTGACAGCCCGACGCAATACGTCGCGACATCGCATTCAATGAATTGCATGATGTCGTAAATCGCCAGCGTTGCCGTGACGGAACCGCCGGGTGAGTTAATATACAGGTGAATGTCTTGGTGCCGATTCTCTGACTGCAGAAACAGCATTTTCATGATGACCAGATTCGCACTGCCGTCATGAATCGGTCCATCGAGAAAGATAATCCGATTGTCCAGCAGCAGATCGCCGACCGTCATCTGACGCTGGGCGGAGTATTCGCGTGCTGCCATTGGCATATATTCGAATCGCGGGTCCTTCATGCGCTTGATCCTGCTGTATTCAATTGCGTCGTTGGGAAATAAGAAGTGGCTTCTGCCAATAAAAACAGGCGCCACGTCATCCTACGTGCGCCTGTTGTATTCGAACAGTAGGTTTATGCAGAATCACCATCGGTCGCGGTGGAAGTATCATCAATCAGACTGGAATTCATGTTACCGCAGATGGCAAAACGAACCGACGATTGATCTTGTTTTTTCTGTTGTTCACGTGGCACGTCAACGAACGTTGCTCGTTGCAGAATGAAATCCACAGCTTTGCGTTCACGAAGCTGAGCCTGAAGATTTTCAATCATGCCGGACTTCGCCATGCGAGCGCGAATGCGCCGCACAGGTTCACCGCTCTGGAACGACATCATCAGCATTTCGTGTTCGATATCCGCGTCCGTGCACTCAATCTCTTCGACTGTCGCAATCTTGTCGAGTACAAAGTGCTCTTTCAGCGCCTGCGTGGTCGTTGCCAGTGCATCCTGGCGAATCTTGTTTTCACGAGCCATGATTTGCTCACGCGTGAAGCCCGCCTGAGACATCTCCAGCATTTCTCTCCGCAGAGCGTTTTCCGTCTGCTGACGAACAAGTGATTCCGGGAGTTCCCAGTCAGCTGACGCCATGATCTGATCCAGAACCTGACGGCGAGTTTCCTGACGCTGCTGATATTCAAACTGTCGCGCCATCGAGCTACGAAGCAATCTGTCCACTTCCGCTTCGTTTTCAGCATTCAGCCGTTCGCAGAATTCTTTGTCGATCACCGGCCTTCGGGATTGCTGAACTTCTGTCACTTCAAATGTCGCGACAACCGTTTCACCTCGCATTTCAACCATTGGCGATTGCAGAGAAATCTGAATGTCTGCCGTGCGATTGTCATGGGCCTTCGCTCCCACCATGAGCGCGTCAAAACCATTCAGAACGGCGTCCGGGAAGTCCAGCTGTGACATCACGCGCAGGCTCTGTTCACGGATCTCGCGAATGGTCTTGCCGCTGTGCACAAATGTCAGGTCACAGATGACATAGTCACCCAAAGCAGCCGGTTCGTCAACGGTCACACGCTCCGCATAGGAGTCCAAAAACTGCTCTTTGTATTCTTCCAGCTCTTCCACTGTCGGTTCGCTAACAGATCGCTTAATCGCAATACCCGTATAGTCCGGAAGATCGAATTCCGGGCGCACCTCTACTTCAAATTCGTAGTGAAAGTCGCCCGACTCGGGAATATCCAGACTTTCAACATCGATCCGCGGCTCGTTAATCGGTTCGATATTGCTCTCGTCGGACAGCTGTTCAAGACTGGCCATCAATACTTTTTGTTTGATGTCTGCCGTGATTTCCTTCTTGAATCGTTTCTCCAGCAGAGCCATCGGCACTTTGCCAACGCGAAAACCGGGAACCTGAGCTTTTTCGGACAGCTCCCCAAGAGCGTCCTCCCGGATTGTGCGAATGTCGGCTTCCGGCACGGTGACAGAAATATGCTTGCGACAAGCACCAATTTCCTTGATGTTTACTTTCAATGACATGCGAGAACTAGTCTCTTCGCTGTCAGCTACCGCCTGCCCTGCTACGTCAGAACTCATTCTGGAACCTTTTCAAGATCTTTCGAACTGCCGGACCTGCACCGAATTCGCCACGAATTGCTTCTGGAGGCAACGAAAAAGCGGGTGAAGGGACTCGAACCCTCGACAACCACGTTGGCAACGTGGTGCTCTACCAACTGAGCTACACCCGCAATGCAAATGTCCCAGCGGGACACGGTCAAGTTATAACAAAACTGTCGCCAATCCGAGGCGCTCCCCGGAACACTTCGCTCAAAATAGCGGTTTCGAGAAGCCTCGTATTGGCAACAAACGACCTCGGAATGGCAGAACCAACAACCGTTGAGTACCTCGGCTCGCCCCGCAGACCGTGATCAGGCGGAGAATTATGCCGGTTTTCCGCTGCCCGTCAACAGATCCACCACCAAATCCCGTCGAAATACTGCCTCAGATTCAAATTCAAAAAAAAACAACGTAAACGCCGTAAACTTTCGCAGTCAGCCCCATCTGTTCCCCATGCTCTACTTTAATCGACCATTTTCTGGCGGACTGCGTTCGCCGCTCGCTAAACCTCGTCTGCTCCCGCCCAGCACCCAAAGCTTAACCTTGCTCCCAGCAGGCCAACCGGTGGCTTGCCAGCCACACCCTTTTTGCAATACCATTCTTCAACACCAAGTTCCAGAGTGCGTAACTTCAAAAAGCGACAGCGAGGTCCGAAAAACATGGTCCCGTTGGTACCTCGGATTTGTGTGGTGCATCATTTAATGTCCATGTCGAAGTGGTGGCCACGCCAAGTGCAGTTGCGGCGGCCAGGGCCTCCAAAGCTGTAGAACCGAACCACGGTCCGGGAAAACCACGGTCCTCGAAAACAAGGGTCTTCGAAAACATCCATGCCAGCATCATCGAAAATTGTTCTTGGTTTAGATTTTGGTACCGAATCGGTCAGAGCTCTGCTGGTGGATCTGCAGGGTAACGAACTGGCATCGGTTTCTGCGGCATATTCCCACGGACAGATTATCGAAACGTTGCCGGGCCGACGAGAAAAACTGCCGGCATATTATGCGTTGCAGCATCCGACCGACTGGATTGAATCAGCCGCGAAAGCGACGCGATCGGCACGAAAAAAAGCTCAGGTCGATGCCAGTGCAATTGTTGGGATCGGCGTAGACTTCACCAGCTGCACCATGTTGCCGGCTCAGTCGGACGGTACGCCGCTATGCCTGCTGAAAGAATTTGAGAGTGAACCGCTGGCATGGCCAAAACTTTGGAAGCACCATGGAGCTCAGGCACAGACGGATCGCATTAATGCGGTGGCGCGCAGTCGCAACGAAAGTTTTCTCAGTCGCTACGGCGGTATCATTGGTTTGGAATGGCTGTTTCCTAAGATGCTGGAGACGCTGGAGAAAGCGCCACGTGTCTACAACGCTGCCGATGTCTGGCTGGAAGCTGGTGACTGGTTTGTCTGGCAACTTGTGGGCGGTCGATCTCAGGAACTACCCCGCTCCACATGCCAGGCCGGGTATAAGGGGCTCTGGAATGCGACCGACGGATATCCACAGGAGGCGTTTCTCAAGGCTGTAAATCCGAAGTTTGCCGGGGTTGTCCGTGATAAGCTGCCAGGGCGATTGTTGGCGCCGGGTGTTGCAGCCGGCGGTCTGACGAGTGAAATAGCAAAACAATTCGGACTCCGGCCGGATACTCCCGTCAGTGCTGCGATCATTGATGCGCATTCGGGTGTCGCAGGAGCGGGCGCAGCGATGCCAGGAACACTGGTGATGGTGATGGGGACCAGCTCGTGCCACATGCTGAACAGTGACGTGGAACGCTGTGTTCCGGGCATTGCCGGTGTGGTTAAGGACGGAATTCTGCCGGGCTTTTATGGTTACGAAACCGGCCAAGCCGCCGTCGGCGACGCATTCGACTGGCTACGGAAGCTCACCGGGCAACCGGACTTTTCGACACTCAGTCAGGAGGCCACGCAATTGCCTCCCGGTGCAGAAGGTGTCTTGTGCATGGACTGGTTCAATGGCTGCCGGACACCGCTGATGGATGGTTCACTGAAGGGCAGCTTTTCCGGACTGGCGTTGCATCATCGACCATCGCACCTTTATCGAGCGTTGCTAGAAGGGTCGGCCTTTGGTCTGCGGTGGATTGTGGAACTGTTGCGAGACGGTGGTGTTCCCGTGCGCAAGTTTGTTGCCACCGGAGGTCTGCCGCACCACAATCCACTGGTAGTTCAGGTTTACGCAGACGTGCTGGGCGAATCGATCCTGGTTCATCCCAGCCAACAAGGTCCGGCGCTGGGCGCGGCTATTTTGGGAGCACTGGCGGCCGGCGAGTTTTCCTCACCCGGTGCGGCAATTCGAGCCATGTCGGTTCCAAAACCGGGCACGGCCGCAATCTTTAAACCCAAGCGCTCGCATCGTGCTGCATACGACGCAGTTTACCGCGACTATCGGCGGCTCGGTGATTTTCTGTCCTCAAATTCTGACTCCTGACAAGCGAATTACGTGAAACCCATGGCATCAAAAAAACTCGAAAAAAAACACGTTCAACTGGTCGCAAGCGGCGACTTGCGTTTGTCGGCAAATCAGGTGTGCTGGCCGGCGCAAGCTGCGATGGAAAAGGCACTCGGGGCCGCCCTGAATGCTGAAGGCTTCGAGATTGTTCGCGCCCATGCCTACCAGCCAAAGGAAAAGCACGGGTTTATTTCCAGCCAGCGACAAGGGATGGAGGTGTTCCGCACGATCGATCCCAATGCACCGCTCATCGTGGCAGAAGCGGTATGGCAGTTTTCACACCACGTTTTGGCTGGTCTGACGACTCATCGAGGTCCCATCCTGACGGTCGCCAACTGGAGCGGCCAGTGGCCCGGGCTGGTAGGGATGCTGAATCTGAACGGATCGCTGACCAAAGCCGGAGTTCAGTATTCGACGTTGTGGAGCCAAGACTTCACCGATGAATTTTTCCGTTCTAGGTTGCGCGAATGGCTGACGACAGGAAGTGTCACTCATCACCTCAACCATGTGATGCCTCTGGCCAAAGTGAAGATTCCTGGAAAAGCTGCAAAGCTCGGTGAAGCCCTCGCAACTCAGTTGCGCCATGAGAAGGCAATTCTGGGGATCTTTGACGAGGGCTGTATGGGAATGTTCAATGCGATCATTCCGGATCATCTGCTGCACAATGTGGGTGTCTTTAAAGAACGTCTCAGTCAGTCGGCGCTGTATCATGAGACGCTGCAGGTCGGTGACAAGGAAGCGGATGCCGTCCGTGCCTGGCTGGAAAAGAAGGGGATGACCTTCCATACGGGACCCACGCATGCCACCGATCTCACGGACGCTCAGATTCGCCTGCAATGCAAAATGTACATCGCTGCGGTGCGAATATCGGACGACTTCGGCTGTGATGCCATTGGGATTCAATACCAGCAAGGCCTGAACGATCTGCTGCCAGCCAGTGATCTGGTGGAGGGAATGCTGAACAACGCCGACCGTCCGCCCGTCAAATCGCGGGACGGTAAGCGCGTTCTGTACAAAGGTGAGCCGCTGGTACACTTCAACGAAGTGGACGAATGTGCCGGACTGGATGGTCTTTTCACTTATCGCGTCCATCGCGAACTGGGACAGCCAGTGGAAAACACGCTGCACGACGTCCGCTGGGGAGACCAGTTCGGCGACGACTACGTCTGGGTCCTGTTGATCAGCGGAGCTGCTCCGCCGGAACACTTTATCGGTGGCTGGAAGGGAACGCACGGTTACCGGCAGCCGGGAATGTATTTCCCCAGCGGTGGCAGTACCGTTCAAGGCGTTTCGAAGCCCGGCGAGATTATCTGGAGCCGAATCTATGTGGCAGACGACGCACTGAACATGGATATCGGGCGTGGCGGAGTTGTCGCACTTCCCGAAGCGGAGACTCGGCGACGTCTGAATGCGACTACGCCTCAGTGGCCCATCATGCATGCTGTCACCTATGGTGTCAGTCGCGATCAACTGATGGCCAAACATCAGGCAAACCATATTCAGGTGGCGTATGCGAATGATGCAAAGAGTGCTGATGAGTGCGCTCTGGCGAAGGCCAGCCTCGCACGTTCCCTAGGGATCAGAGTGAACATCTGCGGAACACGCACACGGACTCAGCCCTGGAAGTAAGGCAACGGCCATCGACTGGGCTGCGGGCGTTTTTCCAGGCTCGAAAACTGAAACATGTACGTCGGTCAACTTTTCGAATGCGCGAAGTATTCCCATTGAACCCCAACGGGGTTCCACAACGGGGTTCCACAACGGGGTTCCACAACGGGGTTCCACAACGGGGTTCCACAACGGGGTTCCCCAACGGGGTTCCACAACGGGGTTCCACAACAAATCTTGGGGTCGCCGTGACATTTTGAAGTTGCGCGTTTCAGGTCCGGAGGACCGACATATCCCGTGCCGGTGGTGTAAGCCACCGGAACGCGTGGTTAAAAGAATCTCAGGCCTGAAGGGCCGACACACTGGTGCCTGTGTCGGCCCTTCAGGCCTGAATCGCTGTATTTAACGTGTTCCGGTGGCTCGCGCCACCGGCAGGTGATGTGCCGGGCTTCCAGTCCTAACGAAGTGCGCAACTTCAAAACCGCAACAATGGCGCACCCCAGGAACAACTTTACCTAGGGTGCGCCGCAATTCGGCGAGCCTAGGCTGTGTTGTGAAACCCGTTCCGGGTTGAATCACACGAATATAAAAAAACCGCCTGGTTTCAGGCCAAAACCAGGCGGCGAGTCAGCTCATCTGCAGATTCGATCAAGATCGTTTAGTACGAATTGTCGCCCAGTGGATCCTGACTTGGAATGGCAGACGTATCTCGTCGTCTGGCACCGCCCGGTGAGATCAAGCTAGCGTAGACTGTGGTATTAATGTTGTCACTGATAAATCCTACGGAGCCATCGGCATACCCTATATTCACACCACCCGGATGGGCGCTATTCGGTGCCGCAGCAAAGATCAGCGTTGAAGTCGCTTCCGGACCGGACTTCAACCTGTTGAGCAGGTTGTCAGTCTTCGAAGTCGCCGCATTTATACCAGGCTGGGGATATCGATAGCTGTTATCAGTCACCGCTGGTTTTCCGATTGCGGTATCCAGAGGAACAAGTGATGCCGTAGCGACAACATAGACAAACCCAACGTTGCTCCAAGATGGATTCGCCCAGCCACCAGAGCCACCGGCATTGATGTTTTCAGTGAACAGAATCGTCTGGCTGCCGCCATCGTAGATCCCATCAACTGAATGGCTGTTTTTTTGTTGTTCACGGGAAACATTGTCTGCGTCAAGGTATGACGCGCTTCCGTAGTCAGCCCAGAAAACGCCGGTGTCGCGATGGGCATCGGCGTCCGCCTTGTCAATGTCAACATACCCAGGGAAACTGTTGGCCCCGACATCAGCGGTCGCACCGTTGTTCCAATTTAATACGCCTGTGGTCCAGCGATTCTGAACAGTTCCCGTCGTGTCGTTGACAAGGTACCCGTTGTTGGCCACATAACTCAAGGCACCGTTCGCTCCGACCGCTGTCTGATCATCAGGGCAAGCCAGAACCTTAACATAAGTCTTGTTGAGCACGGATCCTGAGGCTGAAGCAGTGCTATTCGCCCCTACGTTCCATTGACTGAGATTGTCCCAGCGGTCAGAAATATCGCGGCGGTCCATGAAAGGTAGCAATTCGACCACCCAGCTTCGGAGCCCAAGTGGAGCAATTGGCGTTCCGGTCCAGACACCTAGTGGCGGGAATCGCTTCTTGGCCGATGCAAAGTTATGCGCTGCGAGCGTGATGTTTTTCAGGTTGTTCTTGCATTCCAGTGTACGAGCGGCAGCTCGAGCGTTCTGGATGGCTGGCAGGACGAGTGCCATCAGCGTCGCGATGATGGAGATCACCACGAGCAGTTCGATGAGTGTGAAACCGCGACGAGCAGGTTTCGGGGTGAGTTGTGTACGACGATTTTGCATGAGCTTGACTCCCTGAAGAACAGGACATTAAGAACTGAAAGGGCCTGAAAACACTTGATTCAATTTGTATTGTCTTGGGAAAAGGGGTCAGGAACCAATAGTGCGGAGCACCCGTTGGGCTATTTAGCTATTGGTTCCTGACCCCTTTTCCCAAACCGAAAATCTGGAACACTGATCTTCACTGATTAACGCTAATGCAGAGGAAGCAGACTCGCAAGGCTGACGCCCTGCCGCTCGCCTAACTGATTCTCTTTTCAAATTAGTGGTTATCAGCGGAGATTAGTGTTCAAAAAACTCCCATTGTTCCGCTCGCTTACCAGCCCAACACTTTCGCGACCATCAACGACACATTAAACCGAAAATCTGGAACACTGATCTTCACTGATTTACGCTAATGCAAAGGAAGCAGACACGGAGGGCTGACGCCCT
>CANJQC010000088.1 GCA_947476295.1 Planctomycetaceae bacterium | reverse complement strand
TATTCAGGAATTTAGAACACTAATCTGCGCTGATCTTCACTAATCCGGATTAGCGAAGATTAGTGCAGATTAGTGTTCCACATCTTTTTTCCACGCAAATTGGTTGGGCGAAAGCACTCACACATAGAAAACGTTAGTGTCAGCAATTTTGAAAGGGGATGATCAGGGTGAATTGAGATCGTTGAATCAACGTGATTCACGCCATCCTCACCGTTGGATTCGCCATGTCGCCGTCAATCGATGCTCTCCGCCTGAGTCAGATTGAAACTCTGTGGAGCATTGTCGGCATTGCTCACGGAGCGGCATCTCAGGATGTGATACGGTCCGCACAGCAGGAGTTGCTCAAGGCCCTGCATCGTGAAAGTGGAGACCGTAAGTGCGTCGCTTTTAATGCCTTTTTCATCGCTTTCATCGGATGGCTTCTGCAGCATCTTTGAAAATGGCGAAAGAACGAATCGATATCATACACGCACACATCGTTGGCTATGTATCGCTGCGGGATGTGCCAACTGTTACTGGAGTCCCAGCAGGTAGCTTAAGTTCGTCGGCGATGGTGGGCCAAAGCGGGGTTCAAAGGAGACGCCAAGACCAACGTTGTCTTTGCTTACGTCGTAGCCGAGACCGAAGTGCAGAATCCAGTCCAGACCAACACGCGAAACCGTGAGTGACGTACCACGAAGTTCACTTTGAGCGACATCGTAGGCATAAGACGCAGTCGAAATCCATTTTGGACTCATCTGATAGCTATAGCTGGAGATCAGCATCTGGCTGTCCAGATAATCTGTCGCCGTCACCTGTCGGAATCCCAGGTAGACGCTGCCTCGCAGACTTCGCTGGCTGAGAACACCGACGCTCCACAGGTTCTGAGCCGGGTCGAACAGATCCCAGTTGGCGTCGGCTAGGACACTGGTACGGTCGCTGAGATTCCAGCTATAGTGATTGTAGAGCAGGCCGAAGTCCTTCCCAAAGTTGTCCCGTTCAGAGTTTGGAAAGAATGTGGCTCCGTATTCCCACTTCATCCAGTCGCGAATTCGCGGCGAGTTTGCAGGACCGACCTTCGTCTGCAGCCGATCGCGGAAGCTGAATCGCAAGGCCTGAAAGTCGTCCGCGACTTCATGGTACGGAGCACTCGTCCACAGTCCCGCACCGTTTCTCAGAGCATAGTTACGGGTATTGAACTCAGCTGGAACGACTCCGGGATAGATCTGCAGCGGATACCGTGCTCGGAAGCGTTCCTGAGCATTATCATCGAGCTCGTTGTACTGCACGATTTCGTTCAGGCCACGGGAGGACTGAGTGTATGCGTACTCGAGCAGCGTATCGTGCTTATGCGCCAGACCGTTGAGATTCAGAATCTCGTTCCGGACGAATGGAAACACCCGCGTCGCCGTCATTCTGGCACGCACGCCGGTATTCATCAGGTAACGGTCGATGCTCTCGCCAGTGAATCCCTGCTGCCAATACGCCGCTTCGCCCATCACGAATGGTTCGACATTGATCGGTCCCATCATGACGGGCGCGGCCAGTTCGTGCCGCGTCATTGCGACAACTCCCGAGGCATTCGTATTGTACGTCATACCCAGTGGTGTGTAGGGATCATTGGGGTCCGTCGGCGGCGGCAGCTGCTGTGTGTCGGCATAGCCCGCACTCGAATGACTGCTCCAGTACAGCAGACCGTTGAACAGCGGCTTTGAGAAGCTGTACAGGTCAGCCCGCGGCAGCCAGTCGGTTGTCGCTTCGAAACCGCTCAGGTCGGCTCGCCCCCAGAGCATTCCTGAGTAGGCGCCCTGGTCCTGGCGAGCACCGAGAAGTGTTTCGACGTCCTTTTCCGTGTCGAAGCGTGACTCATGGTATTCTTCGAGATAGTTGCGATCGGACAGGTATCCGATTTCACCAAAAATTAAAGCATCGCCGGGAAGATTCTGACGATGCCGAAATGTTGCTTCGCCGCGATTTTGACTTGGGGGAATAAGGTTGCGGCGATCTAGGCCGAGATTATCACGGCCGCTGTCGTACTGATAGTAGCCTGTGCCGTTGCCTTTGTAGGAACCTAGGTCATTCGTGCCACTGTAATCGATCGCGGTCCCGGCACCGGGTCCGCGTTCGGACATGTAGTTGGCCAGCAGATCCCATTCAATGCCCGGCACCTTCTCAATGTCGAACAGACGATTCATGTTCCAAACGGTCTTCACCTGAACGCCGAAGATACTGTCGTTCGTCACAACCGCACGCCGCAACGGAATGCCAGGATCTTCCGCTGGCCCGCTGATCTTTGGCAGGTAAAACACGGGCACATCACCAACGACAAATTTGTTGTTGTGACTGGTCACCCATGTCGATTGCTTCAACACCGGCTGGCCGGTGAGTGGGTCAGTTCCGGAGAACAGACCAGGGCCTGGCGCTACAAAAATGTCACTCGCCTCGACTCGATATCCTGGTTCGCCATACGGACTTGTCGTGGCCCAGGCATTTTGAGCGTGAAAACGGTCCTGGCTAAGCATCCTCATGCGTTTCGCTCTGATTCGAAAATCGCCCTGAGTTGTGGGCAGGAATGCTCGCAGTTCGGCATTCAGCATCAGGGCGCGGTTCGAGTTGGCGTCGAAGAAGGCGTGAGTCGCATGGATCACGTTCTGCTTCTGCCGAATCACGATGTTACCTTCCATGTAGACCTGCAGCTTTGATTCGCCAGGCTGCACAACCTGACTCCCGGCTTCCAGTGCCGGGCCTTCGCCTGCCTGAGTCCATACAACGACGCGATCGGCGGACAGATCAATCACGCCGAGGGAAACTTCTTCTCCGCCAATTTCGACATGGACATCTTCCACAAGCACATTGACGCCACCCGTAATGACGTTCACTTGTTCTGCAGGCACGGTATCTCGCGACTCAAACGAATCAAACCGCAGAGGATCGCTGGAGCGTGGCCGAATCTGCACACGACGTGTCGAACTGCTGCCTATCGACTGCACTGCCGGCAACGGGACGGTGAATGAATCTGAAGGCAGTTGCAGGCTGACCGTTGAGACATCGCGGGCGTCACCGGGGTACAGCCGATTCACCGCTCTGCGAAGCAGCGGATTGTCTTTGCTGCCGGGTGTTGACTGTCCGACCTGAAACTGCGGAACGGCAAGTGATTCCAGTCGGATGGCTTTGAATGCCAGGTCGCGATGCCCGTCGCGAGAATCAACTGCGACGTTTTCTCCGTAAACGCCAATTTCAAATCCGGAATCCGTATTTGAGACAAACATCGCCAGCTTCGCGCCGGACATCGTGAAGTTGCCTTGTGTCAAAGTCGCATGGCCGACTATCAGGTGGACCTGACCTTCGTCCGATGCAAAAGTCTCTTCAAAGTCACCGCTAATCGAAATCGGCTTCTGGATATCATCCGTTGCAAGTTCCACGGACGACGTCACCGTTCCCGTGCTCTGATTCTGCGCGTGCGCATCGCGATCGATCGCAAACAACAGTGTTGTCGCGAAGGTCATGGCGATAACAGACAGAACGGAGCGATGAATCATTCAGTCGCCGTTAGTGTCGCAGTCAAGACAGTGGGCTCAGGAAAGCAGACGAAGAGACCGTGCAGTCCGAATCAACAGATCCGGAATTCCGGGATGAGAAAGGTAGAAAGGACGTGGCAGACGGAGGTCTGAAATGCAACAAGAGAGAGCCGGTATGGGGTGAGATTGAGGAGAGAAAACTCTGAGGGGGCGTGCGTTTTTCCCTTAGACCGCATTGCCGTCATGGCGCAGTGGTCCCAAGGTTTTACACTCAAGCGAACTATACGGTGTTTTACGAAAATGGGTCAATATCGCCCGTCGCCGCCTAGAGAGCCGTAAGTCACATAGTGAAAGGAACTTACGCAAATGCAACCCGGCCAAGGCACGTAATTCAGCCACCATTTCCCGAAAGAATGACCCATGACCAAGTTCTAATCACAAATTTTTGGGGCCAGAAACCCTTGGCAAAAAACATGTTTAACCCGACGCCGCAGGCGAGACGTCCATCAAAAGCAGCCTCGCCTTCGGCGTCGGGTCAAACAAAAAAACAGCTCCATTTCCCAGTGATTAAGCGGGGCGACCGTTTCAAAACGCAGCCTGCCACGCGCCATGTCGTTGCCGCTCTGAATCTGACGGTGGGTCGTAACGATCACCGACACCATGCACGGTCTGAATCAGCGTCGGATTTCCGGGGTCCAATTCAATGCGTTTACGAAGTTGAGAAATATGCTGATCGAGCGTTCGACTGTTTAGAAAAAAGTCCTCGCCTCAGCCATGAAGAAAAATAGTGTTGCGATCCAGCGCGCGACCGGCGTTGTCGAACAGCAGTTGCAGGATTCGGACATCGCGAGGACTGAGTTCAATGACATCATCACCGCGCCTCGCTCACAGTTCTACGGGGATGACTTTGAGATCACCCAACTGAAATTCCGTCGGCACGTTTGGTTGCCGCGCGCAGCAGCGTCGGGCAACCGCCTGCACGCGGGCGACGACTTCACGAAGGCTGAAGGGTTTGACGATAAAATCGTCCGCTCCGATTTCGAACCCAACCAGCCGGTCAAATTCTTCCGCCTTCGCGCTGATGAAAATGATGGGAACGCTGGCGGAGATTGCCCGAATGGAGCGACATACTTCGTACCCGCTGTGACCGGGCATCATAATATCCAGACAGACAAAATCCGGTGACTGTTCGCGAAACAGACGAATCGCGTCAGTTCCATCCACGGCTGCAATTACGCGATAACCTTCCGCTTCAAGAACTTCAACCAGCCCTTCACGAGTGAAGCGATCATCTTCTGCCACAAGCACTTTCATTTCACTGACCGTCTGAAGTGAGAGCCGATTCCTGCCGCCTAGACATTCATGTCCACGAACGTGCCAGAAAGCGTCCCGCCCACAAAGAGTCGCGAACTCAATGATCGTCGCTTCGACCCCAATTCATGGCCACGCGACGGACATGAGTGTCGATCCTACGGGTTTAAGACCGGATCAGCAACCGGGTACACTGGATGAGCGGCATCCACCGTCACGCCGGAACAGTTTCCGCCAGCACAACCGCCGGTCATAACTCCTGCCGCACATGGAGCACAGGTCGATGTGCAGCATACGGTTTCAGGAATGAGTACGCTGCGGGTATACGGAACCTGTCGCATTACCTGGCGAGCCACCATGCGCGTGCAGGTCTGCTGAACTTCTCGAGGCACCGTTTTACAGACGCGACGCGTTGTTGTGTACGGTACCTGTTTTGCCACACAGTATGGAATTGTGCGAGTCTTCTGTTCGGTGACCATTTTACACACGCTGTACGGGATCTGCCGGTTTCGCTGCTCAGTCACCATTTTGCAGACCTGATATGGAATTTGCCGCGTCTTTGTTTCGCATTCCATGCGACAGGTACGGTACGGGATCTGTTGCACAACTTCTTTGCATACCATACGAGTGACCTGAATCGGTACAGTTTTGACAACGACTTCAGGCACATAACGAGTCACTTGAACAGGACACTGCTGACGCACAACCTGCGGCACCATCACCGTGTACGGAATCTGCTGTTGCACGACCTGCGGGCACCACACCCGACGGCAAACCTGCCGTGGCGGACATTGTGTCATGCAGACCCGAGGACCACACGGACCACAGACGACCCGAGGGACCACGGGGCCGGGAATTGACTGCGTCTGCGTCGTCCACTGACCCGTCATTCGCTGGACACAGCGAGTTCGTGTTTCAGGACGCTGAACGGTATAACAACGTTCCTGCTGAATTGTTTCCGTTACGCATTTCATTACAGTTGAACGGCATTCCTGCTGGATGGTTTCACAGACCGGCTGCTGAATCGTGTAGCGTTGTTCGCGAACCTTATCTTCCCAGACCGGACGCTGGACTGTGTAGTTGCATTCGCGATAAAGAGTTTCGGTAACCGGACGCTGGACACAGTACGTTTCTTCACGTACGGCGGTTTCCGTCACTGGCCGGCAGACAGAATAACACTCTTCGCGATAGGCGGTTTCATTGACCGTGCGATAGCAGGTCTGCTGCACATCTTCAAAAACCTTTTCGCAGACCGTCCGGCTGGATGTGTATTCCTGCGGCTCGTACACTGTTTCGCAAACTGTGCGATAACAGGTCTCAGTTGAAACACGGCAAGCCGTATAACATGAAGCCGGCGCGCATGCCACAGTCGGGCAGCAATTGTAAGACGGAACTCCACAGAGTCCCGCGAACGCTGAAACCGGCGCGGCGAAAACCGCTGCCAGTGTGAGTACAACAGAACGCATCCGCATGAGTCAATCTCCACAATCACCCGGAAGCCTGCACATCCTTTCGCGGACCTCTTTTCCAATGAGACCTCGGCATCATTCCGAGTTATCAAGAGAGTACCGACGCTGACCAAGGCACTCCAAAGACATTCTTTGCTGTTCAGCGTTTTCCTGACCAAAAGTCCTGAAACTTCCGTCTAGTGAAGAACAATAACCCAGGAAGAATGAATAAACTGGGAAATTCACGGCAGCAGCGGTGATCCGATGTGCAAAAAATCAACATAGTGTTTCAACGCACATTCTCGATCAAATTCAGCCCGAAGAGTGTTCAGCGACGGTTGTTGCCGGAAGGATCGAATGTAGGATGGACATCCTTGTTCGTCGGATCACCACGAAACGCCGTCGAAACGAAGAGTGCGGTGCCCCGAGTGTCATTCCCCGACGGCGATGCTTTTTTGCAACATCTCAGAGAAGTATATCCAGGCTGCCGGAATCGCAGTTTCAGACCACGAATAATTTCGTCGTAAAATTTTTAAATCATTACGAGCAAATCATGGTGGAATTTCAGACGGTTGCCAAAGTCGGCGACATTCCTGAAGGACAGGGACGTTCATTTGCCATACAGGGTACGATGGTGGGCGTATTTCTGTCTCAAGGCAAGTATCGTGCGATCAACGACTTTTGTCCGCACATGGGTGCCTCGTTGGCCGATGGCCATGTTGAAGATGACGCCGTGATGTGCCCGTGGCACGCTTGGCGCTTCAGCCTGAAAGATGGCACCTGGCTGGACAATTCGAAAAGCAACATCAAGTCTGCCTGCTACGAAGTTCGCATTGACGGAGACAAAATTCAGGTGAGTGTGCCTATGCCTGTGGATGGCAGATGACGGCCACTCCCGTAGCCTAGAAATTCATGTCCGAGTCTTAGCTCGACTTTTGCAAATTTTTAGGACGAAACGTGTGGCAGATGGTCTTCACAAACTGCTCCCTCCTGATCCATCAGTCGCCGAGTTTTGATCGGCTTTCGCGCAGGCGATTGAGGAGCAGGACAACGGGGTTGCGAACGCGGCTGCGACTGGAGTGTTTCTCCAGTCGCGTGATGGCGGTGTCGAGAGATCCCTTCGCCAGATCCATTTGTTTTTCGTCCGCGTAGATGTGCGCCAGTTGTTGCAGCGTTCGAGCCAGGGCGAACTCGTACATGAGTACGTCTGGAAACTGATCTGCCAACTGCTGATGATGCATCAGCGCGTCCTTCAGTGTTTCTTCCGCTCGCTCGGTCTTGCCCTGCACGAGCTGCATTCCGGCGATGCGTGCCAGCGTTGCTGCGTAGAGGCCTCGATATTCCGGAACCGTCGGGTGTGCTTCAACCAGTTCCCGACAGAGTTGCTGAGCCCTCATCAGGCGCTGCATATCGGTTGGTCGAAAAGTCGGCATCGTGCTGAGAGTATCCGCCAACTCATACTTAAAGCGATCAGACGATGGAAACTCCTTCTGCAAGTCTTCCAAAATCCCGATCGCTGCAGCCATCGCTTCGTCGGCCTGATTCCATTCGCGCAGCAACTGAGAAATTCTCGCCTTGTCTTTGGTAGCTTGAGCGAGTGCGACGCGATACGCCACGCTGGATGGTTCCTCGTCGGCCAGCTTCCGCAGAATCTCCAGTGCCTCAACATTGGCATCGGTTTCACGTCGCAGCTTCTGATTTTGCGACAGAGCTTGCGGTTCATTGGCTGGCCCCGTCCGGTTATTGGCTGGCCCCGTCCGGTTGAACGACCGGTTTTTGAGACGGTACCGCGGCTCGACCGCTGTTCGCAGTCCAAAAGAGACCAAACCATTGATTGCATTGGCAAGCACAAATCGCCCGTTCGCAGAATCATTCACGGCAGGTGATGCCGTCAAGGCAGATCTCAGCTCCTTGAGTTTCTGCATTGCAACGGGGATCTCGCCGCGTTTTGCGGACGTCAACATCATCTGGTGCAGAATCCCGGCCTGAGCTAGGATCAGGCTGGCATCATCCGGCCTTTTGCCCGCGATGACTCTGTAAGCGTCCAGTGCCGTTTGATAAGACTGTTGAGCATTTTCTAAACGTCCGAGCTGCTGCTGAATATCACCAACCCGCCGTCGCGCGGCGGCTGATTCAGTGCTCAGGTCTTTACTGTTCTCTGCCGCAAGTCGATCGAAGAAACCAAGCAGTGTTTCCAGAAGAGTGACATCAGCACTACTTAGCACCGCATCGGCCGACGGGAGGAGATCTTCGTCGCTGAGTTCGTCCAGTAACGAATCCGATCGTCCGCGAGCGGCAATATTATTGAAGACTTCTTCAAACGCTGAAATTGCGAGATCAAGGTTTGTTTCCGCGCGAACACGCTCGCGTTCCACATTCGCCAGCGCCAATGTTTTTTCGAACAGATTCTGTTCGGCACGTTTGTATTCGATGTTTCTCGCATCCAAAGCCTCCCGGATGTGGTGATTTCCTATGCCAAGAATGATGGCGATCGCGGCCATCAGGAGCATCGTTGCGGCCGAGAGCGACGCGATCAGCGGGTTGCGTCTCGACCATCGCCAAAGTCGCTCAACCAGTGTCACGCGTCTCGCCAGAATGGGACGGTCTTCAAGGAATCGGCGAAGATCGGCCTCGAATTCCCGAGCGCTCTGATACCGCCGTTCAGGCTCAGCTATGCAGGCCTTCAGTGTAATGGTCTCCAGGTCCGCAGGAATTTCCGGCCGGCTGGTTCGCAACCGGGGAACACACGGCCGACTTTGTCCACTGAGCAACTGCGGGGCATTCAAGGCGGGCTTCAGCACGAGAAGTTCGTAGAGCGTCAAGCCCAGCGCATAGACATCGGTACGAACGTCCGCCTCACCGCGAAGCTGCTCAGGAGCCATATACCGAAGCGTACCGACAATTTCTCCGGTTTGTGTGACACCTTCGAGATCCGCCTGTTTCGCCAGCCCGAAGTCGGCCACCCAAATTGTCCCGTCCCGATCCAGGATCAGATTGGCGGGCTTGATATCGCGATGCAGAATGCCCTGTCGATGCGCGTACTCAACAGCGCCCGCCACGTTGGCAATCACGCGAGCAATATTGCGAATGTAGGCTAGGTTCAGGCAAACGCCTTCCGCCGCACACTGTTCTTCGTTGCCGTTATCGCCGGGCGTTTGGTCTTCGATCGTGTCTGCGATATAAGTCTGCGAGCGAACGTGGGTGGCAGCGAGCGGATCCGGAGACCCCGAAAGATCCACTGACAACCCGGACTCAGGCAACACCAGCATGTCAGCAGATGTTATCGTCCCGAAAAGCTGCAACACGGCATCCACGGTACCAAATCGGCGCGGACGCGGTTTGTTGCCTGAAGTACAATTCCCGGGGGCACTGACAGCAACAGTCGTATCTCCGGCCAACACGGTGTCTGGCGGAGCGATTCTCAGGTGATGGATGATTTCAGCCAGCGTCACTCCGTCAATCAACTGCATGGCATAATACTGCAGGCCGTGATCTTCACCAATACCATACACGGGGACAATATTGCTGTGGTGAAGGCTCGCTGCCGATTCCGCTTCACGACGAAACCGTTTGAGTTGTTTTTCCGAGCCTGCGATCAGGGCACTGATGACTTTGAGGGCCACATGCCGCTTCAGCGACTTCTGCACGGCCTCGTACACGACTCCCATGCCGCCCCTGCCGATTTCACGAATTATCTGAAAATCACCGAGCGCCTTCGGCATCGAAAGCACAGTCGCTGAACGGCTGTCTCCGGATCTGTGATGATGCTCCTCACGTTGACTCGCCCGTTCAACCATCTGAATGGAGGGAAAGACGGACCGAATCATGTCTGCATGTTCGGGGTGAGTCCGGCAATACTCTTCAATCTGCGGACTTTCTCCTGCGCGAATTCGTCCGGCGAACTCTTCAGCCAGGTGGTCTACAGGATGTCGATCATCATCGAGCAACATTCGAGCCTTCCATTCTTCAGCGAGCCGGACCAGTGTTTGAATTCAGACGCTGCAGAATTTCGCTTAGGCGGGCTGCGGCACGCAGATAACGATTGCTTGCCGCCGTCGGCGTCAGGCCAAGAATCTCAGCCACCTGGTTGTTGGTAAGCTGTTCGAAGTGTCGAAGAGCAAGGATTTCTCTGTCCACTCCATTCATTGAGTTCAGGGCTTCCTGTAACCACTGCATTTCCTCTGCGTTAACAACAACCTGACTGGGCGACGTTAACTGATCGATCAAAAACTGTGCGATGGAAAGGCTTGTCCCGTCTGACGTCCCGGTCGATGCGAAGCGAATTTCACGATTCACATCCCGCTTCTGTCGAAATTGCCGACGCTGAACATCGACCAACGTCTGCAGTGTCTGCTGGCGGAGCCACACAAAAAATGAGACATCGGTGGATTCAAGAAACGATTGAAGTCGATCAGATGTTTCCAGATACGCTTCCTGAAGTACATCGACTGCATCGATGCGACTGCGGATGCGTGGATCAAGCCTAAATCTGATAATCTTCTCCAGACGACCATGGTAAGTTGAAAACAGCGAAGCTAGCGCTGTGTGACCATCCTCTCGGAGCATGCGGCGTTCGTCATCGTGAGTACCGTTCATGATTCGGCCCATTCACATTGGAAAATGTTGTCCTGTCGGCACTAAAGAAACAAGACTCAGGACGTTGCGGCTTCTCTGAATCTGTGGATGGCAAACAATTTTCAGAAAACACCTGTGGATTATTCCCGTATCGCGACGGTACTTAGTTTAACGGCGATCCTGACTGAATTCACTGAAGTGCCAGTGATTCTAAGTGCCTCTGTATTAACGCTTTGTGATAAAGGGTGTTTCGATGAAGAATAAGAAAACTCTGTCTGTTGTGCTGGCGGTCCTCTTCTTATCGCCCGTGGCGTTTGGCGAGGACAAGCCAAAACGAGAAGGTCCGGGCGGGCGGAATCCATCACTGCGTCAAGCGAAGGGCGGTGCTCGACCGGAGATGGCTGGCGCAATGGCTCAGCGATTGCCGCTGATGATAACGCTGGATGCGGATAAGGACGGTTCGATTTCCGCGAGTGAGATTGAGAATGCGTCTAAAACGTTGGCAAAACTGGACAAAGACGGCGACGGTGCCCTCAGTCCCGAGGAACTTCGCCCGGACTTCTCTGCAATGGATGATGGAGAAATGGTTCGGCAGGGAAGGCCCGGAGCGAACGGACCGCCCGCCGGAGAAATGATAGCTCGGATGTTTGAACAGCGCGATGCAGATAAAGACGGCAAACTCAGCGGAGACGAAATACCCGAACGCATGCAGCAGAATCTTTCTCGCGTGGATGAAAATGGCGACGGCGCAATTGATGTATCGGAAATGGAAAAGGCGAAGGTGAAGTTGGGCGAACGAGCCGGGAAGATGCGCGGGGCAAAGAGTGACAAGGATGGTGCCGGAGTAAAACCAAAGCGACCGTCAGCGGAATAACGACTCGTAAGCACTGTTCGAGAAAAAACGGTGATCCACTGGTGCGATTCATGCGGTCTGGACATTCATGTCCGAGTCCTCGCCAGAAAGCGTCCCGCCGACGCAAGATTTCTGATCCTCTGAACCATGAGAGTTTTAACGATGCGACAGATCATGTATCAAAACTCGTCAAAGACGGTGATCACTGTTCTGGCGTTATTTCTGGCAGGAACGGTCCGAGCCGACGAGAGTTCTCCGGAACCGACACAGGAGGGCATCAACTTTTTTGAAACCAAGATTCGCCCGGTTCTGATCGATCAATGTTATCGCTGCCATTCATCGGAAGGGCAGGGAGTGCGTGGTGGTCTTGCCGTCGATAGCCGTGAGGCGTTGCTGATTGGTGGCGAATCGGGTCCGGCAATTGTCCCTGGCGACATCGAACAGAGCATCCTCTGGAATGCGATCAACTATCGTGACTACAGCATGCCTCCAAAGAAGCAATTGCCAGCTGAGACAATCTCGGACTTTCGGCAGTGGATTGAGATGGGAGCACCGGATCCTCGAGTGACCACCGGCATTGTGGTTAAGTCACGTGTGACAGAAGAAGATATCGAAAAAGGCAGGCAGTTCTGGTCGTTCAAACCGCCTGTCAAACCGTCGATTCCCAAAGCCACTGAATGGGCCTCATCCAAAATCGACAGCCTTGTGGAACAGCAATACGCCGCTCATCAGTTGACACCAGCGGCAGATGCGGATGCCCATACATTGCTGCGTCGGCTACATTTGGATCTTACTGGACTGCCTCCCTCACCGGAGACGATGCAGCAATTTGCGGGAGCCTGGCAACTGAATTCTGAACATGCCATCTCGTCTGAAGTCAATCGACTGCTGGATACCCCGCAATACGGAGAACGCTGGGCTCGCCACTGGCTGGATTTGGCTCGATACGCGGAGTCGGCCGGAAAAGAAGTCGATCTTTCCTTTCCAAACGCATGGCGTTATCGCGACTATGTGATCGATGCCTTCAACAGCGACAAGCCGTACGATCAGTTTGTTCGAGAACAAATTGCAGGAGACCTTTTACCAGCGAAGTCAGACGAAGAATGGTCGGACCATCTGATCGCCACCGGGTTTCTGGCTCTTGGACCGAAAGCACTGATTGAACGGAATCCTCGGCAATTTCAGGCGGATCTGATCGACGAGCAAATTGATGTGACAACACGGGTGATCATGGGAGTGTCAGTCGCATGTGCGCGTTGTCACGATCACAAATTTGATCCGATTCCGCAGACGGATTATTACGCGATCGCCGGAATCTTTCAGAGCACAGAAACATTTTACGGCGGCGGTCGCAGTCAGCGCAATCGACAGCCAAGTAACCTGATTGTTCTGCCGATTGACGCCCCCAACACGTCCGACAAACCTTTGACAAAGCAGGAACTCGCAGAACTCAGGAAGAAACGTGATGAACTCGAGCAGGAAGCCATGGAAGCTCGCCGGGCCGAGCGACAAACGAAAATGAACGGTACGGAACCGCGCCCCAGCGTCGTGAACCAGAGAGTACTGGATCTGCAGGCCGCTCAACTGACGAATCGAATTAACAGTGTCGATGAAAATGGTAAGCCGATCACGGTGTGCATGGGTGTGCAGGCCACTGAGCGACCTAAAAACGCCCGAGTGCTTGTGCGGGGAGAAATTGATCAACCCGCGCAGGAAGTCCCCAGAGGTTTTGTTCAGGTTTTGAGCCTGTCTCAGTCAGACATTCTGCCAGCGTCATCTGGCCGTCTGGAACTCGCAAACTGGATGACAAGTCCTGAGCACCCACTCACGTCCCGCGTCATGGTGAATCGGATTTGGCAGCACCTGATGGGAGAAGCCATCGTCCGTGAACCTGAGAATTTCGGTGCGTCAGGGCCCGGACCAACACACCCTGGACTGCTGGATTATCTGGCCGTTCGCTTTGTGGAATCCGGATGGTCCGTCAAGAGCATGATCCGGGAAATTGCCACGTCCCGCGTCTATCGGCTGTCCTCAGCGTTTGATCAGGATCGCTTTGAAAAGGATGCAGATAACCTTTATTTCGCCCGCGCGAATCCTCGACGTGTGGATGCTGAGGCGATTCGTGACAGCATGCTGGCGGCGAGCGGTCAACTGGACACGAAGCGGCCGGAAGGTTCGATGATCTCTCGTTTTGGATCAACTTTGATTGGCCCCAACGGGCCAGCAATGCTACCGATGGCATCAGGGATACCTGGCAAGATAGCGGCATTTCGCAGTCGTCAGAGCGGAGCAAGTGTTTTTGATTCCAGCGTCTATTACCGATCGGTCTATTTGCCTGTCGCGAGAAATGCACTGCCTCGGTCACTGGAAGTATTTGACTTTGCTGAACCAAGCATGGTGATTGGTCAGCGAGAGTCATCGAACACTCCGGCTCAGGCTCTGTACATGATGAATAACGCATTTGTAATTGAGCAAAGTGATGCATTAGCTCGGCGAATTCTGAAGGAGGCTGAGGCACCCGCTGCCAAGATCGATCTGGCGTTTCGATTGGTCTACAACCGACCGCCGACAATAGACGAGATTCGAGCCAGCAACCATTTTTTTCGAAGTGCTGACACAACTCCCGCAGCAGGCCGAGGCAGCTCATCGCGTTCTGGAAATGAAAAGAAATTTGTGGCACTCAGTGAGTTCTGTCAGGCCCTCTTCGCATCAGCAGAATTTCGATACTTGAATTGACATCGTTTTCAGGACAATCTCCATGACGCTTAATAACCAGAATCTTTCTCGTCGGGAAATTCTGCGGACCGCATCTGCCGGTTTCGGATATCTGGCGTTTGCGGGCCTGACGACTCAGGCGGCGGAGGCGGAGTCGAATAATCCGTTGAGTTCGAAGCAGCCGCATTTCGCAGCAAAGGCCAAACGAGTGATCTTCTTGTGCATGCAGGGTGGTCCGTCACATGTGGATACATTCGATTACAAGCCGCAGTTGGCGGCGGACGCAGGAAAAGGCGATAAATACGGTGGCGGCCGGTTGATGGCTTCTCCGTGGGAATTTCGTCAGCGCGGCAAAAGCGGCCTTTGGATTTCCGACCTTTTTCCAGAAGTCGCGAAGCACGCCGATGAACTGTGTCTGATTCGATCGATGCATTGCGATCAGCCAACACATCCGAGAGCGATGACACAGATGCACACCGGCAACGCACAATTCGCGCGTCCATCGCTCGGCGCGTGGACCTTGTACGGGCTCGGAACAGAAAACGACAGCATGCCTGGTTTCGTGGCCCTCAATCCACCGGCGGCGTCCGCACAAAATTTCGGGAGCGCCTTCCTGCCCGCCATTTACCAGGGAACAAAGGTTGGCCGACCACAGCAGCGCGGCCAGGCTGGTTCTGGTGGAAATACTTCAGGCCCTTCTCTTGCGGACATCAAAAATCCGAGGATCTCCACGTCCGCTCAGCGAACGCAACTGGACTTCATTCAGAAACTGAATCAGCAAAAGCTGGAACGGGAACAACATCAACCGGGAGTGGAAGGTGTCATTGAATCCTACGAACTCGCATTCCGTATGCAGGACGTGCTTCCGGACCTGATGGACGTCTCCGAAGAATCTGAAAAGACGCTCGGGCTGTACGGAATCGATGGTGGAGATGCAGACGCATTCGGACGCCAGTGCCTGATGGCTCGTCGCTTTGTGGAAGCCGGTGTTCGATTCGTGGAAATCACGCATGGAAGCTGGGATCATCACAATCGACTCAAGACAGATCTTCCGGAACGATGCACCGAAGTCGATAAGCCAATTGCAGGACTGCTGACGGACCTTGCTCAGCGCGGATTGCTGAAGGACACGCTGGTCATTTGGGGCGGTGAATTCGGACGAACTCCCGATGCACCAAACGGGGACGGACGTGACCACAACCACAAGGGCTATACAACATGGATGGCTGGTGGAGGTGTCAAAGGAGGAGTCAGCTACGGTGCAACCGACGATCATGGCTATGCCGCCGTGGAGAACAAGTGTCATATCCATGACTGGCACGCCACGATCCTGCATCTGCTGGGCCTAGACCACACTCGCCTCACCTATCGCTACGCGGGCCGCGATTTCCGCTTGACAGATGTCTACGGAAATGTCGTACAGGAGATCATCTCCTGACTTAGAACCCTAAACAGAACCGGGACTGACTCTCGTATGAGCCAGGAGATTGCAGGAAAAACAGTAAGACAAGGGTGCATGTGCCTGTCCCGGTCTTGTGCAACAAAAAAAGGGTAGTAAGCCGTTTTGGCTCACCACCCTTTGTATTCACGACGACGTCCTGATTCAGGAGCAACGTCTGTTTGTTCAGATTCCTGCCGGAAGCTGATTAGTAGCGATCGCGTCCGCCGCCACCGCCGCCACCACCGCCGTAGCCGCCACCGCCGCCACTTCGTCCGCCGCCACCGCCGCTTCGGCCACCGCCGCCGCCACCGTAGCCGCCACCACCACCACCACCGCCACCGCTTCGTTCTTCGCGAGGACGAGCTTCGTTGACAACGATCTGACGACCGTCCATGTCTGAACCGTTCAGTGCCTTAATGGCTTCGTCGCCACCAGTCTCCATCTCCACGAAAGCAAATCCCTTGGAACGACCGGTCTCGCGGTCACTGATGACCTTTGCCGACGTTACAACTCCGTACTGAGCAAATGCCTGCTCAATTCCCTCTGACGTAGTACCCCATGCGAGGCTACCAACAAAAATGTTCTTACTCATTCACAAAACCCTTGCGCTTTACAGCTACCAAAACACCCGTATTGCTGCCACACGGCAACCTTCGAAACGCCGAATTTGAAGACTCAATTCTCATCCAAATTGCCATCTTAAAAAAGATGTATGCCGCGGGAACAATCAGGATCGGACTGGAGCGTCCGCCTGTATGCCTGTGACCCACGCCAACGGATTTTGAACGAATCATTGAGCCGGTATCAAACTCAGATTTGGTGACGCTACCCGCATGAGACGGTAATAGCAACCCCATATTGCGATCTGTGGCGTAATCGAGGACTAATATCGGATTATCAGCGATGATGATGCATTCCGGGAAAGGAAGCTGCGACCAGACCAATAACCGGGGGGCTGTTGCGCCTGTACCACGAAAAAGACGCCTGACGCCTGCGTTTATCCTCGAAAAACAGCTTCCCGGATGCGATTGAATGAGTCGATGAAATCCATGAACCTGTAACTGTGCATCAGCGAAGATCGTATGCAGGACAAACTTGCCTGGGTGACTGAGTACACCGAGGACATCGCAATGTGGCAAGAATGCCAAAATGTCGTTTCGAAGTGCGTGACGTTTATCAACGAGCAGTATCTGTTCAAAGGAGCTTCGCAAGCCATGAAGGCCGAGATCGGTGATTCTCTCCAATACGACAAGTCAAAAGAGATTTCCGAGCGACTGGTCAACTTTGTCAACGAATCAGAACAACTCTTACGAGATGGCGAACGCTTGCCGATGAGTACCGAGATTCTGGAATCGTCCTTTGGCCTGTTTAAACAACTCGAAGGTCAACAATCCAAAAGCGGATTCACAAGTTTGCTGGCATGCTTCCCCGCATTGCTTCACCCAACCACGCCTGAGGAGATCAAAGTCGCATTTGATCGCGTATCCCCAACCGATGTACACGCATGGATTCAAGCACGCTTTCCCAGCACCGTAACGTCCCGTCGCCAGTCCGCCTACGCTGAATACAAAGCCACCATCAAACGCGCAACAAACCAACCCGAAACAACTTAGGAAATTGACTAGGCCACCCTACCCCTATGCCAAACAACACATGCACCGTCTACACCCCCTCGTGCCATGTATCAGAACAGACTCCAGGCGAGTCTCCCATTCTTTATTTCGCTGTCCAGCCACCATCGACTGTGATCAGACTGCCGGTCATGTAACTGCCAGCCGCGCTGCTGAGCAGAATGGCGGCGCCCTGAATTTCGTTCAACTGGCCCCAGCGATCCATGGCGACCGCACCGATGATGTGTTTCTTTGCTTCCTCTGAATCAGCAATCGGGATATTCATCGGTGTCAGAAACGGGCCAGGGCAGATCGCATTACAGGTGATGCCGAACGGGGCCAGTTCCAGGCTCAGCCCGCGCGTCATCTGCACGACGGCTCCCTTGCTGGCAGTGTACGGCGTGCGATTGGCAAGGCCAACGACTCCCAGTGTACTGGCGATGTTCACAATGCGACCGTAGCCAGCGGCTTTCATGTGCGGAATCACGGCCTTGCAGCACAGCCAAGTGCCATCGACGTTGATTTTCTGAACCTCCTGAAACTGTTCGTAAGTCAAATCTGAAATACTTCCTCGGATATTGATTCCCGCGCTGTTAATCAGAATGTCGATGCGTCCAGTTTGCTGCATAACGGTTTCGACGAGTTGTTCCACTTCGGAAGGTTTCGCCACGTCTGCCTGAAGGCCAATGGAAGGCACTGAGAATCCTTCCGAGATTTCTGCCGCAATGCGTTGCGATTCGGACAACGTGCGACTCACGATGACTGTTATCGCGCCAGCGGATGCGAGTCCGGCTGCCATCGCTGCGCCAAGTCCTTTCGAACCGCCGGTCACGATCGCAACCTGGCCTGTCATGTCAAACTGTCGGACACCGGGGAGTGAATTGAGTGCAACGACAGGCAAGGGCGTGGATGCCACAATGAGTTTCCTTTTCGGGATGTATCTGCGCAGGACGCCGGGTCATTGCACGCGGGCTGCGTACGCCACGGGGGACACCGTTGTATCAGCGGAGCAGATTTTTTCCAAACCAGCGAGGTCTGGGTTGCTGCGGGGCGACGGTGTCGAAATCCGGTACTTCCCGAAATCCTGTCTCACGAATCTGCGCGCGGGAACTCGAGTGACCGTCCAGTCCTTCGTCTTCAATTCGATCGTCAACGGATGGATGCGCGTCTTCCGGATCTTCTTCACCGAAAAAGCGGCCATCCTCTGATCGGTCGTCTGAGAACACTGATTCGTGAGACAATGCAGCGGTATCAAAGTCGGGTTCAGCCAAGTCATCGTGACTTCTTCGCGGGGTTCCGTCAAGCATCGTGTCGTTTCGCGGGACATCAGCGAGTGACTGACCCTGGAGCTTTTTTCCGGGTGGAATATCACCATGCGTCCGTCGGACGTAGTCACCCAGATCAACCTGCGCGATGCGATCTCCGCCAGGCGGAGTCCAGAGCCCATCAGCAAGCTGGCAATTAGCTTCGATGCCCTTGAAGTTTAGCGTGAGTTCGGTCTTCTGAGGCGGAAAACTGATCTTGACGGTATGCGGAATGACATGTCCACCGCAGGCCCGATGATTGCTCAACTGAGCTCGCAGCAGGTGATCGCCATTGTGATCGATCAAAACATGTTCCCGAGCAAATCCCCGCACGGTATCCACCATAATGACTCGTCGAAGTGGCTGACCACTGGCGGATTCTTCGATCGACACCAACCAGAGTTCACGCGATCCGGCGGGTGGTTTTTGTAATTTAAAATCCCGTGCATCCAGCGGTTGAATTCCCAAAATCACCATCAGCCATTCAGGGTCAAGCCGAGGGAAATCGCCAGGAACATATTCCAGCAGGTGTGAATCTTCGTGATGCCATGTCATGACAACAGGATCGCCCGGTTTTACGTATGCCCAGCAAAGTTCATCGTTCGACCCGAAGTCTGCCATCGCCACAAAATTGTCCGCTGTCAGTCGGAAGCTGCTGGGAGCATTGCAGGCCAGCGAGCCCGTTAATTTCTGCGGCAGCGGTAATCCTGGCATACTCACATACACCTGCGTTTCCATGCACCGCCAGCCGTGTAGCCCCTTATTCTGCGCATTCAGATAATCGACCAGTTCTTCGGAGCTCAATGTGTTCGACAACACGGGATCCACATGCCGCACGACCGTAGTCTTGCCGCTCGTTTGACAGCCGACAATCGTCGTCTGCAGGATCAGCAAAAAGATGATGCGGGATAAATTCATACGATCCGGATCGTCACGGAAACAGACGGAAAAGGATGCTCATCGTACGGGATGGTGGGCTACGCTGCGGTGGCTCGTCCGGAATCAAACAGTTGCTGTTGCAGACGATCAATCTGTTCTTCGTTGAGTACTTCTTCCGGCACATCGAACGGACCTTCGCCACCACTACCGACTAGTCGCATCGTCGGGCGGTCGTCGAATTCAACCACTTCTTCGAGCATCAGTCGCCGCTTCCTTAGTAACAACAACGCAAGGACGTAGCGATACTGCTGTTGAACTATGTTTGGAGAATCAGAAAGCTGAAGGAAGTAATCGAACAGCGAGTCTGCGTCCAGTTTTGGGCGCCTTGAGTCGCTTACCTCCGCAATCTCACTGCGCCAGTGGCCTATCGCGTCGGGTGGGGGGCCTTCCCAGGCTGCGGCGCTAAAATCCTGACGCACGAGTAACCCGTCTTTTTCAATCAGGATCGACCAGCAGACATCTCCGGATCGAAATGGCTCGCCTGTTTTCGCGCAGCATTTTGCCGCAGGGCGGATATTGAATTCCATTCGTCAATTGCCTCAAATCACGAATTCACTCTTTCGCATCACTTCCTTGGTGCGTAAGTGTTCGCTTGGTTCGGTCAAGAGGAGCATATTAACTCAGAGATTGTAAATTCACCAAGAGGAAACCAGGAGTCCGTTCGTTTAACGATTTCAACATTAAAATCGCCCTGAGGTTCACACAGAATCCAGTAGGGTCAGTGAAGGTTGAAGAGCCTAGGCGGCGGAGGACATTTTCTTCCTAGTCACCTCAAAGTCTCCTTCGCCCCAAACGCCCGGCGCGTCCTCAGAGTTGAAAAAGTGGAGAAACGCAGGACTTAGCAAATTGCCCGGCCTCAAATCGCAGCGTTATAGTGTTGACGCAGCCGCTTTCCCGCACATCATCAGGACAATTGGTCTTCGGGGTGCCTCGGAATTTGGTTCCTGCCTCCCCCAAATCCCACCTTAAAGTATACGACTGAGAAACTGGAGCGAGTTATGCGGCCATCTGCCGGATTGCTCTGTATGCTCCTGCTGTCGGCAGCCGTCGATGCTGTTCGAGCAGACGACTTACCGAACCCCACTGGTGCGCCCGCTGCTCAGGATCCCGTGCTGGAGCGTGGCCGAGCGGTCTATGAATCTGTTTGCATCGGTTGCCACGGTGTAAATGGTACTGGAACAGCCGAAGTGCCAGCCCCAATATTTGGTGACCGTCCGACTTCGGATCTAGCCGACTTGGTGACACGCACTATGCCGAAAGGATCTCCAGCGGATTGTACTGGTGACGATGCCCGAGCCGTCGCGGAGTGGATGCAGCAGCAGTTCTATTCTCCTGAGGCCCAGGCGCGACTCAATCCGCCCCGAATTGCATTCAGCCGCCTCACTGTGTCGCAGTATCGCAACGTGATCGCCGATCTGGGGACGAGTTTCCGGACGAAGGTTGAGCCCGGCGCGGCGCGCGGCTTGAAGGCTGAGTATTTTGCCGGCCGCAATCATCAAGACGACAAACGCATGATCGAGCGTACTGATCCCGTTGTGAACTTCAACTTCGGCGGTGCAAGTCCTGAGGCCGACAAGTTTGCGAACGATGAATTCTCTATTCGCTGGAAGGGATCACTGATCCCGCGCGAAACCGGCTGGTACGAATTCACCGTCCATACGGAAAACGGAGCGAGGCTGCACGTAAACGCCAATGAAACTGCGTTGGTTGACGCCTGGGTTCGTTCGGGGCCGGAGACGGATTTCACCGGATCTCGATTCCTGCTGGCCGGTCGCTTGTATCCGATCCAACTCGAATGGTTTAAGTTCAAGGAATCCACATCATCCATTGTACTATTGTGGAAAGCTCCGCACGGTGTGAAGGAAGTGATTCCGGTGGCCAATCTGACTCCGGAAGAATCACCGGAAATCATGATTGTCGAATCACCGTTCCCACCAGATGATCGCAGTGCCGGTTACGAACGTGGCACGAGTGTTTCAAAGGAATGGGATGAAGCGACGACATACGCGGCCACAGAAGTTGCCGACAAATTTGTCGCGGCCTTGCCACACATGATCGACGATACGGGTGACCGCGACGAGAAGCTCCGTGCCTTCGCCGCACAATTTGTTGAACGCGCATTTCGACGCCCATTGACGGATGAACTTCGTCAGCGCTACGTAGAAAGTCAGCTTGCCGCTGCAAACAGCCCCGAGGAAGGCGTTCGTCGCATTATCCTGCTGGCTCTCAAGTCGCCACGTTTTTTGTACCGCGAACCCACTGGTGCCGACGATCAGTTTGACCGTGCGGCACGGTTGTCGTTTTCGCTTCTAAATTCAATCCCCGATCCGCCTTTGCTCGAAGCTGCTCAGAACGGCAGGCTGGCCGATGAGAAACAGATTCGCGAACACGCATGGAGGCTGGTTAACGACTACCGTGGTCGGGCGCGGTTGCTGGAGTTTCTGCGAAGATGGATGAATCTGGAACGGCTTCAGGAAATCGATAAGGACAAAGCAGTATTTCCTGATTTTACACCGGAACTCGCGGCTGACATGCGAGTCTCCCTCGAGTTGATGCTGGAACAGGCGCTGGATGCAGACAGCGCCGATTTTCAGCGACTGCTGTTGACCGACACGATTTTTATGAACGGTCGCATGGCTAAGTTTTACGGCGTCGATCTGCCTGACAACGCGCCGTTTCAGGAAGTCAAGTTTGAACCGGACAAACGAGCAGGCATTATTTCGCATCCGTTCATCCTGAGCGGATTTGCATACATGCAGACCAGTTCGCCCATTCATCGCGGCGTGTTCATGTCGCGTGGCATTCTCGGGCGAGGCGTCAAGCCGCCGCCGCTCGCAGTCGCTCCGACCGCACCAGATCTGGCACCGAATCTGACGACGCGTGAACGTGTCACGATCCAGACAAGTCCTGAAGTCTGTGCGAATTGCCATGGTCTGATTAACTCACTTGGCTTTGCACTGGAAAACTTCGACGCGGTCGGTCGCTTCCGGGAAACCGAAGAGGAAAAATCCATTGATGCAACCGGACAATATGTGCAACACAACGGTGAGCTAATTCGATTCGCCGGAGCGAGGGAACTGGCGGAATTTATGGCCCGCAGTGATGAAACGCATCGTGCCTTTGGACGGCAGTTGTTCCACCACATGACTCAGCAGCCAATCTTGGCATACGGGCCGGATTCGATCGCTGAATTGTCTGCGTTCTTCAAAAACCACGACTACAATATGAAACATCTGGCGGTCGAAATCGCCTGCCGTTCGAATTCACACGGCTGGACCCCGAATACTGAACCCGTCGCCGTCGCAGAACCAAAGTAGAGAGCTCGAAAAAGCGTTTGCGGATCATAACTCATGAATAATCGACGACATTTCCTGAAGAATCTGGGACTTGGTGCAGCGGCGCTGCCATTCATTTCCAATCTCAGCGCATTTGCGTCGCGGGCTGCATTGAGTTCTCGCAAGCAGCGGCTGGTCATCATGTTCAGCCCCAACGGAACTGTCCCGTGGGATTTCTGGCCTGATGAAGAAGGCGAAATTTTCACGCTCAAGCGTATTCTTGAACCACTCAGAGATTTTCAGTCACGCATGCTGGTGATGCATGGAATATGCGACAAGGTCCGCGGCGACGGTGACAATCACATGCGCGGCATGGGTTGCCTGCTGACAGGCGTCGAACTTTTCCCCGGCAACATCCAGGGTGGATCGGATACGCCAGCTGGCTGGGCGAGCGGAATTTCCATCGATCAGGAGATTGCCAACTTTCTGCAGTCAAAGGACGAAACTCGCACCCGATTTGGTTCGCTGGAATTCGGTGTAATGGTCCCGGATCGCGCCGACACATGGAC
>CANJQC010000087.1 GCA_947476295.1 Planctomycetaceae bacterium | reverse complement strand
GCAGCGACTTTGACGCTGCGATGAAAACCGTCGGTCGTCATTGCTGGCGCTTCGCTGCCGTCGATCGACGCATGCCATCCGGGAAACATGAGCTCATTTGTGGAGACTACCGCGCCTGCCTTCAGCGAAACCTCGAACACCTGCTGCGAAGGACGTTGCTCGATCCATGAAAACTGATTGAGCGCCGAAGCGGGCTCAATCTCGACGCGACCTGTTGCTGTCTTCAAGCGATACAAGCAGCACGCCGCATTCCCACGCGCCCAGACGCGATTGAGAAAACTGTCCGGGGCAGCGCGAACCAGTTCCAGTTCTGGTGATGGCTTGGCAATTACTTCTTGAGTCAGAATATGCGTCACACCGCGATCACGAAGTCGCTCGACATCGAATGCGGACGGAAACTCTGTGTCGGAATTGATTGGCATCGTTTCGAACAATGCATCGCCTTGAAAGTACTCTGCCGGACCAAGCCCAAGATATTGTGGAACACAGCTAACACCAAACAAATTGCACACATTTGGCCCTGAAGCAAGCAGGCGCGCGCCCGGTTCTTCAGCGAATGTTGCAGCGACCCAGCTATCCTGCAGCCCGACAATCGGTGGCGTCGGAACGATCTGAGCATCACAAACCGGTGCATCACCGGACACAAGAACATCATAAAGCGTAATCACCGCGACGACGGCCGTGATTACAAATTGAATTGCACGGGAGCTTCGTCGCAGTAAGGCGTCAAGCACTAAACCGGACACAATCGCCAGCCCCATCGTCGTAATGATCGTGTAGCGTCCTGGTCCCATGAAGAACCCGAATCCCGGCACATGCTTCATCACTGGCACCAGCCATCCAAACGCATAGATGATCGCCACGCCAGACAGAATCAGCCAGACCTTGTAATTCGTTGCCCGCAATCTCTGTCGAATAGAGTCCTGCAGCACGCACAGCACAAGCCCCAGTGGAATCAGCCCGATATAAAGATGTGCCTCGACCTGATTGGTATCGGCAGGCGACATCAAGAATGGAAATTGCAACATCTGTCGGGACTGAACAATTTCGGGAGAATGCCAATACCACCAACTGGCAAACAACTGGCTCAGATACACCGGCGGCATGTGGCCGTAGGCAGGATTGAACGCCGCGCTACTGCCATCTCGCTGACTCAACTGACGCAGTTCCAGCGTCGGAATCAACTGCACGGCGGCGAGACAGATTCCGGCAGCGACAGCAGCCGTTACAAGCACGCTGGCGCGGACGCGATTGATCGAAGTGACGTTCACTTCGACCGACGTCGCGCGACCCGACGTCAACAGCGCATAACCAAGGCAACAGAGCTGCGTAATGAACGCCAGCGCAAAGTGCCCCGCCAGCAAATGCATTCCAAATGCGAATGCGAGCAGAGAGGCGTTAGATCGGCTGGGGCGGCTGATGACTCGTTCCGTCAGCCACAGGCAGCATGGGAACCAGACGCCGCCGATGATGCTCCATTCCAGTGACAGACGTGCCGGAAACCAGCCGTACACAAATACCATTGCTGCAAACAGGGCTGCCGAGTGACTCAACGTCTGACTGCGACAGAATCGCCATGCAAACACAAACGCCAGACCATAATGCAGCAGGATGCTCGCGTTGTAAGCGGTGTTGACGGCGAAGAATCGATACAGCAATTGATTCGTCGGATAAAAAATCCCCGCCTGGCTTTCGGCGTGCAGTGGATATCCAAGCCCGGTTCGATCGTGCCAAAGCGGCAATTCACCGTGAGCGAATCCCTCCGCCATCAACTGTTTCTGAGGGAAGAAATACGGGTACGTGTCTCCACCCACGATACCACCACCCGTCAGCAGTTCGCGCCAGACTCCCAGAGACAATGCGCAGCCGACAGCAATCGCTATGAACCAGTCAAGCCGCGTAACCGGACGCGATGGGGTGACCTGTTGCTGGGAGGCAATGCGACTCATGTCACGTCGGCATCAAAGACGCGTACTTTGTCCCACGATTCTTTGTGTTCGGCAATAAACTTCACGTGGTCTTCAATCGTTTGATAGGCATCATGAGCAGCGCGGGAATCAAACACGAGATTCAGGCAGACGTCGAAGGCGTGGTCGTTGACCGGTCGAGCGTACTCCTTCGCCAATGTTCCGGCTGCAAAGAAATACACACCCGGATGATTCTTCAGATACTTATGACAGGCATCCACCAGCGTCTGCACATTGGCAGGCGCAGAATCTTTTAACTTAAAGAATACGACATGCGACAGTTTCTGACCAGTAGCCACAGCAGACCTTTTTAGAAAGGGACGCAGTATTGAACTCACCGGCAGACACCAACATATTCTGCCGCCATTTCCCGGAAGTATGACGCTTCTTCCCGTCGCTTCAACCGTGCCAACACCTTTATGAGTCTCTCAACCAATTGCAGCGTTTCTCCTTTCTTGGTCAACGGATGCTGGTCAGCAGCAGAAATTGCCGGAGATGATTGCTCCCGATCAAGTTACTGTCTTTCGTGGCGATCGAGTCCGATGAATCTCATTGAGTCGCTGAAGCGCGCGCTGATATCCTGCGGGTGGTTTCGAACGCTTCGACTCGGCACGGAAAACAATGGCACAACGGTGCGTTTAATGGCGAGCCGCTCAACGAGCAATTCGGAACTCGCGAAGGATATTCTGCGGTAATGGGAGAGTTTTCATGGCATTTCGCTGCATCGTGTTCTGGTCAATCGTGTGTCTCGGTTCTGTGTGCTTTGGACAGGGGCTGCGCATCTCGACGCATGTCTACGATCTTGAAAAAGCAGCCGCGCCAGGGCAGATGGTAAGCAGCAGTCTGAGCCTGTGTCACAACGGGCGGATTTATGACTATGTCGATGCAGCTGATGAGGTTGTGATTTTTGATCCCGTTGAACGTCGTTTCACGATCCTGAACAATTCTCGCGGCTTATCGACGACGCTGACGTTCGATGAAATTCGTCATAAGATGGAATCCATTGAACCGAGAACCACGAAGTACATTGAGGAATTGCGTGCGACCGGAACACCGTCGGCTGAAAGCATTGCGGACTCGATCAACTTTCAACTGCACCCGAAGTTTGAGCAGTCATACGATCCGGTGAAAGAGACGCTAGTGCTGTCGTCTCCGTCGTTCACATATCGTGTTGAGACACGCAAATGGGCGGATGTGGATCAGGTAGAACATTATTTGGCGTATACCGACTGGACCGCACGCCTAAACTTTATTCTGCATCCGAACAGCTTACTTCCCGAACCACGAATCGCTTTGAATGAAGCGCTGCGTGATCTGAAAGACCGGATGCCGATCACGGTTGAACTCGACCTGCGACCGGATGGCAGTCTGCATCTGCAGGCCGCTCATCAGTTGACTCGCACTTTGAGCGAAGACGATCACCGTCGCATTGCGACATGGGAAGCTGATCTCAAGTCGAAATCCGTTCGAAATGTTCCGTTTCTCAGCTATCTACAGGCTGTGCTGGTTGCAAAATCACGCTGAGAGTGCCTGCGACTTTATGGTTTGCGTTCTATGGACGAAACGTAAGCTCCAATCACGATCACGATCCCGACAAAGCCGACAATTGCAGAAGTCACGGAAGGTACAGACTTGGTAAATCCGATGGTCGCGCTTCCGGTCGCTGTCGCAGCAGCGAATTCCCAGTCAGACATCGTTGTCGCGGACTGCGGATCCGATTCGCCAACGCCCTGGGGCTCGGGCGTTCGAATGACGACCGGGATATCGACCGGGATATCGACCGTGATATCGACCGGGATCATCGCTAGGTGATCACTAAAAATAGACGAACCAAACTTATCGTCGCGGCGGTGGTGTGAAGTGCCGGCTTGTCGTGGTGCCGATTGTGTTCCAACCGGCGCGGGGATTAACTGACGGTCAGCATTCTTGTCATCATTCTGTCGTCCCAGGTATTCGGATCGCCACAAGCCGGAATCGTATCCGAGCGGATCGAATGCTGATTGTCGCACGTCGCCACCTGACTCATCCGATGTGAACTCAGACGAAACCTGTGACGTTGACGACTCAGTCTGCGACACCGCAGCGACACTGGGCATTCTCTGGATGGCCATCAAAGTCAGGGCAGTCAGGGCGACGAATCGCAGGAAGTGTTTAATTCGCATAGTGTGATCCCGTGCTCGCTATGGCGCTGGCGGGCTGTTGTAACATGAACCCAAAACGTCAGCCAAGCAATCCTTTACGACCCTCGCTGAAGCGTCGGGTTCCTATCAGCCGCGACCGCATGAAGTATAGCCCGGGGGCGTTGAAGTGTCGGCGAATTGTCAGCCCCCCACAATTTTGGGATGCCATACAGCAACATTTGGGGCGTTTTGACCATACGCAAAAGTCATGCAGAAGTAGTTGTCGCATGGCAATTGCCTTGTTTCTCCAAATCTCCGATTGTCTGCCGACCTCGACTACGAAACCGTGTTTTTTCCGACGACAGGCGCGGCATTGACCATGGTTTGTCTGATCCAATACACTTGGCAGCCTTTGACTTACGACAAAAGGCCCATTTTTCGATCCGAGAAGATCGCGCTGCCGATGTGGCAGTTCGTTTTATTTCGCCCGGATTAGGGATCTTTCACCTAGAATCTCAGGACGATCGCGCGACATGGAGTTTCTGGAAAAAGTAGGCGACTTCTTCGAAGTTGCCAGCGGGAAGTTGGTACGCGGTATCACGACGTTGTTTGGTTCGTCGAACGAACGTCACATCAAACGACTGGGCTTTGTTCGCGACAAGCCAGGAAACACAACCATTGTTCCCGGTTCGATGCTCGATCGCATCAACGCGATGGAGTCTGAATGGCAAAAACTTTCCGACGACGAACTCCGACAGACCGCGTCGCGCTTCCGCGCGCGATTGCTTAAGGGTGAAACCTTGGACGATCTGATGCCTGCGGCCTTCGCTGCGGTCCGCGAATCCAGTCAACGATATCTGAAGATGCGACACTACGATGTGCAGATGATCGGTGGCTACATCCTTCACAAAGGCATGATTTCTGAAATGGTCACCGGCGAAGGCAAGACGCTGGTATCTTCTCTGCCAGCCTTTCTGAATGCGCTGGTGGGCAAAGTCCACGTCGTCACGGTAAACGACTATCTGGCTCAGCGCGACATGGAATGGATGGGGCCGATCCATTTGAATTTGGGTCTTACGGTAGGCGCGATCCAGTCTAACATGTCCTCATCACAACGACAGGTTCACTATGCCTGCGACATCACCTACGGCACCAGCAATCAGTTTGGGTTCGACTACCTGCGCGACAACATGAAGCCGACGAAGGATCAGCAGGTTCAGGGCCCGATGGATTACGCAATTGTCGATGAGATTGACAACATTCTGATCGATGAAGCGCGCACGCCACTCATCATCTCCGGCCCGGCCCACGATAATCTCGAGAAATACCCGCGTGCCGACGCAATTGCCCGGCAACTGAAGAGAGATGCCGACTTCGAAGTCAAGGAAAAAGAACACACCTGCCATCTGACGGAGGAAGGCGTTCGCCGCGCTGAACAACTCGCAGGCGTGGAAAGCTTCTACACCGCCGGTAACATGGAATGGCCGCACCTGCTGGACAATTCACTCAAAGCGCATTTCCTCTACAAACGCGATGTGAACTATGTGGTTGAAAAGGGTGAGGTCGTCATTGTTGACGAAAACACCGGTCGCAAAATGGAAGGTCGCCAATGGAGCGACGGCCTTCACCAGGCGGTTGAAGCGAAAGAAGGCGTGAAGATCAAGGAGGAGTCGCAGACTCTGGCTACCATCACGCTGCAAAACTATTTCAAGCTGTACAAAAAGCTGGCAGGGATGACTGGTACGGCCATGACCGAATCGGAGGAGTTCCTCAAGATCTATAACCTGGACGTCGTGGCCATTCCAACCAACCGCCCGATGCAGCGGCTCAATTATCCCGATAATATCTACGGCACGGAAAAAGAAAAATGGGACGCCGTGATTCAGGAAATCCTTGAACTTCACGCAACCGGTCGTCCGCTGCTGGTTGGGACGACGTCGATTGAACTGTCAGAAATGCTCAGCCACCGACTGGTTCGAAAAGGCGTGCCTCACAACGTACTGAACGCAAAGTTCCACGAACGGGAAGCGGAAATTGTGGCTCAGGCAGGCCGCAAGGGCGCCGTGACGATTGCCACCAACATGGCTGGCCGTGGTACGGACATCATTCTCGGAGGCAACCCGGAACATGCAGCATGGGAGGAACTCAAGGCGACATACTCTTCGAGACTTGACGTGCCAAAATCGGAATGGGATGCACTGACAAAAAAGATCGCCGAGCGCGAAGGCATGGTGGCTGAGTCCAGGGTTGTTACGGAACTTGGTGGCCTGCATGTCGTTGGCACTGAGCGGCATGACTCACGCCGGATCGACCTGCAGTTGCGCGGTCGAGCCGGACGTCAGGGGGATCCGGGTTCCAGTCGTTTCTTTATCTCGCTCGACGACAAACTGATGCGTCTGTTTGCCGGTGACGCGGTTAAACGCATCATGCAGTGGGCAGGGCTGAAGGAAGGCGAACCGATCGTGAGTTCCATGGTGACTCGTCGTATCGAAGGGGCTCAAAAGAAACGCGAGGAGCAGCACTTCGACCAGCGCAAGAATCTGCTGGAATACGACGAAGTGATGGACGAACAGCGCAAGCGCACGTACTCGTATCGTCAGAAAATTCTGGACGGCGTTGATTGTCGCAGTCTGCTGCTGGGAATGATCAATGACGAAATCGCACGCTGGACCGGTCAGTTCCTGGCAAAAGATTATCGCTGGGAGACGATTGTTGGCTGGGTGGGGCAGAATCTGAATCTCGAAATTGAGGCATCTGACATCCGTGACATGGCGTGCCCGGAACTGGAACAGTACCTGCGAGATGAAAGTGAACGTCAGGGCGAGATTCTGATCTACGAGCAGATCGATGTGGATTTACCCGAAGACGCAGAGAGTAAACTGGACTGGAACTGGCTTGCGTTAAGTAAGTGGGCAAATCGCCACTTCGGGCTGTCACTTCATGACAAAGATCTTCGCAAGTATGATCGCGAAGCTTTGGCACCTGCGTTGTTGCACCTGGCAAAGGACGCCATGGCCCGCCGGGATTTCGCTTCATTGAACGATTTCCTGGACCCACATTTTCCGTACAAAACGCTCGCGGGTTGGGCGAATTTCAACTTCCTGCTGGGAATGAAGTCAGACGAGTTGGTCGCCAAAGAACAATCAGAGATCGTCAGCCTGTTGCAGGAACGCGTCCGCGCTCTCTACGATGATAAGGAGGTTACGTTTCCAGTCTCCGTCGGAATGCACAATTTTCTGGCCGGCGACGGAAAAGAAAATGAACGCTTCAATCGCGAAAAACTTGCGAGATGGGCGAATACCCGATTTCGTTCAGAGTTTATTCCGGAGCAGTTTTCCGATCTGCAGTCGGCGCAGATTTATGAAACGCTCGTCGCCACCAGCCGTCAGTTCTTGTCGCGACGGCCGGATCCGGAAAAGGTCGAAGCCCGGCTCAATGAGATTCTGGGAGCGGACACTGCAGAAACCAATCTGATCAGCGAACAACAGATACAGGAATTGCTCAAATGGGCCGATGCGGAACATGGTTTAACCCTGAACGAGGCAAATCTGCGGAAAATGAATGCGTCGCAGGTCAGGCTCGAGCTGTTGCAGGGGATTGAACAGGTTTTCAGACCGGAAATGCGTCAAACAGAGCGATCCGTCCTCCTGGAATTCCTTGACACTGCATGGAAGGACCATCTTTATTTTATGGGTCATCTGAAGCAGGGAATCGGCTTCGTCGGTTATGCTCAGAAAGATCCTCGTACTGAATACAAACGCGAAGGTCGACGAGCGTTCTTGGCGATGTGGGATCGTATCGCTGAACAGGTCACTCAGGCTGTCTTCCGAATTGAACACGAAAGTCCGGCATTTGTGGGATCGCTCTGGCGCATCTCTGCGACTGAACACGACGTGGCCGCCCCACTGCCTTTGGAAAATAAGGTCGATGAGTTGCAGACAAACGCTCCGGAAGCCGGAGAAGATGGCAAGACGATCGCGCCGATCGTAAATAATTCGCCGCGCATTGGTCGTAATGACGATTGCCCTTGTGGCAGCGGCAAGAAGTATAAGAAGTGTTGCGGTAAGTAATTCTGCGACGGGAAAAGGATTTCCTCATGCGATGGCTGCTCAATACCGTCTATCTGCTGCTGTCGACGGTGGTTTCGCCGTTCATCGCGTGGCGCATGATTCGGCATGGGCGGTATCGGAGCGGAATCAGGGAGAAACTCCTTGGGCGGCTTACATTGCCGAGTGATTCACGGGAAGTAATCTGGTTTCACGCAGTGAGCGTTGGGGAAGTCGTTCAGCTCCGGAAA
This sequence comes from Planctomycetaceae bacterium, assembly GCA_947476295.1. Classification (GTDB taxonomy): domain Bacteria; phylum Planctomycetota; class Planctomycetia; order Planctomycetales; family Planctomycetaceae; genus SXXK01. Next base: position 15,303 of record CANJQC010000087.1, on the reverse strand, counting down.
ATTGTGGATGAGTTTCGACGTCAGACAGCCGATCGTTTCCGCGTCCTGGTTTCCACTTCAACCGACACCGGTTTCGAACTCGCACTCAAGCGATTCTCCGATTGTCAGGTGGCCTGGTTTCCGCTTGATTTTTCGTGGGCCGTGCGAAACGCCGTGCATTCTGTGCAACCGGCCATGGTAGTGTTGATGGAGTTGGAACTGTGGCCAAATTTTCTGGCCGAGTGCCAGCGTGAAAATGTTCCGGTGGCGGTGATTAATGCGAGGATGAGCGTTCGCAGTCATCGCGGCTACTCACGCATTCGCAGTCTTATGGCACCGCTGTTCGGGCGACTGGCGTTGGTCGCCGCACAGTCGCAATCGAATGCAGATCGCCTGCAATCGCTGGGCGTTTCGCCGCATCGGCTGCATGTGACGGGGTCGATTAAGTTTGATGGTGTCGCGACAGATCGCAACAATCCTGGAACAGATCGCCTGCGGGAACTCTTTGGTCTGTCACAGGCTGAAACCGTATTTATGGCGGGCAGTACACAGGAACCGGAAGAACGACTGGTACTTCAGACCTGGCTTGAGTGCCGCAAGGAATTTCCATCGTTGCGTTTGATTCTTGTGCCTCGACATCGCCAACGATTTGATGACGTCGCAGAGTTGATAAGGGCTGCTGGAGTCGACGTGATTCGACGGACATTGCTTGAGACATCGACACGTTCAATAACCCCTGACGGTGTAATTCTGCTCGACACGATCGGCGAGCTTTCTGCCTGCTGGGGACTGGCGGACATTGCGTTCGTGGGTGGTACTTTCGGAAATCGCGGCGGTCAAAACATGATCGAGCCTGCGGCGTTCGGGGCGGCTGTCGTCTTCGGCCCAAACACCTGGAATTTCCGCGATGTCGTGCAGACGTTTCGAGAGCACAACGCCTGCGTTCAGTTGCAATCGCCTGAAGAACTCACCCCGACGATTACTCGACTGCTGGCGGATTCAACCGCGAGACAGTCCCTGGGCTATGCGGCTCAGAATGCAGTCAATTCTCAAACTGGGGCGACCGTCACTACCGCGACGCTGCTTGTAAAAGTTCTAACGTCGCAAACGAAGCAGGCAACGATGGGTACGAGAGCCGCGTAGTTCCGAGTTCCGCTGAATTTGCGAAACAAGTTGCGTTTAAGCCCCCCTTGGGATAGCTGCTTGCTGAATCCTGCAAACACTCGGTTGATTTCTTCGGGCTTGGTAAGGTGGACTCACTTTCGGCAGATTCTGCCGCTGTAAGTCGTGTGGTAACTTTGGTTTACGCCGACAATTCCGGCCTTGATTGAATTTTGCAATAAGCCGTATGATTCGGTTCCCGTCCCGCACTGTTTCTTCAGTCTGATCAGCACCCGACAATCAGCCTCTCAGGGCGAATTCCTTGGTTTCAGGTTTTCCAACATCATCGATTCTGAGCCCGGAATTGCGGACAGGCAATGCATGCGCGTCAATCCTAGTTGTCGGATTGATGTTGATTGGATTAAACGCCGGATGCAAAGGAACGACCGTGAAGGAAGACAATCCTGTCTTCACGTCCGCTCCGCCACGAAGATCGCTCGTCAATCATGCCGCTGATGTCGAAGAACAACGCCTAGTCAAACAGGCTGATTCGACTGCTGGCGGGGTTGTGCCGGTGGCCTATCACGAGATTGGTGTCAGCCCTCTGACGGGTTCCAGTATCGTAGGCACAGTCAACGGTAAGCCGGTATTCGTCGATGACATCCTCGGAGGTGTCCGGCGCAAGATCGAAGCAGATCCGAGCCTGACCGATGAACAACGGCAACAGATCCTCACACAATCTCTTCGCCTTCGCACGCGGGAATACGCTGAAGATGAACTCGTCGTTCAGGCATTGGAGGCGACGATCCCGGAAGACAAAAGGCAAACCATCCGTGATTCACTGGAACCAGCGTTTCAGGAAGTCTGTCAGAAAATGATGAAAGATAACAAGCTAACGGCAGACGAGGAGTTAGACACATGGCTTGAAGACCAAGGGTTCACTCGCCGCGAAATGAAAGACACTTTCATTCGTCGACAGTTTGTCGTCGGTTATGTGCAGTCTAAAATACAGGTGCCGAAGCAGATTGATCGAGCGGCTCTGGTCAAGCATTATCAGGAGCATATCGACGAATATACTCCGGACGAAGAAGTTCGGTTTGCAGAAATCGTGGTACGATTCCGGGATCACGGTGGCCGCGAGGGTGCCGAAGAGATCATGACACAGGTTGTGCAACGCTTGCGGCAGAAAGAGGATTTTGGCACACTGGCTCAGGAATTCTCCGACGTCCTGAGTGGCGAGAAACGCGGCGACATCGGCTGGATCAAACGAGGCTCGCTGGCGGATAAAGAACTGGAAGCCATGCTGTTTGAAATGCCTGCCGGAGAGATGAGCAGCGTCCAAGTCCGCGATGATCGCTTTGAAGTTTACAAAGTCGTCGATCACCGTCACCCTAAGACTGTTGAGTTTCAGGCAGTGCAGAAAGAGATCGAGGCCAAGCTGTTAGGGGAACTTCGGGAAGAAGCTCAAAAGCAGGTTCTGGATGACCTCCGCGCCAAAGGCAATATCGTCACGATCTTCGATGGCGAAAAGCCCGTTGAGAAGCCGGCTCGCCGATAATGAATTGCGAATTTGCTCCTGAGGCCGGAGGCGAGGAGTCCATTGATTGCAGCCTCGCCTCCGGCTTTTGAAGTTGCGCACTCGTTAGGGCTGGAAGCCCGGCACATCACCTGCCGGTGGCGCGAGCCACCGGAACACGGAGAATACAGCGATTCAGGCCTGAAGGGCCCGACACAGGCACCTGTGTTTCGGCCCTTCAGGCCTGAAATTCTTTTAACCTCGCGTTCCGGTGGCTTACACCACCGGCATTGGATATGTCGGTCCTCCGGACCTGATACGCGCAACTTCAAAACCTCCAGCATCGGGTTAAACGAAAAACAGGCCCATTTCCCAGTGATTAAGCGGGCCATTATTTCTCAACAGATCGTCATCGGCAGAGATCTGTGGTTGCAATGGCGGGTTCATCGAGTAGAGTAGGGCTCCCTCCTGCGAACGATAGCTCACCATTCCCGACTTCGAATCTGCTGAACTGTGCCATGGTCCGAAACTGGACAACTCGATTAGGGACCGTTCGAGAAGTAGCTGTCTCTTTTTTGCCACTCGCCCTGCCTCACCCCTTTGAAAGGGAGAGGAGGTTGCGGTCAGTTATGTTTCGAGCACAGCTGAGCGTGTTGATGGCATTGATGACTGCCACCGCGACTGCATTTGATGATCCTCTTCAGTTCGAAGTCGATGTCAGACCGATCCTGAAAGCACATTGTTGGCAGTGTCATGGTGAAGAGGAAGAACTGCATGGCGGTGTGGATGTACGACTGGTGCGGTTCCTGCTGAAGGGTGGCGAATCCGGAGCCGCAATTGTTCCTGGCGATCACTCGGCGAGCCTGCTGTACCAGCGAATGGCATCCGGAGAAATGCCGCCCGGTAAGAAAAAACTTGCACCGGACGAACTGGAACTCATTGCCAGATGGATTGATTCCGGGGCATCAACACGACGTGCCGAACCGGAGACACTCGCGATCGGCGATACGTTCACGGATGAAGAGCGACAGCACTGGTCGTTTCAGCCAATCACGAAGCCGGTGATTCCGGTCGTCACACATTCGGAACTCGTACGAACTCCCATTGATGCGTTTCTGCTGGCGCGGCTTGAAAGTCAGGGATTGAGTTTCAGCCCTGACGCGGATCGTGAGACACAGCTGCGTCGGCTCTACTTTGATCTGATCGGTTTGCCGCCCTCCATCGAAGTGGTCGATGCATTTGTGGCCGACGAGACCCCTGAAGCGTGGTCTAAAGTCGTCGATCAACTTTTGGGTTCAACGGCTTACGGTGAACGCTGGGCTCGGCACTGGCTGGACGTGGCGGGCTATGCAGACAGTGATGGCTATAACGCCACAGATGCAGAACGCAAGTGGGCCTGGAAGTATCGCGACTATGTCATTCGATCACTGAACTCGGACAAGCCGTGGAATCAGTTTCTGGTAGAACAACTCGCGGGCGACGAACTTCTGACTCCGCCGTATCAGGATCTGAATCCTGAGCAAGCTGATCAGTTGATCGCCACTGGTTTTCTGCGGATGTGTCCGGATGGGACTGCCGACGGAGGTGTTGATCAGAATGTGGCTCGCAACGATGTCATGGCGGAAACGATCAAAGTCGCATCAACTTCGCTGCTGGGACTCACGGTCGGCTGCGCCCAGTGCCACGAGCATCGATACGACCCCATCAGTCAGGCCGATTATTATCGCCTGCGAGCGATCTTTGAACCGGCGTACGACGTTCAGAACTGGCGCGCGCCGACTGGGCGACTGGTGTCATTGTGGTCATCAGAGACGCGCACAGCTGCAGTGACTGTCGATGCGGAACTGGCTGACGTCGCAAAGAAGCGTGATGCAGAACTTGATGGCATCGTGAGTGACACGTTCGAACGAGAACTTCAGAAGTTGCCTGCCGATCAACAGCCACTGGCTCGCGCGGCACGGGTGACGGCAGCAGATAAACGAACTCCGGAACAGCAGCAGTTGATCAAAGAGTATCCGTTCCTGAACGTGGATCGCGGGTCGGTCTATCTCTATCTGCCTGATCGCCTGAACGGGTTCAACAAAAAATGGGATGAACTCACGGAGGCAACAAAGAAGAAGCGACCGGCAGAAGACTTAGTAATGTGTCTTACGGAAGTCGCCGGTCAGGTGCCGGTAACAAAGTTGTTTTCACGAGGAGACTATCAACAGCCTCGACAGGAAATCGCACCGGGCGAACTGGCAGTCCTGAATTCGACGAACTCGGTCATTCCGTCTAAGGCGGCTGAGATTCCGACCACGGGCCGACGCCTGAGTTACGCTCAGCACTTGACGAACGGACAACATCCGCTGGTTGCGCGTGTTCTCGTGAACCGCTTCTGGTTGCATCATTTTGGTCAGGGACTGGTTTTGACTCCGGGAGATTTCGGAATCAAGGGCGACCGGCCGTCGCATCCGGAACTGCTCGACTGGCTGGCACGCGACTTTATGGACGAAGGCTGGACGCTCAAGCGATTGCACCGCATGATCGTGACTTCGACGGCTTATCGTCAGTCCTCTGTACGTCGTCCGGAACTGGATGCGGTCGATGGTGACAACCGATTGCTGGGACGTATGAATGTCCGGCGGTTAGAAGCAGAAACCATGCGCGATGCCGTGCTGGCTGTGAGCGGAAAATTGGTTGATAAGCCGTTTGGTCCGCCAGTTCCCGTGAGTCCCGATGAAGTGGGACAGATTGTTCTTGCAATCGATACGCGAGATTCTGCTGGGCGGCCCACTGGCAAAGTTGAACCAATAGGGGACGACGAGTTTCGGCGCAGCATCTATGTTCAGGTGCGGCGATCGATGCCGTTGGGAGTATTGGAACCATTCGACCTGCCACGGATGGCCCCGAACTGCGAAAAGCGGGCTGTCTCCACCGCAGCGCCGCAGTCTCTCCTGATGATGAATAATCCATTTGTGATTCAGCAGGCGGGATTGCTTGCCGGTCGAGTTCGCGAAAAAACAGGCACTGATTTGGCGGCCCAGGTATCGCTGGCGTGGCGATTGGTATTCAACTGCAAGCCCGCAGAGAACGACGTGCAGGGAGGTGTGGAATTTCTGACGGTGCCCGGAGAAACGCCCGAAGCACAGTCGGCTGCTTTAGATCATTTTTGCCAGGCGCTATTGAGCTCAAACAGGTTTTTGTATGTGGACTAATAGCACACGTCGTCATTGGATTGGCCAACAGGCATTAGGGCTGGGCGGGCTTGCATGGGCATGGCTGCGGCAGCAGGAATTGAATGCGGCCCCGCCGAAGCCGCAGCTTGAGCCTTTAACTTTTGATCTGAAACCAAAAGTGCCCGTCGCGCAGCCGCAGGCAACGGCCATGATCTCAATGTTCATGCAGGGCGGTCCGAGCCACATCGATTTGTTCGACCCGAAACCGGAACTCAACAAGCGGCACCTGCAAACATTTACGGGCGACATCCAGTACGACAACGCTGGTGAAGCCAGCAGCAAACTTTTCGGCTGTCCGTGGCGATTCCGAAAATACGGCGACTGCGGCATGGACCTGAGTGAACTGGTGCCGCATCTCGGAACAGTCGCGGACGAGATCTGCCTGATTCGTTCCATGCGCACAGGCGTCAATAACCACGGCGAATCGATCAACGCCTTGAATACGGGCCGCCAATTGGCTGGCCGACCATCGCTGGGTGCATGGATGTCGTATGGTCTTGGCAGTGACCGGACAAGCCTGCCATCTTTCATGGTCCTGACCGATCCCTCCGGGCTTCCCGTGCTGGGGGTCGAAAACTGGCAGAATGGCTGGTTGCCATCTGTGTACCAGGGAACTGTGGTTCGCTCGCAGGAACCACGTATTCTGAATCTGGATCCACCGCCTGCGCTGAAGGGAGTCAACCAGGTACGAATGCTGGACTATCTGCGTCGCATCAATGAAGCTCATTTGTTGCAACATCCGGGAGAACATGATCTCTCGGCACGTATGCAGAGTTACGAGCTGGCAGCAGGGATGCAGGTTGCGGCGAGTGAAGCGATGGACATTTCAAAGGAATCTGAGGCGACGCAAAAGCTGTACGGGATCGACAACAAGGTCACTGAAGAATACGGCACGCGGTGTCTGATTGCTCGGCGACTGGTGGAACGTGGTGTTCGCTTTGTGCAGCTGCATACTGGCAACCAAACCTGGGATCATCACGGAGGAATCACGACAGCGCTGCCGAATGTCTGTAGTCGAACGGATCAACCGGCAGCGGCTCTTGTGCGGGATTTGAAACAGCGAGGGCTTCTTGATTCGACTCTTGTTCACTGGGGCGGCGAAATGGGCCGTCTGCCGGTGATTCAGAATGAGCAGAACATCGGACGTGATCACAACACGCATGGCTTCAGCATGTGGCTGGCTGGTGGCGGAGTTAAAGGCGGCTGTATTCACGGCGAAACGGACGAATTGGGCCACAAGGCCGTGACTAACATTGTGAATCATTTCGACTATCACGCGACGCTGATGTACCTGTTCGGACTCAGTGGCGAACAACTTTCGATCGTTCGTCCGACTGGAGTCAACAGCCTGCTTGACGGACAGCCGGGGCAGATCGTTGCCAGAATTCTGGAGCGTCCTCCTCAATCTGTGGTCGGATAAGACCTCTCGAGAGATAGCTGTTGCGTGGAATCGGTCCGACCTCATGGATTCCGGAAACACAGACCGAATTTGGGTTCCCCTTTGCTGATAGCCTAGATAGATTTGGGAACCGCTGAGCGACCACTTTCCACTCCATCGGGCACTCCGCGTCCACTCCCCCTGTCAGGAATGACTTATGCTCAATATTGTCAGCCAGCCTTCGAGTAGAAAGGTGTTCTGTGACGGTGTGTCACGTCGTCGAATGCTGCAGATTGGTGCGCTAGGGGCATTTGGTCTCAATTTGCAGGGTCTGGTACGTGCAGAGCAGAATACGCATCTCCATCCGGCAGCCCGATCGAAAAAATCCGTCATCCTTGTGTGGATGCATGGCGGACCCTCGCAGCTCGATACATTCGATATGAAGCCCGGCGCACCGGCAGAATATCGCGGGGCATTTACTCCTATTGCAAGCAGCTTGCCGGGGCTGGACATCTGCGAATTGTTGCCCGAACACGCCAAGGTGATGGATAAGTGCTCGGTGATCCGCAGCTTTTCACACGGCAACGGAGACCACTGGGCAGCAGCACACTGGATGCTCACAGGTCGATTGGGCCCAAACGGAAGTAATCGCATGGCTCACTATCCTTCGATGGGTGCTGTGGCTTCGCGTCTGCTCGGGCCGACGCTGCCGGGGTCGCTTGCGAACGTAAATATGAATGATGGTGGCTTTGGATATCATGGTGGTGCCTGGTTGGGAGTGAACACGAACCCGTTTCGCTACGGCGACTTCAGCTATGGTAATGAAGCGGGACAATTGCCGACTGGTGACCACAAGAGTTTTTCGCTGGTTGATGGACTGTCTGAAGGTCGAGTGATCGATCGAGTTTCGCTGCGGACGCAGCTCGACAGTTTAAAGAAGCAGATTGATCACCATCGGCTCTTTGATCAGATGGATGCGGTTGATCAGCAGGCGATGGATCTGGTGTTATCGGGTCGAGTTCGCAAAGCCTTCGACGTGTCTGAAGAAGCTCCGTCGCTGCGTGAACGCTACGGCACAGGCTGGGGCGAGCAAGCGTTGCTTGCCCGAAGGTTGGTCGAGGCCGGAGTGCGTTACGTTTCGCTCAACACGGGTTATTTTGACGACCATGGGAATATTGAATCCGCCTTGAAAGACAAGTTGCCACGACATGACAAATGCGTCGGTGTATTGATTCAGGACCTTGCCGATCGAGGCCTGCTGGATGACACGCTTGTGGTCGTGGCCGGAGAATTTGGACACACACCTCGCATTAATGGTAACGCTGGCCGCGACCACTGGCCTCAGGCTCAAAGCATTCTGCTGGCCGGGGGAGGTTATCGCCACGGTCAGGTCATCGGCAGCACGAATGACAAAGCCGAGTATCCCACTTCCCGCAAGATCGGCGTCGAGGATTTTTGTGCGATCGTGTACCACGCGATGGGCTTGAAGACAGACGACTCCATCATGGATCTGTCAGGTCGTCCGACTCATCTGGTACCGGGCGGTGAAGTGCCTCCGGAGTTGCTGTAAGATTTCCCTGACGATGAGTAGGCCTGCAAGACCAAGCCCCATCTTCACACTGGCGATCGCAATGCCCGTCCCGACAATGCTGAACACGGTCAGTGTCACCGGTATGGACACATAGCGAACCCGCTTCGTCGCATCCACCTTAATTGGATCGAAGGACTCAACGATCGATGGAAGCGAATTGACAGTTTCTGGTGACAAATTCATTCCACTTTCGTCATGACGGCTGACCGCAAGTTTCACGTCCCGGACCGTACAAAAGTCGCGATCCTAAACTTGCTGGCAGTATCCAGGCTACGAAAAAACGTAGACAAAATCCATCTCGCACCTGCTCTGATCGACGACACGCGTGTTGAATTGCTACCATGTAACTGCGGATACGCGGCCTTTGGGGGATCACGACAATGCACGATAATTCAATCACCCGACGGAATTTCTCCCGGTATTCCGGCCTGTCACTGCTGGGTGCATCCATGTCAGGCTGGATGCCGCGATTGGCGGCTCAGCTGGCGGAATCCGGAGCGAAGTCACCGCGATCCTGCATCCTGCTGTGGATGTCCGGCGGGCCAAGTCAGATGGAAACATTTGACCCGAAAGAGGGCCAGGCGAATGGTGGTCCCACAAAGGCCATCGACACCAGTGTTCCCGGCATCCGCATTGCTGAGAACCTGCCGAAGATTGCTTCCGTGATGGGCGACCTTGCGCTCATTCGATCGATGTCCACCAAAGAAGGCGACCACGCCCGCGCCACATATTTCATGCGCACTGGTTACCTGCCTCAAGGACCAGTTCAGTATCCGTCCATGGGGGCATTTCTCGCCAAGCAGTTGAAGAAGCAGGAATGCGATCTGCCCTCGTATGTGAGCATCAATCCGTTTCGCGCTTTCAGTCCAGCAGCCTATGGACCTGGTTTTCTGGGGCCGGCATGGTCACCACTGGTAGTCTCGTCAGAGACTGACAAAGACAGAAACGTGTCGTTTCAGGTACGCAATCTCAAATCTTCTGAGCGACTTTCCCACGCGCAGGTCGATGCGAGATTGAGTCTGCTCAATACACTGGAGACATCATTCCTTGCCCAGCGGCCTGATGCGCCGGGCAGCAGTCATCTGCAGTCATACGAGCAGGCAATCCGCATGATGAAGTCTGATGCCGTGACCGCGTTTCAGCTTGACGAAGAAGACGACTTACTTCGTGACGCATACGGACGATCGACCTTCGGCCAGGGCTGTCTACTTGCGCGACGTCTCATCGAGCGAGGCGTGTCGTTTGTCGAAGTGTCGCTCACGGGTGTTGATGGCGCGCCGGGTGCCGGCTGGGATACACACACCGAGAACTTTACAGCCGTCAAGTCACTCTGCGAGGTGCTCGACCCGGCATGGGCCACCCTGCTGACGGACCTGAAGCAACGCGGTATGCTTGACGACACGCTGGTTGTCTGGATGGGCGAGTTTGGCCGCACGCCGCAGATCAACGACAATACTGGCCGCGATCACTGGCCGGGCGGTTGGAGTACGGTTCTTGGCGGGGCGGGGATCAGAGGCGGTCAGGTCTGCGGCGTTACGAGTGAAGATGGCACCGAGATCAAAGATACCCCTGTCACCGTTCCAAACCTGATCGCGACCATCTGCCGGGCGCTCAACCTTGACCCAGCCACCACCAACCTGAGCAACATCGGTCGCCCGATTCCGCTGGCTGATCATGGGGCGATGTCGATTGATGCGCTGCTGGGGTAACGATCCAGCCGCCTGAATCTCCGAGTCAAGACTACCGTGTTTCTCCGATTTTTGAATGCCCTGACTGGACGTTTGCAAGAACAATGCCAAAATCAGATCGACGAGACGGTTTCGATAGAGTACAGTATTAAATCGCTGTGAGCTGGAGCGATCAGCAAAGCAGGCTTATGTGTCCGTGAGCCTGAAAATACTGGTATCACGTCGTTTCGTCACAACTGCTTCATATTTTTCTGATTTTTGCAAGAACTTTGTTCTTAAAGACTCGCGGTCACAAATCATGCATCTGAACATCTCTCAGCAAATGAAAATGAGCCAGCAGATGAAGCTGGCTCCGCGGATGATCCAGTCCATGGAAATTCTGCAGCTGAACATGATGGCGCTCAATGAAAGGATTGAGCAGGAACTGGTCGAGAATGTGACACTGGAGAGAGTCGAAAAAGACAAAGATGCGCCGGTTCGCGAACCTGACGCCGTTGATTTTTCGACACCGTCCGATGACCCGCACGAGATTCGTGAACTGAAAAAGGACGTCGAAAACCGAGAACTTGTCGCTGGTAAAGAGGAAAACAACGAATCGGACTTCGAAAGGCTGCTCGAGATTTCATCCGAATGGTCGGAAGACAATGTTGGCTTTGGCGGGTCTCGACCATCGTCCAATCAAATGAGCGACGACATGGACCGTCAGCATGACGTCATGTCAAATATGGTCGCTCGCCCGCAGTCACTTCAGGAATACCTGCTCGATCAGTTTTCGTTCTTCAGCATCGATCATGCGCAACGCGAATTTGGAGAGTACCTCATTCAGCATCTGGACCATAACGGGCGGATGCAGAGCATGCTGCCCGAGATCGCTCAGCAGTTTAACCGCCTGTACGATCAAAGCATTTCGATGGAGCAGGCTGAGGAAGTCCTGAAGCTGATTCAGCATCTCGACCCACCCGGCGTTGGGGCGCGCGATCACCGTGAGATGTTGCTGCTGCAGGTTGACGAGCATCTGCCATTTCATGAAGTCGTAACGGTTTTGATTCGTGATCATTTGGAAGACATCGCCTTTAATCGATTGCCGGTGATTCAGAAAGCAACCGGGTATACGATTGACCTGATCAAGGTCGGCATCGAACAAATTCAGTCGCTCAATCCTTATCCAGGCCGCGGATTCGAACAGCGTCCCGTGCAGCGCGTGACTCCGGATTTGGCGATCGAAGAAGACGAATCCGGTCGCTACGTCGTGAAGCTGCTCGACGAATATGTGCCTGAGCTGCGTATCAGTCCACGCTATCAGAAGATGCTGAAAGAAAACCCGACGCAGGAAACCCGCGACTGGATAAGGCGGAAGATCGAGTCAGCTCGCTGGCTGATTGAATCTATCGAGCAGCGTTACAACACGCTCCGAAAAGTGGCTCAGGAGATCGTCGATCACCAGCACGAGTTTCTGGACAAAGGTCCGGAATATATTCATCCGCTAAAGATGCAGCAAATCGCTGATCGCGTCGGGGTGCATGTCACGACTGTGTCTCGCGCAGTGGATGAAAAATGGATTCAGACGCATCGCGGCTTGTTTCCTTTGAAGCGGTTCTTCGGTGGCGGAACCCATACCGCAGACGGCGAAGAAGTCGCATGGGACACGATCCGAATCAAGCTGCAGGAACTCATTGACAGCGAGGACAAGAAGGATCCGCTCAGCGATGATGCTCTGGTTGATGCTCTGGCGACTGACGGAATTAAGCTGGCCCGCCGCACAATTACCAAGTATCGCAAGCAGATGCAGATCCCCAGTTCCCGGCAACGGCGTGAGTATTGAAGCGTAGATTCGCAGGCACTTGCTTTATTCAACGCGATGCACTTCCAGCGACTGCAGCCGTGCTTCAGGATGTTCCAGAAGCCACTTTGGATCAAACATGTCAAGCAACGTGACGTCGCTGGGGGCGTAGAGGATTGTTGCCACAGGACGCAGGTTGTCCGAACGCCGCATTAATTCTTCCCAGAAACCAAGCGTGCGTTTGGCATTGGGACCAAACACCACGAACGTGGGGACCGCCGGTGGAGTGTCGCCGGGCCCGCGAAGGTTCAGATGAGCCACGGGGCTCACAGCAATTCCGGTTCGGCTCAGGTGAAAGAGAGATGCCGGTTCGCCAAAGACGTAGACAACCATCCTGATCTGGCGGCGGCGATCGGGTGAAAGTGATTCGGATGGATCGGCGGCGGCACGTTGTGACTCGGAGTCGGAGACTTTCCCGTTCGTCGCAAGCAAAGCTTCGGGGGTAATGGAATTCAAGTTCAGGTTGGATGGTTTGGCTTCACTGGCGACATCTGAATCTCCAGCGGTGGCGTCCCGGACGCAAGCGTCGGCAATGTCTTCTGCTGCCGCGACGATTGAACGACGATCGCTGAATACAGAGGAATGAAACAGATCTGCCATCGAAACCAATCCCAGTTCGTTGTTCTCATCGAATCGAAAAAGCGATGACGCCACAGCCACTGCCAGCATCGTGGAAACAAGATGATGCCCGAATCCTCGCCTTGAAGTCGCTTCACCAGTGCCCACAATTCGCCGCGCTACGCTTAAATTGGATTCCAGCCACCATCCAATACCTGCTGCTGCCGCCAGCCAGATGGCCGCCAGCAGGGGAAAGAAAAGTCGGCTGAAGGGCGAATACATCGGTGTGGCAAAAAGCATTCCGACGAACCAAGTCAGCGTTGTGCAAAGTCCCAGGGTCGGATCTATCGCAGGCGCACACTCCAGATCTGTCGGAGAGAGCGGCAAGGCTCCGGGGGACGTTGGCGAGAGATTATTCTGCCTGCGATGTTGCCATGAACGCTGCAGGACGGGCCACAGATAGACGCCACTCAATCCAGCTACAGCAAGGCACGTAAGCATTAACGGTGTCCAGATTCGAAACGAAATCACTGTGAGCGCAATCGCTGCCGCCGTGAATCGGAGCATCAAGGTCATGGGTGGCAATGTCATTACGGCTGTAGAATTTGAACGTCCAGTTGCAGCGTTCCATGTGGAACGCCCTGACGCCCACCGCAGCAGTCCCGCGAAGAACAGACCGAGTCCAAGCGACAGTTGTCCGGTGAATCCGTCAAAGAGAAACTGGTCTCTGAGTTGCTGTGTCAGACTCGTAGTCCATGACGACCAACCAGTAACGTAAGACGCATGGGTTTCCGCGACTGCCCGGTATCCGCCGACGTCTTGAAGCTGCCACCACCAGGGTGCAAAGGTCGCGGCAGCGAATATGTTAATGGTAGCCAGAATTCCTGTGAGCCGCATCAACGGCAACGACTTGCGGCCCAGCCACAACCACCAGAGTCCGCTTCCGCTGCACAGAATGGCGAGCGGCAACCAGCCCGTGTACTTTGTCCACCATGCCAGCCCGCAGACAAAACCAGCGGCGGCGGCCGTCCTGAAGCACTGCCGATCAACAGCGCGGGTTCCAAGACCGACGGAGGCGATGATCCAAAACAGGCAGGCAACGTCGGTAAGCGCCATCCGGGAGTAGATGATATGGAAGTCGCTCATGGCTACCACGGCGATGATAAAGATGCCCGCTGGTTTCCCGAACCAGCTTCGTGCAAGCCACCAGAGTCCCAATATCGTTGCGATCCCCAGTAATACGGATGGCAGAAACGGAGCGTACCGGGCGAGTCCTGGAACCCAGCTAACGCCTTCCATCATGGTCGATAACAGAGGTGGTGCGAATAAATGTCGCGACGGATATGGTTCGTTGAATTGTCCATCGTACCAAAGCGTTGAGGCGTAAATACCTTCGTCGAAGTGTTCGACGGCTTCACGTTCCAGATGTGCAGTTCGCAGCAGCACGCCCAATATGAAGAATCCCACGATAGCGGCGGATTCAATAAACGTCGGACGTAGACTCATGTAGCCGCTTCCATTTGGGTTCGCCGGTGCCTGGCGTTCGAGTTGCGGGGGCATGATAGTGGCAGGACGGTTAAGATTCCATGTTCCGCGTGTATCATCGAGCCGATCGGACGGCTGGGGATTATTTGGTTGTTCCACGGGGAACCTGGGGCCGCAGTTATTGAAAAATGGCTAGTGACTGGGAAAGTCAAGTTACGGAATCGCAGGGATCGTTTGTCGCTGCGCGGCGATAGTCTACCATACGCACAATGATCACTTTCATCCCACGATTCTGAAACCTTAATGAGTTCCATATGTCCGAAACGAATCCTGAAAAGCTCTACGATGCGGCTCGCACGCTCAAGGACCAAGGCGATTTGGAAGGCTGTGTCAGGGCCTTGCAACATATTTTGACCATTGAACCTAGCCATGTGCAGACACATTTGGCGCTTGGCGTCCATCTGCAGAAACTGGGACGTCTTGACGATGCCATCGCGCACGCGAAAAAAGTCGCAGAACTCAGCCCGGACGATGCGTTCTCGTTTACGCAGTTGTCCGTAATTTATCAGCGCTGTGGCAAGATCCTCGAAGCCGAAGAAGCAATGGCTCGGGCTCGGGAAATTCAGGGAACCCCGCATCGCCATTAGAACCTCCGGGAAAGCCTGCGTGGGTCGCCAATCTGCGGCGTCATCACTCCTCGGCGACACGCTTCGCAGTTCGTTGCATCTCGGCCACTCTCGACGCAACGCGGCCTCGGTTTTTTTTTTAACGGCCCGCTGGCGGGCTAAGACGAGTCTTTGTACCGGGATTCATTTTCGGCGAGAAGTCGAGGTCGTTTCTTCGTGGAGCGTGCTCGGCGCATGAGACTGCGGCGTTGGAGCGACTGGAGTTGGCTGATGTAAGGAGTCGCGTCGCGAAAGGGCAGCAGGTCGGTGGAAGTGAGCGGTTC
>CANJQC010000086.1 GCA_947476295.1 Planctomycetaceae bacterium | reverse complement strand
GTGTCACGCACAACGGCGGTGTCACGCACAACGGCGGTGTCACGCACAACGGCGGTGTCACGCACAACGGCGGTGTCACGCACAACGGCGGTGTCACGCACAACGGCGGTGTCACGCACAATGGCGGTGTCACGCACAACGGTGGCCTCACGCACAACGGTGGCCTCACGCACAATGGAACGAGAATCAATCATGCACCAATAGGAACCGATCGGGCTCCTATCGGAACGCATCATGGCAACGGCACTGGTATTCAAATGTCACACGGCACGGTCAACTTGGGATATCGCGGGAACAACGCGACAAACGCAGGAGGCCATCATGCGAATGTCGGAAACCATCAATTCACCGGTAACAACTTCACGTTGAATCACCACAGAGTGAACCTTGGAAGCAGTCATTACCTGCCGTCTCACTATCAACATCATCATTATCACGGATATTGGAACGGAAACTATGGACATCATGGCGTGAGTGGTTACCGCCACGCAGGATATGGTCGTGGCTACGGCATCGGTCCGTATTACGGAGTTTATGGCAACGGCTATGGCTGGGGACTTGGATACGGATATGGCCACGGCTACAGAAGGTACGGCTATGGATATGCCGGTTATTATCCATTCGGTTGGGGACTCGGCGGTTGGGGACTTGGTTCGATCTATTACTCCAGCGGCTATCTCGGATATTCGAATCCATATTCCTATGGCGTCGGCGCAACGTGTTACAACTACGCCCAGCCTATTCCCGTCGCGTACAATGCTTCGGTCACGGCCGTTCAGAGTACCCCGGCGACAGTCGCTCAGAATTCCTCGAATTCAGCCGAACAGGTTATGAATAGCGCTGTTGCAGCATTTCAGCAAAGCAACTTCGACGCCGCGCTGGATACTGTCGATAAGGGGATTACGCAATACCCCAGCGATGCCGTTCTTCATGAATTCCGTGCACTGGTATTGTTTGCAAAATCCGACTATCAGCAGGCCGCCGCGACGATCCACTCCGTTCTTGCCGTCGGACCAGGCTGGGACTGGACGACACTCAGCAGTATGTACGCGGATGTCGCCTTGTACACGAATCATTTGCGAGCACTTGAAGCGTTCACAAAATCGCACCCGGACGACGCGGCAGGACATTTCCTGCTATCGTACCACTACTTGAGCTGCGGACACACGGAATCCGCCACGCGACACCTGCAAACGGTTGTGACGCTCATGCCAAGCGACAAGGTTGCAGCCGATATTCTGCAGATGATCAACGCTCCGGAAGCGACAGCGTCAGATGCTTCCAGTGCACCCGCTTCGCCACCTCTTCCAGTCGATGGGACTGCGAATCAAGACACGAAGACCATCAAACCGGAAGTCAAACTGATCGATCCAAAAATCCTGATCGGAACATGGAAAGCGTCTCGTCCGGACGGATCATCGTTTGTCCTCGCGATCACTGACGACGCAAAATTCACATGGAGTTTCACACAAAAAGATCTGGCGCCACAGGAATTCGGTGGAACTTATACCGTCGAAAGCAACATACTCGCCCTCGAACGAAAAGACGGCGGCGCACTCGTTGGCGAGATCACGCCCGGTGATCCCGGAAAATTCAACTTCCGGATGCTTGGTGCGGATGACTCAGACAAAGGCTTGGATTTCGATCAGAATTGAGCATCCCGAACAAACGATAGATTTTCTGGAGAGACGGCTGACGAAATAACCTGCGCCGGACGGCATCGGCCGACGCAGCGAAAGCAGCCTGAACCAGCCTCGGTCATTCGGACTGCGGGTCAATGAACCAAGTCACGTTTCTCGACTGCGACCGCAAAGATTCGGGAATCGCCTGTCCGAAAATCGGCCCGGCAGATCACGGAGTTAAGGTGCCAGAGAACGAGTCTCCTGTCAGGCAGGTTGGACAGCCATTGTTGGACAGGTTGCAGGCACAGCATGGACCGTATTGATCAGAGCTGCACCTGATTCAGGAATGATGTGAATCCTGTCGCCGTCTCGATACTTCCAATCGCGCTGGCCAAAACTTAATTTACTCGTGCCAAAAAAATGCAAATGGACGTCGCCAGCAACCCGATGCTGCGGGTATTTGAAATGGTGGTCCTCGCAGTTGGCCAGCGAATGGCACATGTGCTGTTCACCGGTCAGCAGCTCGCCGCTGTCGTAAATAGTCCGTCCGTCACGAATCACCCGACAACTGAGCTTCAATTCCTGGAAATCGAAGTCCGTCATTAATTCCGGTCCGACAGCGCATTGTCTCAGCTTCGAAGGAGCCAGGTACAAATAGTTGATTCGTTCCGTGGCGTGATCCGACCACTCGTTACCTAAGGCGAAACCGAGCCTTCGCGGCGTACCCTTCGAATCGATGACATAGCAGCCGACGAGTTCGGCCTCTTCACCGCCATCGCCGGAAAATTCCGGTAACTCCAGCGTCCAGCGATGCCCGCGCAGGTTGTGGCCGCTGCCTTTATAAAACCATTCTGGCGATACACCGCGCTGTCCGGCCGGCGGCTTGCCGCCCCGCAAGCCCATGGCAAACATCTTTGCTGAGTCCGTCATCCCGGCCTGGTCTTCAGAGTCGTCTGCATGCATGTTGTCTCGTGACTGCATGCTGCCCAAGTGAGTGAGACCGGTTCCCGTGATGATGACACGATGCAGGTCGGCTGCGTCAACTGGTGGGTGCAAAAAGGGCACGTCGCCCCAGGGCTCGTTCTTTTGGAGCAATCGATAGTCAAGCCTTTGGACGTTGGTTTGCCTCGCGGCGTCGGCGAGCAACTCGCTGAATCGGTGGTTGGAGTTCTCCGCCTCGTTAAATACGTCGATTGTTCGCAACCAGGCCGGTCGCACTGATGTCAGATCGCAAACCTCGTCGCCATCGACCATGCCGATACGGCGGCCCTGACCCGGAATCTCAAATTGAACGACCCTCATTTTCCTGCTTTCGTTGTTGATGCGACGGTTCAGGTTTGAAGTGTTGATCTCATCGTGATGCAGTTGATTTGTCAAGCACGAGGTTGTTCAAAAGCGGAATAAGCGATGCGCATTTCAACGCTGCACTGGCAAAGTGAGACCCCGATCGTCCTTTATTGCGAATGGCGAGCCACTACGGCGGCGCGCTTGCCTGAGGGCCGTTCTTTGACGATGATGCCATTGTGCCGGTGTCATCGTCAATCGAACACTGTGCATTCCGTAACGCCGTCCTTATTGCCTCTGCGATATTATCATGAGCACAAATCCCACTCCGCCATTTTTCTTCCAGCAGAATTCTGCAGGTCGGCAATCAGCAACCATCCTCAGTGTGAGTGGCCGGTTGTGTTCTTGTTTGAGGTATGTTCTCTATGGGTTTTGTGTGGCTGTTTTGTTCGCCGCAACATCTGCCTCCGGGGCCGACACACTCAACCCGGATCACCCGGATCGCAACGCGCAGCCGGGAGTGCCACAGGGAAAGGTGACAGCCGGAGTCTTCGAGGACAGCGGGATCTTCCCGGGAACTCGGCGCGACTACAGCCTTTACGTGCCCGCTCAGTACACCGGCGACGCGCCCGCCTGCTTGATGGTGTTTCAGGATGGCGGTGGATACTCGAACGTCACAGGTCCGTTTCGAGTTCCCGTGGTGTTTGATAATCTGATTCATCAGAAAGCGATGCCCGTGACGATCGCGGTGTTCGTCAACCCGGGCACCATTCCCGCCAAGAAGCCAGGCGCTGGAGATCGCAGCAACCGGTCGTTTGAATACGATTCGATGGGCGACCGATATGCTCGGTTTCTTGTGGATGAATTCTTGCCTGTGGCGCTCAAGGGGCTTAACGTTTCGACGGACCCCAAACAACGAGCGGTCGGAGGAATCTCATCGGGCGGCATTTGTGCGTTCACTGCGGCGTGGGAAAAGCCGGATCAGTTTGGCAAAGTGCTCAGCCACATCGGCAGCTTCACCGACATTCGAGGCGGCTGGGCTTATCCTAGTCTGGTTCGCAAAACCAAAGACTGCCCGAAACCGATCAAGGTTTATCTGCAGGAAGGCAAAGACGACCTGAATAACCTGTTTGGCGACTGGCCTCTTGCGAATCAGGACCTCGCCGCAGCTCTGCGATTTGCGGGATACGAGCATCAGTTTGTAATGACCGACGGCGGTCACAGTGGACAATGGGGCGGAGACAAGCTTGCCGTCGCACTTCGCTGGTTGTGGTCCGATCAGATTGAATCGCCAGCAGCAGAATCCCCCGCCGTTCCAGATGCTCAGGCGGGAACTCCACCAGCGTGGCAGCCTCATCCAGACGCAATTGCGAGGGAGGATATTCCTCACGGCACCGTTGAAGACATGCCCGCGTTCGAATCGCCGATCTTCGCCGACACAACTCGCGAATGGTCCATCTACGTGCCAGCTCAGTACAGGAAGGAAATGCCCGCCGCATTGATGGTGTTTCAGGATGGTCAAAACTACCGCGACGTGACCGGCCGCTGGCGAGTTCCCGTGGTGTTCGACAACCTGATTGCTCGCGGTGACATGCCGCCAACCATTGCCGTGTTTATCAGTCCGGGGCACGAAAAATCGAAGCCCAAAGTCCAGGGGAAGAGTTCCAACCGCAGCTTCGAATACGACAGCCTCGGTGACCGTTATGCTCGCTTCCTGCTGGAAGAAATCATCCCGGAAGTGGAGAAGCGATACACGCTGTCGAAGGATCCGGAGATGCGAGCCATCTGCGGTGCAAGTTCCGGCGGGATTTGTGCGTTCACGGTGGCATGGGAACGTCCGAATGAGTTTCGCAGAGTGCTTTCCACCATCGGCAGCTTTACCAACCTTCGCGGCGGCAACGTTTATCCGTCGCTGATTCGCAAGACTGAGCCGAAACCCCTGCGAATCTACTTGGCTGACACCGGCGGCGATATCGACAATGCGTCCGGCAGCTGGCCGTTGTCAAACCGGCTGATGGCGTCCGCTCTGGAATATATGGGCTATGACACTCGCTTCGACTGGGCCGAAGGTTACGCTCACAACGCAGACCACGGCGGCGCCTTGTTTCCCGAAGCTGTCAAATGGCTCTGGCGCAACGAACAGCATCAGCCAAAAATCGACACCAAAGGCGACCTAAAGGGCGACATGACCCTGCTGCGTCAATTGATCCCCGGTGAGAACTGGGAAGTCGTCGCCGACAACCTTGGCTTCGCCGACGCTCCCTGCAGCGACGCGGACGGCAACTTCTATTTCTCCGACATGAAAGCTCCCGCCGTTTACAAGGTGAGCATGGCGAATGGCCAGAGAGTGGAGATCGTCAAAGAAGCTGTCAGCGGCCTGAAGTTCGGTCCGGAGGGTCTGCTGTACGGCTGCCAGGGCGGAAAAGGCCGAGTCATCTCCATCAATGCAACGACCGGTGAAGTGATGGAAGTCGCCATCGGCGTTGCCCCGAACGATCTCGCTGTCAGCTCCGACGGCTTCATTTACATTACCGAAACGCAGCACCAGCGAGTGACACGGATCAGCATCAAGACCGGCGAAGTCACCGCCGTTGATACGGGAATCAATCGCCCTAACGGCATCGCGTTGTCCAGCGATCAGGGCACGCTGGCGGTCTCCGATTATGGCGGAGGAAATACATGGCTGTTTCGAGTCAACGCGGACGGCACGCTTGACGCCAAACTACCCACCTTGACCATGCGTCTGCCGATCGACCCCAAAGGCGAATTCAAATTCAACGAACCACCACCCTACCTGCCCGCTTCACACGGCGACGGAACAGCCATCGACAAATCCGGCCGCTACTACGTCACGTCGGCTCTGGGCGTCCAGATCTTCGATCCCACCGGCCGCCAGTGCGGAGTCCTTCCCCGGCCACTGGAAGAGCAGCCTCTGACCAGCTGCACCCTCGCTGGAACGAACCACGAGTACCTTTACATCACCAACGGGAATACAGTGTTTCGAAGGAAGCTGAAGGTTGATTGAACTGGCAGCACGGGAACAGATCGGTACTTCCGAGCAGTCGATGGTCTCCTCACACGCCTCTGTGCCGGCGAGATTATTGATCTACTGTGACAGAGTATGTTGTCGGTCACAGGAGAGTGCGACACCTTCTAGGGTCTCCGGCGTGAATCACATGCGTATCCCTGAAAGGAAGCCTTGAGTATGAGTTTACAAGCGGCCGTTGATTTTGAAGCCAAATCGACGCGAGCACAAACAGCGGTTAAAGCATTGCCGCCGATTTTCGGAGCAATTGCGACAGCGATTTGTGCGGTCCTGGGAACTGTCGGCGCTGTTCTGCATCGAATGGATTTCTCGACCGCCAGTGAATGGTCAGTTGCGGCCTGCGCCGCGGCCTACTTGGCCGGAGGACTCGGGCCGACAGTCAATGCCGTCTCTGCACTCAGGAACCGTCAGCTCAACGTTGATCTGTTGATGATCCTGGCGGCGATTGGAGCCGCAGCGATCGGGGACTGGATCGAAGGCGTCGTGCTACTTTTTTTGTTTTCTCTGAGTGGCACGCTGGAGGCTTTCGCAATGTATCGGACGACGCGTTCCATCGAGTCGTTGATCCAATTGCGTCCGCGCGAGGCCTTGCTGGTTCGGGAAGGGGTCTCCGAGGACCAGCGGGTGCCTGTCGAATCTCTGCAGATCGGTGATGTGATACGCATTCGCCCAGGTGAGCGTTTCGCGGTCGATGCCATCGTGTGCGACGGTGAAACCTGGGCGGATGAAGCCACACTGACCGGTGAGAGTGAACCCATTCACAAGCCTCTGGGTGCTATGGTTTTTTCCGGCACGATCAATAGTCAGGGGAGTGTGCTCGTTCGGATGACGAGAGCGGTAGCGGACACAACCCTAGAACGAATCGTCCACATGGTACAGGAGGCACAGGCCCAGAAGACTCCGACCCAACGGTTCGTCGAGTCCTGGCAGCAGCCCTATGTGATCGGAGTGATAGCGGCTGCAGCACTGGTGTTTCTGGGAGCAAGGATCGTGCATACTGCCAGTTGGTACGATGCGTTCTATCATGCGATGGTGATGCTGGTCGCGGCCTCTCCCTGTGCGGTCGTCGTCAGTGCTCCTGCAGTCTTGCTTTCGGCCATCGCACGGGCTGGACGGCACGGAGTGCTCTTCAAAGGCGGAGTTCACCTGGAGTCTTTGGGCAAGGTGGACGTCATTGCGTTAGACAAGACCGGGACCGTGACGCTCGGGAAGCCAGGCGTGACCGAAGTTTGGACCCCGGAGGGTGTCGATGAGGCGCGGATGCTCAGTCTGGCAGCGACGGTCGAGCAACGCAGCGAGCACCCGTTAGGAGTGCCCGTGGTGGCCGAAGTCCGTCGTCGCGGCATTGCGATATCAGAATCGCCGCTGAGTGAATTTCACAGCCACACGGGGCATGGGGTTCATGCTCGAGTGGACGGCATCTGGGTCGGCGTTGGGCGGGAAGGCTTGTTCGAGACACATGACATTGCTGTCCCGGCTGAACTCCTTGAGCAAGCGCAGCGTATTCGAGAACGTGGTCAGACCGCACTGTTGGTTCTGACGGTGGAAGAGTCGTTGTGCGGTGTCATTGGTGTGGCCGACCTGATTCGTCCTGAAGCCACAGCGACGATTGACGCCTTGAAGCGCCTGGGCATTCGCAAAATCGTAATCCTCACGGGAGATCATGAACGCGTGGCGCGAGCGATCGCAAAGTTGCTTCATGCCGACGAAGTTCGCGCTGGTCTCCTGCCCGATCAAAAAGTTGTCGAGTTGCGTCGTCTCGCTGAAAACGGCGGGCTGGTGGCGATGGTTGGCGACGGCGTCAACGATGCGCCGGCCCTGGCAGTGGCGAGTGTGGGAATCGCCATGGGAGGTGCCGGTACCGACGTCGCCCTCGAAGTTGCCGATGTGGTCCTGATGCGAGACGACCTGCGTGCGCTGCCACTTGCAGTTTGGATCAGCCGGTTAGCGAGAAAACGAGTTCGCCAGAATATGATCTTCGCCTTTACCATGATCGGTGTGCTCGTCATTGCGACATTCTTCGATTTGCCACTTTGGCTGGGTGTGCTCGGGCACGAAGGAAGCACCGTCGTGGTGGTGTTCAATGGCCTGCGTTTGCTCTGGGAGCCTGCCCCGAGATTTACGTGAAGGTATCCAGGTCGGACAATGCCGTAAGGCGTCGGATCTGACTGGCTGGGCTTTACAAACGGGAGTGTCATGACACTCAGTCATCATCTTCGGGACCTCAGGCGAAACAAGATCCCCAGCACACCGAATTGATGCGTGATGACAAACGTCCCTATCTTAAAGTTGGCATTGTGGTACTGAACAATATCGCCTGACGGTCCAGCCGAGCGATTTCAGTTGGCGACTGAGACATTGACTGTTCGTGTCAAGTTTTCAACCGCAAGGCAGTTCAGATCCAATTCCGCCCAATCTTCTGTTTGGAACTTTCGCTGCCCGTGCGTTACGCTCCGCCGATGAAACTTTCACAACGCACTATGCTTTGTCTTTCCGTGCTTACGCTGCTGCTGATTGAACTGCTTGTTTGCTTCCAGTATCGCGGGCCTGCTGTGGTTTCGGAACGGGACGCCGATGCGTTCGGCGCAACTGGTGTGCCCGCGTTCTCGGCCGAGCGAGCGCTGAAGATTCATCAACAGGTGTTCGATGGCACAACGCATCCCGCCGGATCGGTCCAGAACGATGCTGTGCGAGGTCGATTGGTTCGCCTGTTGCAGGAACATGGCTGGCACGTTGAAGTTCAGTCAAGTCAGGCAGACGGTCGTGAAGGTGACTCGCCGCTGCGGTTGCATAACATCGTCGCGCGGCGACCGGAACAGACTGGACTGTCTGTGCAGCCTTTGGTACTGGCGACGCATTATGATTCGTGCCGCTTTGGTCCCGGTGCCGGGGATGCGGGCGGCTGCGTTGCAGCGGTTGTCGAAGCCGGTCGACTGTTGACTCTGCAATCGGCACGGCTGAAGCGACCAGTTTGGTTGCTGTTCACCGATGGCGAAGAAGCCGGTCTCCTGGGAGCGAGCGAATTTGTCCGATCACATCCGTTGTCGCAGCAACGACCTCTGGTGCTGAATTTCGACGCACGAGGCACCTCAGGGCCCGTGGTCATGTACGAAACTCACGCGGGAAATTCTGCGGCTGTTGATGCATGGGTGAATACGACGGCCCGACCCCGAGTCACGGGCTCATTGTTCACCGCCATTTATCGTTCGATGCCCAACGGCACGGACTTCAGCGTGTTTCAGCAGGCCGGATGGCGGGGATTCAACTTCGCGATTATTGACGGAGCCCATCGGTATCATCAGCCAGACGACACGTTCGCCAACCTGGATCCTCACAGTGTCCAGCATTTTGGCGAACACGCATTGAAGCTGTCCACTCTCATTGCGAGCAACGCCGAAGATCTGGCGGCGACAAAGGAGGATGCTGTGTTCTTTGACGTACTCGGTCTGTTTGTGCTTCATTTTCCTGTCTGGTGGTGCCTGCCCATTCGCTTTGCACTGCTGGTTATTTCCGTGCAACTCTACGGACGGCATGTGCTGCGGGGCGATGCTCTGAAGCAATCACTGCGAGTATGGCTCACGATGCTGCTGATCATGACTGCGGCTCCGATTGTGGGCTGGATTCTCAGTGCGAGTATTAGAGGCACTATGCTTTTGCCGCGGCCGTTTGTCTGGTACGGTCACGGATTGTCATTTGCGATGTGGTGTCTGAGTCTGCTGATGGCCCTGAGCATCGCGCACTGGATGCTGCGTCGGATTGATCAACGCATCGTGTGGGATGCATTTTGGCTAGGCCAGGCAACGATTTGCATGGTCGTTTCCATGTGGGCACCGGAGTTCAGCCATCTGCTGTCGATCCCCGGCGGCATGGCCATTATGCTGACTCTGACCGTACGATCCATTCCACTGCGGACGCTGCTGGCAACCGTTGGCGCAGGAATCATTCTGATTCCCGTTCAGCATCTGCTGTCGATCGCGCTAGGTCCCGCAGCGGGACTGTTGCTGGTTCCCGCGTTCGTACTGATCTCGATGCCGATGCTGTCACTCATGGGAAAACGTGCCGCTGCATTTTGATGTTGTCCGGTCACAGCGTGAGTCTGGCGAGCGGAGCGGCGTGAGCCCTCCGGTACCTCGTTTTTGTAACGGCAAGCTGACGCATGCCGCTCGTGCGCCAATTTGCTCACTCATGACCGCGTGGACGAGAAGCCGCGCCAGCCCACCCTGTTCGACGCAGCAAAAGCGACGGCCGAATAGGGCTCGTGTTGCTCATGCCTACTGCACGAGGCCCTTTGTGAGCTGCAGAAACGCGGTTTCGAGGTTGACCTCTTCTTCACGAAACAACGTCACAGAAAACTTAGCGTTTACGAGTTCTGTCGGGATGATGCTGTAGTCTTCCACGGTCGGCCTGAGCGTCAGTTCCAGCATCTTGTCCTTCGTGATGGTGACCAGTTCGGTACAATCAAGCTGTTCCAGCAGTTTAGCAGCATCTTCCACACGTTCCCTGACCCGGATATTCAACATGATTCTCTGCCGCGCCCTGCGCATGACTTCGGCGACGTTGCCATCGATGATCATGTGGCCTTTTTCGATCATGCCCACCCGCGTACAGACGTCCGCAAGTTCCGGCAAAATATGACTGCTGACAATCACCGTTTTTTTCATTTCCCCCAGACGTTTGAGCAGATTTCGGATCTCAATTCGCGCGCGAGGGTCAAGGCCGCTCGCAGGTTCATCCAGCAGCAGAACCTGAGGATCATGCAACAGTGTTCGGGCGAGTCCGATGCGTTGTGTCTGACCGCGAGAGAGTTCATTGACCATCGCATCTCGTTTGAATGACATGTCAACGAGTTCAAGTTTTTCCTCACAGACCCTGCGGCGGGCAGGACCTTTGATGCGATAAGCGGCGGCAAAGAATTCTAGGTACTCTACAACCGTCATATCATCGTAGACGCCAAAAAAATCCGGCATGAATCCCACCAGACGGCGAATTTCTTCCTGATCAGTGTAAATGGATTTTCCGCACACGTACGCCTCGCCATGGTCAGGACTCAACAGCGTCGCGATCATACGCATGGTCGTTGTTTTGCCGGAACCGTTCGGCCCGATAAAACCGAACACATCGCCGTCTTCCAGCTTGAGCGTGATGTCGTTTGCGGCAATCAGGTTACCGTAGCGCTTAGTGAGGTTTCTAGTTTCGATCATGATTGTGTTTCAGTTCAGTTGGCCTGGTCTTCGACCACGGGTTAAACGATTCAATTCCACCGGAGGCGAGCGTGGGGCAGGCTTCCAGCCTGCCAATCATTGCCGAATTGCCTGCTCTTCCAACACAACGGGCTGGCTTGAAGCCTGCCCCACAGATTGGTCACCCACAGCCGCCAGCGGTTCCGCCATTGGGGAATCTTCAGCACTTCCGACCCGCATGACGGGCAGCAGCAATCGGACAACCGTCTGCGATTCCGTCGGGGCCAGGGTTGTTCCGTTAACAATCATTTCCGACAACGGACGATCCAGCGTGCCCAACACAAGGACTGTATTCAGGTGAATCACGTCGCTCACGTCATCACGCCGCAAGGCATTATTCTGTAACTTCACAAACGTTTCGCCGCCGGGAACTTCATACAGCGACACCATCATCAGAATGTCCAGCGGATTCGTTCCCTGAGTATTGTAAAATGACTTAACCTGAATATGGTTCGGCGACAGGGCAGATTTCGGCTGAACCGCATGTTCCGGCACTCGGATGCCCTTCAGGAACTCACGCAGATCAGAAACCGTCACCGAATTGTTTTCTCGCGACCACGGTTTGCCTGGTTCAATCATATACGCATCTGCGTTGGCTTTTGGTGACGGACGATACACGCGGTTTCCAAACACAACAGCCCAGTCGCGAATCGGCGACAAAAAATGATGCGTGAATTCACCCTCAAGCAGGCCACCCGGCGACCCTCGCAGATGCGACTCCACAACCATTGACGAAGAAATATCTGCAAACGTCTCGGCCAAGAATGCTGATGATCCATCAGTCAGCATCGGGACTGATGAAAAACCGGAACCTTCGCCGTTCGGTCTGTCGCTGCGATGACTCAGCTGTCGTCCCAGCGCGACGCCGCCTTCACGATACAACCCACCGTAAACGTCTTCCGCTCGCCCCTGCCAAGACACAGTGGTTTGTGCATCAATTGCCATGTTCTGACCGACCGTCGCGGAAATCGGTAGTGGCTTTGCGGTGATAGAAATGGCGCCGGAATCGGCTGCCGAAATACTGCCCCATGATCGCATACGAATCGATTGTTTGAAATTAGGCTGAGCGACATCGAGCAGATGAACCTGCCGTACAATCAAAGGCGCATCTCGAGTTCCAACCCATGAGACGGCCATGGCACATGCCGCCGCGATCAGGAGCGGAAAAGTCAGCCACGTCAGATGTGGTTTCTTCAAAAGCCGCACGACAAGCAGATAATCCATCGGCCCAATCACCAGCAGAAACACGACGATCAGAAGCATGACACTCCACGTTGACCATCGCTCCGCAGCAGGAACCGCATCAGACACCACTGCCAGCTGCGTTGCCAGATCGGAAACGCCAGAACTGGAGATCCGCCCGCTGCGGGAGACCCGGTTTTCTGAGGTATCCAACTGACGTCCGAAAATCAGCATTTCATAGAGCTGAGGCAGCGACAACCACTGGTTGACTGGTTTCTCATTCAGATCAACAGCCACAACCGTGATCATTCCCGCACCATAACTCACACGCTGCATCAACGGCCCATTGATCGAATCGACAACTGACCACGCCTGATTTGATCGCAGCTTCATGATTGGTACCGACTTACGATACGTCTGAAGCTGGCTGGAACCCGACACAAAATTCTGCAGTGCCGACAGATCCTGACTGAACATCGGCGTCGTTTCAATCTGAAAAACAGGTTGCAGCCAGTTTCCCACTGTGGATTGCAGCAACTCCGGCAACTTTCCACCACAACTGACAATCAAGTGTCCGCCGGAAGTCACCCAATCCTCAACCGCCTGCCGTTGTAATTCTGACAGTTCATACGATTCAACCAGATACAGAAAATCGACGCAGTCCAGCCCGCGGCGCGACGTTGGGAAATCTGCGATCGATTCCACTGACATCACGGCCAGCGTGTCGCTGGTTGTGTCGCCTGCAGCAAGTTCGTTTGCCAGCGTTGCCAGAGCATCCGGCAGTCCGATCGTGGCGAAACTGATCGGGCCGTGTTTCATTAGAGTCAGTTCTGACTGTATGGGATTGATCCCTGACGGCGATTCCGGGATCGAGAATTCGTGGTCACTTCGACATCGAACACTGTGTTGCCACAGGACATTGTCTCCGTTGCCAAGCAGACGAACAGTGACATTCCCATCGAGACGTCCAGTCATAAAGACCGATGCTACGGCGATGTTTCCAAAACTGTCAGACGTGGTCGTGGCCACATTGTCCGAACACTGATCACCGCGTGCATCACTCGCAATGACCATAACCTTCACACTGGAGCCACTCGGCAAACCGCTGGCTTCAAAACGAATCGGGATCCAGCACCCGACACGCCCTAACCCGCCTAGCCCCAAGCGAAGTCGCGACACTTTCACGCCATTGCTCGTTGCATTCACTTCAGCTGAATTATCCTGCGCCAATGCAAAATCACAAATGCCGAGCAAAGTCAGCCACACGATCGCGCAAGTCAGCCATGTCCGAATGAGGTTTTTCGTAAGGGACTTCGTCAGCGGTGTTGGCATTGTATTCGTACAGCATCGAGGTGGCATCAGTGGAGGCGAGCGAGGCGGAGTAAACTCCCCGAACACAGCGGCAAACGTAGTCTAACAACCCGACGTGCGAGTTTTGAAGTTGCGCATTTTGTCAGGGCTGGAAGCCCGTCACATCGTCAGCCGGTGGCGTGAGCCACCGGAATGAGCAAAATACAGCGATTCAGGCCTGAAGGGCTGACACATTCGCCAGTGTGCCGGCCCCTCAGGCCTCTGATTATTGATTCTCGTTTACCGGTGGCTCACGCCACCGGCATTGGATTATGTCGGCCCTCCGGGCCTGAAATGCGTAACTTCAAAACGTGCAATTCAATTGCTTCACACAAACATCCACTATTTTTCGTCTAGACTCGGAGAGTCCAGTCACGTTCCCGCGACCACGACTACGCAGATTGACTCCAAAATGCTGGGAAAGTTTTAAGAACGGCAGTCTTTCAGAGCCTTTTTCTTCTTCACAGCCTTCGGAAACTCATACTTCGCGAGAATTTCCTCTTTTCTGAAACCCCGCTCAGCCATAAGAATGCCACTGTCGCTAATCATCGAGTTTGAATTGGGAAGTTAAGGTTACCAAGTTGTCCGGGGTTTCAGGGTCATCGCAGGGAAGTCAAACCAACCCACAGGCGCGCCGCAAGCTGTCCTCAAGAAAGCTGCTGCGCCGCTTGCTGAGGCTGGCACTCGAGTATCGCGGCCCCTGCACGGCTGTGGTCATCATGCAGATCACGCTCGTCGTGCTGAGCCTGTCAACCCTAGGAATGACAGGCCTGGGTATTGACTACCTTTCTTCTCAGGTTCTTAAGAATTCAGGGCCGCCTCAATGGCCGCTGGGCCTGCGTCCACCAGCCACCTGGAGCCCCATTCAAGTCATCATCGCATTGTCTGGCCTCATTCTGGTCGTGGCGATTTTCACCGCAGCTTTAAAATATCTGGCCGCCATCGCGTCCAGCGCACTGTCGCAGGAAGTGCTCGTTCGCGTTCGTACCGATGTTTATTCAAAACTGCAACAACTGAGTTTCAGCTTTTACGATGCAGGCGAGAGCAGTTCCATCATCAACCGCGCCGCTGGCGACGCCAGTCATGTCGGCGCCTTTGTCGATGGTGTGATCATCAAAGTGTTGACCGTGTTTCTGACGCTGACCGTCTATCTGGTCTACATGCTGAAAATGCACGTGGGACTGACTTTGGTTTGTCTTGCCAGTACACCGCTGCTGTGGATCGGAGCGGTCGTTTTCTCGAAACTCGTGCAACCAGCTTACCGCCAGGCCAGTACGCTGAGCGACGTGATGATTCGTACTCTGGTCGAAAATCTTCAGGGCATCCAGGTCGTGAAAGGTTTTGCGAGGGAAGCCGAACAGGCAGATCGCTTTCAGAAAGCCAATCACGATATTCGGGACCTCAAGGAATCAATTTTCTTCCGGATTTCGACATTTCAGCCCAGCATGGGACTGCTGACACAAATCAATATGCTGGTGCTGATCGGCTACGGCGGAATGCTTGTGATTCGCGGTGAGCTGGCACTCGGCACAGGCTTGTTTGTGTTTGCCAATCTCCTGCACGAATTCGCCAACCAGGTCTCACAAATCACTAACATTGCAAACAGTATTCAGACGAGCCTGGCCAGTGCGGGGCGAGTCTTCGAAGTGCTGGACGAGCCGATTCAGATTGCAACACCTCCCAACGCACAGCGTCTGAAGCATGTCGCAGAATCGATCGAACTGGACGACGTCTCATTTGGTTATCATCCGGATCGCATGATTCTGCACGATGTTTCACTGCGAATTGAATCGGGTGAGTGTATAGGAATCACCGGCCCCACAGGATCGGGGAAGACGACGTTGCTGAGTCTGCTGAAGAGATTCTACGATGTTCATGACGGCAGCATCCGCCTCGATGGCGTCGATCTGCGGAAGCTGAATCTTGACGACCTGCGGCGCGCGACGGGTATTGTGTTCCAGGACAGTTTCCTGTTCAGCAACACAGTCGCTGCAAACATTGCATTTGGGGTTCCGGATGCGACTCCCGACCAGATTACGGCTGCGGCAAAGATCGCGATTGCGGATGAGTTCATTTGCGAACTGCCGGATCAGTATGAATCGATGGTCGGCGAACACGGCTCGAACCTGTCCGGTGGCCAACGACAGCGTCTGGCGATTGCGCGGGCTATCGTGACGAATCCATCTATCCTGCTGCTCGATGATGCCACAGCCTCAGTGGATCCCGATACGGAACATGAAATCCGGGAAGCAATGGTTGCTGCTATGCATGATCGAACCACGATCGTCGTTTCCAACCGACTCAGCACACTCAGTCGGACTGATCGCATCGTCGTTCTTCAGCACGGCACAATCAGCGATGTCGGAACGCATGAAGAACTGCTGGAGACCTGCGATTACTACCGGGAACTCGCCGAGCTTCAGGGCCTTTCAGTCGCGCGGAACTCCAGATCTGTCCTGACATGTACCAAACACGAAACAGTGATCAAGAACTGAATAGTCCCGCAAGTCCCCCCAGGAAGCCATGTCTCGCGTCGCCACACTTCAACAATCGATCACACGCCACATCGTACGTGAAGACGAGCCGCGACAAAAGCCGCTCGATTTCAGACTCATCGCGCGCCTGATGGATGCCACGCGCCCTTATGGCAGGAAGCGATTCTGGCTGCTGGTTTCAGTCGTGATCCGGGCGGTCCAGTTGCCTGCCCTCACATGGTTCATTGCCGCAGTGATTCGTGGCCCGATCTCCAATAAGGATTCAGCCGGTGTGATTCAGAGCGCGATCGGTTTCGCACTCCTTGCGATCTCGACGCAGTTCATCATGCACTATCGACAGCGGCTGGCACTCGAACTGGGTGAGTCCGTCGTCGCTGATCTGAGGAATCAACTGTTTCGACACATGCAGCGGATGCCCATGCGGTGGTTTCACACCAATCGCATCGGTCGCGTTATCAGTCGCATGACGTCGGATGTAGAAGACATACGAATCGGTGTTCAGGAAGTCTTTTATGTCACACTCGTGCAGTTTATTCAGATGGGAATCGCGGCGACCGCAATGATTTGGTACGACTGGTCGCTGTTTCTGATCGTGCTGGGACTGGCCCCCGTGATCTGGCTCATTAACCATCACTTCCATCGACGATTGAGCAACGCTCTGCGAAATATGCGGGAATCATTCAGTCGTGTCACGGCGACACTGGTCGAATCGGTCGTCGGCATTCGTGTCACTCAGGGGTTTGTTCGTCAGCACGAAAACGCCCGCCTTTTCGAAGAACTGTCGCTGGATCATTCTCGCTATAACAGCAAGGTCTTGAAGACACATGGCAAGTTTCTGCCGCTGCTGGAACTGAACAGTCAGATCTTTATGGCCGTTTTGCTGCTGGTGGGCGGTTATCGAGTTCTCACGCCGGGACATTCGACCGAAATTGGTGATCTGGTCGGGTTCTTTTTCATGGCCAACCTTTTTTTCTCGCCAATCTCAATTCTTGGCAACCAGTACAACCAAGCCATGACCGCGATGGCGGGAGCCGAACGACTCTATCGCCTGCTGGATACGGAGCCGGAATGGGTCGAGCCGCCGGATGCGTTGAAGTTAAACACGATTCGCGGCCATGTGGAATTCAGGAACGTGACATTCGGATACGATGCCGATCGTCCGGTATTGCATCAGATTTCGTTTTTGGCGAAACCCGGTCAGGTGATTGCTTTGGTCGGACACACCGGGAGTGGAAAATCGTCGATCATCAATCTGGTATGTCGGTTTTATCTGGCTGATTCAGGGCAAGTGTTCATTGATGGGCACGACATCCGGAATATCGCCGGTCATTCTCTGCATCGTCGCATGGGAATTGTGCAGCAGCAGAATTTTTTGTTCTGCGATACCGTGGCAGAAAACATCCGCTTCTCTCGACCGGAAGCCTCAGACGCCGACATTGTCGATGTGCTGCGCAAACTGGACTGTGAGGATCTCCTGACCGCTTTGCCGGAAGGTCTTCAGACTCGGGTCGGTGAAGGCGGCGCCGCCGTGAGTTCCGGGCAACGGCAACTCATCTGTTTTGCACGCGCTATGCTGGCAGACCCTTCAATTCTGGTTCTGGACGAGGCCACCAGCAGCATCGACAGCGCCACAGAATTGCGTCTGCAAAATGCTTTGGAGGTTCTTCTCAACGGCCGGACAGCATTTGTCGTCGCGCATCGCCTCAGCACCATCCGCAACGCTGATCTGGTCGTCGTACTCGATCACGGGGAAATCGTCGAACGTGGAACCCATGACGAACTGATCACCCACGACGGCGTCTATGCCGGCTTGTACGAACGATTCTCGCAGCATTAGCTGTCAGACTCATCGGGCTCAGAAAAGGGGTCAGGAACCAATAGCCAAATGGCCCGAAGGGTGCTTCGAACTATTGGTTCCTGACCCCTTTTCTGAGCCCGCCACCTTCAGGCATTGGCACGCGCGGTTCACGCCGATGGCGTGTGTTCCGAACCCGTGTTCCCGACGATTCTGTTCATTCGGTTGTCCCCATTCGGTTGTGCATTTCATGCGACAAAGTGATACAACCGAATGGGGGACAACCGAATGAAACGCACCTAAAATAAAGCAACGGACAGCAGCATGAACGCTCCCCGGAGCGCGGACGTCCCGTCCGCATATCGATAGCGTAAAACGAGTGCCATTGGGGCAACGCCATTGGAAAATGCTGCAACTCTGCACCTCCACTCCATATTCATGGTCCAGTCGATTGTAACGCACCCTCCGACTGCCGTACGCTGTGTGCGTGATAAACCCGGATTGAATGGCAATTCGTGAAGTCTTTACAGAATCATTGAACAGGGCAAGTTGCATGGCCGCTTCTCGAACGAACCGCTTGTGGATTTTCGGAATTATTGCGATGAGCTTTTTCGGTAGATCACCGACGGCGACAGCAGAAGAGTTCCGCGTCTTTATCGGGACGTACAGCACAGGGGATAGCATCAGCAAGGGAATTTATACATGCCTTTTTGATTCCGAAACGGGCAAGCTGACTGATCCAAAGCTGGCGATTGAACTGACGAACCCGTCTTTTCTGGCCATACATCCGACACTGAAGTTTTTGTACGCCGTAAACGAATTGAGCGAAGGGCCTGGCAAGGGCAACGGTGGCGTAACCGCGATGAAAATCAATGCTGACGGAACGCTGATGAAACTGAATGACCAGCCATCGTTCGGCGGTTCTCCCTGTCATTGTAACATCGATGCCACAGGTCGCACGCTGCTGATCGCCAATTACTCTGGCGGCAACGTCGTTGCGTATCCAATCGGTGCTGATGGAAAACTTGGCGAAGCAAGCAGCAACATTCACCACGAAGATCCGACTCGAAAGAACGCTGCTGAACTTAAGCCGCGCGCTCATTCCGTCAATTTGAGCAGCGACAACCGCTTCGCTTATGTGGCAGATCTTGGGCTGGACAAGATCTTTATCT
The DNA here is from genome assembly GCA_947476295.1 of Planctomycetaceae bacterium. Lineage (GTDB taxonomy): Bacteria > Planctomycetota > Planctomycetia > Planctomycetales > Planctomycetaceae > SXXK01. The sequence continues at coordinate 4,504 of CANJQC010000086.1, read as the reverse complement.
ACAAGCTTGATGCAGAAAGTTCGACATTGTCGCCGTCAAATCCGCCATCAGCGAGCGTGACACTCGGCGGCGGGCCTCGACACTTTGCCATCCATCCGTCCGGCAATTTTGCGTACACCAACAACGAAACCTCACTGGTGGCAACCGCGTTTGCACGCAATGCTAGGACCGGGGCACTGAAGGCAATTCAGGATATCACCACGATTCCCGGCGGACATGAAGGCCAGAAGAGCACCGCAGAATGCCTGTGTCATCCGAGCGGAAAATTCCTATATATCAGCAATCGCGGTCCGGATTCAATCACCGTTTATTCGATCAATCAGATAACAGGTTTGCTGACATGGGTGGAGAATGAGCCGACGGGTGGCAGGGAACCCCGCAACTTCTTTATTGAACCCGGTGGCAAATGGCTGCTCGCCGAAAACCAGAACTCAGATTCGATCCATGTGTTCGCAATCGACCAGGAGACCGGCGCGTTAACACCGACGGGAGATTCCATCAAGGTTGGCAAGCCCGTCTGTATTCGCATGGTGCCGACTCAATGATCATCACCTGTCCGTAATGGAGGAACACTCCGGAACTCCGGTCGATGCAAAGTGATTTCACGCCATGATTCTGTCAGAGCACATCAAGACTCTCGCCTGCCAGAAGATCCGTGATGACGTCATCGAGAGCACGGAAGTACCAGTCGGTTCCACCGCCGCCAATGAGTGTGTCAATGGCGGCCGCATCATTGAACACGTTGACTTTTGCCTTGAGTGAAGCACCTGATGCTCCAACCGCTCTACGCAGGTTAGCAATTCGCGTCGCATACGGATTGGCGGAAATCCATTCCGTGCGAAGATCGTTCAAATTGCCGAACAATGCGTCGCTGGTCGTGCGTCCGGCGATCAGGATGTCGTCATCAGCTCCGCCATTGAGGACGTCGAGCCCGAGACCGCCGATCAGAATGTCACGTCCGGCACCTCGCAGAAGCTGATCATTGCCAGCATTGCCGGTCAATGTGTTGGCCAGCGTGTTGCCGATCAGGAAATCATTCCCGGAACCGCCAATCACTTTTTCAAACGTGCTGGCGGAACTCAGATTCAGGCTGAGATTTGTGGCATGCACAACCTGAGTCGCGGCGGAGCCCCGTTTGAGCGACACATCAACGGTCGTGGTGAGCGAAAAGTCGATCGTATCAATGCGGACCTCGCGTGCGTTTGAGCGCTGAAATGGTGCGCGACCAAGCGTTGCAGGTTGCGGGATTGTTCAGTAAGAAAATGTACGGGCCACCCGTCAAGCCGCCACAGCCAAACCTCGGTTTGTCCGCCGCGTTTGGAAGTTCGACGGATTGGCAAACCAGCATGGGCGAAGATCGTTATCGCCGCGGAATTTATACGACTTGGCGTCGCAGCAATCCCTATCCCTCAATGGCTACCTTCGATGCGCCAAATCGTGAAGTCTGCACATTACGCAGAAATCAGACGAACACGCCCCTCCAGGCATTGGTGACTCTAAATGATCCCGTCTACGTCGAAGCGGCCCAGGCCTTGGCTCGCACGATGCTTCAACACGACGGTCCTGTCAGCTTTCAAATCGCAGAAGGATTCAAACGCTGCCTCCTGCGAGATCCTTCGGAGTCCGAACTGTTGGCATTGGTCACACTGTTTAGTGACATGCACCGAGAACTTGCTGCACAGCCAGACAACGCCGCCAAACTCGCAACCGATCCACTGGGTGCCCTGCCCGAAGGCATGGACCCACTCAACGCTGCCGCCATGACGGTTGTCAGCAACGTCCTGTTGAATGTCGATGAGATGTTTTTGAAGCGATAATTCTCGTTCAAGAGCGTGGGCATTGCCCCACGCTCTGGCATTTAGTCGGGCATTAAGATATCGAGATAGCCGCCCAACGCGTTATCCGATGGTCCTCTGAAAATCCAAATCGCCAGACGCAAGATCGTAGACAAGTCCGATCATGCGTACGCTTCCACTAGCTACAGCATCTCCAATGCAAGCACTGTTGGCCATCAGGGTGTCCACAGCACGGCATACGTTGCAACGCACGGCATTCCCCAGAAGGTCACCTGGCATCTCCCGTGCATTTCTCGCAGCCGGCACAATTTCCTGCAGCAGTCGTCCGATGGCTCCTGGCATTTCCGTGTAACTGAGTGCTGCTTTTACTGCCCCGCAATGTTCATGTCCCATCACAACGACCAGCTTCACGCCCAGATGCTCAATCGCGTATTCAAGACTTGCCTGCTCAAAGTCGCCAGCCACATTCCCGGCGACGCGCACGACAAAGAGGTCACCTTGACGCTGATCGAAGATCAATTCAGGCGATACTCGGGAATCGGCACAGCCCAGAATTGCCACGAATGGATACTGTCCGTGCACATGACGCTGCCGATCCTCATTCGTCGTATCCGTGTTCTTCCGCTCATTCATCAGATACCGCCAATGCCCGTCCAACATTCGCCGAAACGCTTCTTCACGGGTCAATCCTTGGCCTGGCAGGTCTGAGTTATCTTCGGCGTTCGCATTTGTTTCATGAGTGTCCGTCAAAGCTGCATCTCCTAGAAATTCTTGGCGACGGTGCCGATCGCGAATTCTACAGATTCGCTACAGGTGGGATAAAATCTTGACTGCACCACGATTCCCCGTGGGATTTCGTGGCCACGTGGAGTCACCGCGGCCTGCATAGCGGGGCCCTGACCCTGACGCCAGTGAACCAGCAGGCATCCTTCAGTTTGGCTGTTCAGCCTCCAACGATTTCTTGGCGGATTCCGCATCGTCAAAAGTCGGAAAGATACCGGTCAATCCGGAAATCTTGAGTACATCTAAAATCTGTTCGCGCAGACAGCAAAGCACACAGACGCCTCCGCGTTTTTGACACAGGCGACGCGTTACCACCAGAAAACGTATGCCAGAACTACTGATAAAATCTACCAGTGCCAGATCAATGATCACATGGATGCAGTTGTCTGGAATTAGGCTAGGTAACTGAGCTTCGAGATTATCAGCCGTCTTTCCGTCGAGACGCGACGGCACCTGAATGAGTAGTGGCTCGACATTCAACATGCACAGACTCCCCTGCAAAAGCTGCGGAACTCTAACAAGAAAAAATTTTGATTGCTACCATCCGCTGGCCAAGAGCCTAGTAGCTCTCAGCCAGGATGACATCAGCAGCAGGCTTTGGCTGCTCCACTGTCCCTTGGATCGTGACCAGACTTGACGACTCCTTCAATGGCTGGCATCCGATTTATCGTCATATTGTTATACTCTGGATCCATTGCGCGGCCGACGAACTTGGGGGAAGAATTAAACAGAAAACAGGCTTGCTTTGTTGGATTTCGTCGGCGCTGCAGATACTATCATCGAAATTCGAGTGCCTATGTCTGACGCGATAGTTTTGATGAAACTCTTGTAAAACATGATCACGTATGATCGTAAAAGTTGGTGGAAGACGGCATTTTCGTTTCGCGGAACTGCGCTTCCCCGGTCGCTGAAGCGAGTGGTCATCTTCGCTCTTTATGCGGTGCTGATTCAGGCTGTCTACGGACTTGGCCTTGATGTCGGGTGGATCAGCCACGGTGGCGTTTTCGGACTGGACACGGCTGGCCATGCCGTTCTCGGCTCCTTAGTTGGTTTTATGATTGTCTTTCGGATGAATGCCTCCAACGCTCGCTACTGGGAAGGCCGAACGCATTGGGGCGCCCTGATTAACGCGAGCCGGAATCTGACTCGTTTTGCCAGTCAGCACACCAGTGACGCTGAAGGACTAGCCAATCTTGTGACGGGATATGCCATTTGCCTACGGCGGAATCTGCAAGGAAAACGCGACACGGAAGAAGCCGACTTGTATCTCCCGGAAGTGGTCACAAAAGTTGCTAATAAATTTGGTAGTCCACCGACGGCGATTGCAGCCGCAATTTCCGACTGGATTGGCACTCATTATCGGCAGAAGACCATTGATTCACTGATGTTGTGCCATATGGAAGAGCTCCTGAGTCGTCTTGTCGATGCGCAGGGTGGCTGTGAAAAAATTCAAAAGACGCCGATGCCATTCGTCTATGTTTCCATGATTAAACAGTTAATTTTTATCTATCTCCTAACCTTGCCAATCGTGCTCTGTCAACGCTGTGGCTGGTGGTCTCCCCTGCTGATGCTCATCATCTCGCTGGGACTTTTTGGCCTCGAGGAGGCGAGCGTGGAAACCGAGGATCCGTTTGGCGTGGACGACAATTGTCTCGATCTTGTTGCCTGCACCATAACCATTGCACGAGATACGATGCAAATGGCATTAATCCCCGTGTTAAACCGGCTTCCGTAACTAACCCGACTTCCCCAGTTCGCTTAAAAAGGACAGTGTTTTCGTGGGTTTCACGGCAAAAGTTTCCACTACATTTTCTTCTGGATTATTTTCGCGGGCAGTTTGAGGCGGAGTTTTTCCAGCAGGATTTGTTGGTGGTCAGTGGGTTTTGAGACACAGCGGGTGCGGATCTCCACACCGCTGCGAGTCG